>JBPEWV010000023.1:0-25806 GCA_052032335.1 Pleionea sp. | reverse complement strand
AGCCTGTGAATGTTATTCAGCCAAAGTACCCTTCTAAAGCGAAAAAGAAAGGTCTTGAGGGAAAAGTAGTTTTTAAGTTCGATGTGGCTGCCAAAGGATTTCCATATAATATCAAAGTTCTTCAATCAGAGCCCAAAGGTGTTTTTGACTATCAGGCAACCAAAGCGTTAAAGCGATGGACATTTAAGCCCGAGATGGTTAACGGAGATGCAGTCTACTCGCCAAACAGGACTTACACCATGGAGTTTAAACTGGATCAAAAAATCGCGAAAAAATAGACGGTAATCTTGAACATCAAGTGTTGTCTTAGTCTCCTTTAAACCCTGGGTTTATCCAGGGTTTCTTAATTTGCGTTTTGAGGCTAAAATAGAACGCATGCTGAATGATTTAACGCGTAAGTATCACTCGATTTCACTGCTGGCCGCTTTTATTTTGCTGGTCGGGCAGTGGTGCGCGTTGAGTATGCCCGCGATGGATGTGACTGCTCAGGTCACACCTTCCTCTGAACATCAGCAATCTTCTGTAAACGAAGGTCATCATTCGGCGCCATCCGATGGGGCTGAAATGGTTGCGCATCATAACTCAGGAGATACTCACCATTGTTGTGATACTGATACGAGTAACTACCCGGGCGATGTTTCTGCCGACTGCAAAAGTTGTGAGTTGGAGCAGCTGCTGGTTTTAAATCAAGTGGACAAACTTAACCTGACAACCGTCTGGTCTTTGTCGGAACTGTCGGTTAAACCAGTCGATATCAGTCGCTCAGCATCATGGCCGATACCACCTCCTTCCCCATTACTAGAAGTTAACCTCTGCAAACAGTTCTGCCTGTATCTGATCTGATCCGACTTTGACCACCAGTTCTATCCGTTTTTTGATTGGTTAAAGTTCAGGTTTCAGGATTTTTCTATGTTTAAATATGTAAAGTGGTCGTTGCGGCTGGTGATCGGGGTTTGCGTTATTAACCAAACCTTTGCCGCAACTGCAAACCCGGTCAGTATGAGCCAACTGTTGGAGCAGGCCTTGGCTCAGTCACCCAAAGTATCGGCGATTGTTGCCGAAATTAATCAGATGCGATCGCAGGCTGAGGTTGCTGATTCTCTGCCCGATCCGACTGTTTCTTTTGGCGTCGCCAATTTGCCAGCAGATTCGTTCGATTTTCGCCAAGAGAATATGACGCAGGTTAAAATTGCGGTTCAACAAATGTTCCCACGCGGTGATAGCCAAACCCTCAGTCAGTCTAAGTGGTTGATCAAAGCGCGCCAAAAAATGCAGCTGCTGGAATTGGAAAAAGCTAACATTGTTTATCAGGTCAGTTTGTTGTGGCTTGAAATGTATCGTGCTCAACAGAGCATTGAGTTGATAGACAACAATCGCTCGCTGTTTGAACAGGCATTTGATATTGCCAATGCCAGTTACTCCTCTGCGCTTGGGCGAACCCGGCAACGAGATTTAGTTCGTGCGCAACTGGAGCTAACACGACTTGATGACCGACGACTCAAGCTAAAACAACAGTTACACGCGAATCAATTGCTGCTGTCTGAATGGTTACAGTCTTCTGATACGCCCGCTTATTTTTCTGTGTCGACCAATCTTCCTGATATTCAGGTCATTAACGAAGCTTTGTTGGCCGAGTCAGACTTCCGAAAACAGAGTGAGTTTATGGCTGTGTTAAATCAACATCCGGCTTTACAGGTTCTGGACAGTAAAGTTGCTGAATCTAAAACTGAAATCGAATTGGCGGAGCAAACTTATCGACCTCAATGGGGCGTTAACGCGTCTTACGGATTTCGCGATGATGCTCCGAATAATATCAGCCGGTCCGACTTTTTGTCGGTAGCCGTTACTTTTGACTTGCCTATCTTCGCCTCAACACGACAAGACCCAATGGTGCGTTCAGCTCGCTACCAATCTGAATCTATGCGGTACCAACGCAAAGATAAGTTGCGCAATCTATTGGCTCAAATGCAGGCTACGCATCAAACGTTAACACTGCTGATTCAGCGTCGGGAACTCTATTCGAATAGGTTGCTTGAGCAGATGAATCAGCAGGTTGAGTCGGCATTAACGGCTTATACCAATGACGATGGCGAGTTCAACGAAGTTATTCGGTCTCGTATCGATCAGCTGAACGCGCAAATGGATGAAGTGAATATTCAAGTCGACTTTCTGAAGGCTGTGGTGAAATGGAATTATTTTAACTGGGCCGTTTCACGAAAAGCGACAACTATCGGAGTTCAACCATGAAACATGCATTGTCGATTATCGTTATATTTTTAATGGGTGGCCTGGTTGGCTTCTT
Source organism: Pleionea sp. (assembly GCA_052032335.1). Lineage (GTDB taxonomy): Bacteria > Pseudomonadota > Gammaproteobacteria > Enterobacterales > Kangiellaceae > Pleionea. The sequence continues at coordinate 23,504 of JBPEWV010000023.1, read as the reverse complement.
TTTAAACCATTTATTAGGATCGGACATTACGGCCTCATCTGACTCTGATGAAGAAAAACCTTTGTACTGGGTTGCGCCCATGGACCCGAACTATCGACGCGATGGGCCAGGGAAATCTCCAATGGGAATGGATCTGGTTCCGGTGTATGAAAGTGATCGTTCAAGCGATGATGAGGCCGGAAGCGTGCGCATTAATCCCGCTGTGATAAATAATCTGGGTGTTCGAACGGCGAGTGTAAAAGAGAGGTCGTTAACTTCTGAAATCGAAACCGTAGGCTATGTTAAATACGATGAAGATAATTTGTTTCACATTCATCCGCGGGTTGAAGGCTGGATTGAAACACTCTATGTAAAAGCCGAAGGTGATCCGGTGACCAAGGGTCAGCCGATTTATAAAATCTATTCGCCCGAATTAGTTAATGCTCAAGAAGAGCTTCTGGTTGCAATCCAACGAAATAACTCGAGCTTGATTGCAGCAGCGAAAGCTCGCCTCAAAGCGCTTCAGCTGTCGGAAGCACATATAAAATCGCTCTTGGATACACGCAGAGTCGCTCAGCACATTACCTTTTACGCGCCCAGTGCAGGTGTCGTCGATAGTCTCAATATTAGAGAAGGTTTTTTCGTCAAGCCGGGTACTAAAATCATGTCGATTGGAGAATTGTCGACAGTCTGGGTCGAAGCCGAAGTGTTCGAGCGACAGGCTGCCTATATCAATCAAGGTGATACTGTGTCCATGACCACCGGTTTTTTGCCAAACAGACAGTGGATAGGTCAGGTGGATTATGTTTATCCGACACTTAATGCTAAAACTCGCACTGTAAAGCTGCGTTTGCGATTCAAAAACGATGATAGGGCTCTCAAACCCAATATGTTTGCCCAGGTTGCGATTCAATCGACCATTGATGATCCAGTATTGACGGTCCCTCGAGAAGCCGTGATTCGTACCGGTCGACAAGACCGTGTGGTTCTGGCTCAGGGTGACGGTCTGTTTAAATCGGTAGAGGTGGCATTGGGGCGTAGTTCTGGAGAATTTTTTGAAGTTCTTTCTGGTTTGACTGAGGGCGAAACAATTGTCACCTCGGCTCAGTTTCTAATTGATTCGGAATCCAGCAAAACTTCTGACTTTAAGCGAATGGACTCTGAGAGTACGTCGGCCGATGACATACTATCGGCGACTGTCGATGGTGTCATCAATGCGATTAACAAAAGTGATGGTGTTGTAAATATCAGTCGAGGGCCAATCGAAAAATGGAATCGCGGACCCATGACCATGGATTTTTTGATTGAAAATATCGACTTGCTGGAGGATATTTCGGTCAATGATAAGGTGCGATTTACCTTCGAAATCCGTGAAGGAGAATTCATTATTGTTTCGTCCTTCAAACCGCTACCCGATGAGTCCGAACATCAATCCATGAAGCATGACGAATCAGCAGGACAAAACGCGTCAGGAGCCCACCTATGATTGTCGCAATTATTCGTTGGTCGATTGCCAATCGATTTTTAGTATTGCTTGCGACCTTGATTTTAGTCGGCTCGGGTGTGTACTCGTTACGCACCACTCCGGTCGATGCGATCCCTGATTTATCTGATGTGCAGGTAATCATAAAAACCACTTATCCTGGTCAGGCACCTCAGGTGGTGGAAGATCAAGTGACCTATCCCTTGACGACTGCCATGTTGTCAGTGCCAGGCGCGAAAACGGTTCGTGGATTCTCATTTTTCGGTGACTCGTACGTTTACGTTATATTCGATGATGACACCGACCTCTATTGGGCGCGCTCTCGCGTTCTGGAATATTTAAGTCAGGTCGCGCCGTCTTTGCCAGAGGCTGCGAGACCGCAACTTGGACCTGATGCGACAGGTGTTGGTTGGATTTATTTGTACGCTTTGGTTGATCGCACCGGGCAGCACGATTTGTCTCAGTTACGTAGCTTGCAAGACTGGTTTTTGAAATTTGAATTGCAAACTGTGCCCGGCGTGTCAGAGGTGGCTGCGGTTGGCGGTATGGTGAAGCAATATCAGGTTCGAGTCGACCCAGATAAGGTACGGGCGTTTGACATTCCGCTATCACACATTCAAATGGCGATCCATCGTGCCAATCAGGAAGTCGGTGCGTCAGTAATTGAAATGGCAGAAGCGGAATACATGGTACGTGCATCAGGTTACTTAAGTTCCATTAAAGATCTCGAGCAAGTTCCATTGGGCGTGAATGAACAAGGGACTCCTTTGTTGCTTAAACACGTCGCCGATATTTCGCTCGGACCGCAAATGCGGCGTGGCATTGCCGAATTAAACGGTAAGGGAGAAACGGTCGGTGGCGTCGTGGTAATGCGTTATGGTGAGAATGCTCAGGCCACCATTGATGGTGTAAAACAGAAGTTAAAGCAGTTAAAAGAAGGGCTTCCGCAAGGAGTGGAAATTGTTACTGTGTACGACCGCTCCGGATTAATTGAACGGGCAATTGATAATCTGTGGCAAAAATTGTTGCAGGAATTTCTGGTGGTTGCGTTGGTGTGTCTGGTGTTCCTGTTCCACTTGCGCTCGTCTCTGGTCGCCATTATTAGTCTGCCTGTTGGAATACTGATGGCTTTTATTGTGATGCGCCTTCAAGGGATCAATGCCAACATTATGTCATTGGGCGGTATTGCCATTGCCATTGGCGCAATGATTGATGGCGCTATTGTGATGATCGAAAACATGCACAAGCAAATGGAAAAAACGCCACTCACCGAAAATAACCGTTGGCAACTGGTGACGCGTTCGGCCACCGAAGTGGGGCCGGCTCTGTTTTTTAGTTTGTTGATTATTACCGTTAGTTTTCTACCGGTATTTACATTGGAAGCGCAAGAAGGGCGCATGTTTGCGCCACTGGCGTATACCAAAACGTACGCCATGGCTGCGGCCGCGGCTTTAGCCATCACTCTGGTGCCTGTTTTAATGGGTTATTTTATTCGTGGTAAAGTCAGACCCGAACATAATAATCCGGTCAATCGAGGCCTTACGTCACTTTATCGTCCGGCTCTGAACAAAGCGCTGCATTACCCTAAATCGACACTCGCCATTGGCGCTTTGGTTTTAGCCACAGGTTTGTGGCCGCTGCAAAAAATTGGCAGCGAGTTTATGCCGCCACTGGATGAAGGCGATCTGATGTATATGCCGACCACGTATCCGGGTCTTTCGATTGGTAAAGCGCGCGAGTTGTTGCAACAGACCGACAAGTTGATCGCAACCCTACCCGAGGTCGACCGCGTCTTCGGTAAAATTGGCCGCGCCGATACAGCAACCGATCCGGCGCCTCTAACCATGATTGAAACCTTTATTTCGTTAAAACCTCGTGAGGCTTGGCGCGAGGGCATGACCACCGAAAAATTAAAACAGGAGTTGGATAAACTGGTTAAGTTACCGGGATTAACCAACGCCTGGGTGATGCCGATAAAAACGCGCATTGATATGTTGGCGACAGGCATTAAAACGCCGGTGGGTATTAAAGTCGCGGGACCCGATTTATCAGTCATACAATCGTTGGGGCAACAGCTTGAAAGCATTCTCAATGAGGTTCCTGGTACTGCCTCGGTCTACTCCGAGCGAGTTGCCGGTGGGCGTTATCTAACGGTTGATATTCAGAGAGAACAGGCCGCGCGATATGGGTTAAACATTGCCGACGTGCAGCAGGTTATCGCGACGGCCATCGGTGGCATGCGGGTTACCCAGACAGTGGAAGGACTGGAGCGTTATCCGGTTAATATTCGCTACCCACAATCGTATCGGGATTCACCTGAGCAACTGGCGCTGTTACCAGTGATAACCCCTCAGGGGCAGCGAGTGGCGCTAGGTGACATTGCCGATATTCGAATCGAAGATGGACCGCCCGGTATTAAAAGTGAAAACGCTCGAATTAACGGCTGGACGCTGGTAGACATTGACGGAGTGGATGTTGGTCGATACGTCGAACAGGCGAAACAGGTCGTTGCCGAGCAACTCGATTTACCCGCCGGTTATTCCATCGACTGGTCTGGTCAATACGAATACATGCAGCGTGCCAAAGAAAAACTGTCCTTTGTGGTGCCCTTTACTTTGGCCATCATCGTCTTGCTGTTGTTTTTGAATTTTAAAAACTTGCTTGAAGTCATGATCATCATGGGGACACTGCCCCTTGCGCTGGTCGGAAGTCTCTGGTTGATGCACTGGCAATCGTTCAACTTTTCAGTCGCCTCAGGTGTCGGGTTTATTGCACTGGCAGGGGTTGCTGTTGAAATTGGCGTAATCATGCTGGTGTATCTGAATCAGGCGTATCGAGAGTTGCCGAGTCAGGTCGATCGAGATGAGTTAGTCCGCTCGGTGCTTGAAGGCGCCGCATTGCGCGTGCGTCCGGTGATGATGACGGCGGCGGCGATTGTTATAGGTTTATTGCCCATCTTGTTTGGTGGCGGTACCGGCTCCGAAATTATGAGCCGAATAGCTGCACCCATGGTGGGTGGGATGATCAGTGCGGTATTGCTTACCCTGTTTATTCTACCGGTCATTTATCTGTTGTGGCGAGCTCGTCAACGCCGCTTGGATTAATCGCTGGAAAGTCGCTTGCCTTGGCTTCATACTTGAGTGGCCGCCAATTTGGACCTGACTGAAGGTGGTCAGGCTGGTGGCCAACACTCAACGCTAATATCCATGTTAAAACCGTAAAACCGTAAAACCGTAAAACCGTAAAACAGTGAGACCGAGTCGATGCAGTCGATAGCTTTTGAACAATTGGCCTTTATTTTGATTCCGGTTGTTCTGGTGTTTTTCTTTCTTTGGCGATGGACGCAAGAGAGCAAAGAAGCCGGGTGGTCAATTGCCCGAATGCTGGTGCAGTTATTATTGGTCGGCTATGTGCTCACTTATATTTTTGAGCGTGACAGTGCCTGGGTGGTTTTAAGTGTGTTAGTCATCATGGTGGTCGCTTCCAGCTGGATCGCTTTGCGAACTGTGAAACAGCATCGTTATCGATTGTTTAAATTTGCTTTGTTGTCGGTGCTGTTCAGTGGAACGGGCGTGTTGGCGCTGGTGACTCAAGGCGTGTTGCACTTGAGTCCTTGGTACGATGCCACCGTCGTAATTCCTTTGGCAGGCATGATATTCGCCAGCGCCATGAACAGCGTGAGTTTGTGCAGCGAACGTTTGTACAAGGAGTTAAACGACCGGACATCGTTTCTCGACGCACGCGCTGCGGCTTATCGAACCGCAATGGTGCCCACTATTAATGCCATGTTTGCGGTTGGCTTGGTGTCTCTGCCAGGAATGATGACCGGTCAGATTCTATCGGGGGTTTCACCATTAATCGCAGCACGATATCAAATAATGGTGATGGGAATGATTTTCGCTGCAGCCGGTTTGGCTTCGGCTTTGTTTTTATTGATTACCCGAAGCACGTTTGTTTCGCTATCGAAAAGTCCGGAAAGTGAATCGTGACTCACGCAGGATCATTTAACTCGGGAAACACTTCATACAATGCTTCGTAGAAAACCTTGAGTTCGTTTTCTTGTACGCCGTTTAAATCGACCAACTGATTGAGTTGATCGAAGAATTGCATTTTTACCACTGGGTTATCTTTTAAAAACTGTTTGATAATCAACATGTCGTCTTTGACTGCAACAGTGGACGATTTGGCTGCGCGATACAGATAGTTTATTTTTTCATTATCCAGTCGAAACTCCGACTGCATGATATCGAAAAACTTGCTTTTTTCGTTGGACGACTCAATGTTGTCGGCATTGATAATGTGCATCAATACAGACGCCAGTGCCCCATGTAACATCTCATCGTCGGGGTGGTCAAAATGCGACTCGGCATGGTCTAAAGATTCAAACCAGTGTTTTATTGACTCGAACATAATGTTAGTTTCCAAAGCGAAAGTGAAGTCCGTATTATCAGTATAGTCGTAATTTCTGTTGGGTCGTTTTGATGTGTGTCAATTATCGCGCTATTCATTGGTGAACGGACAGCAGAATTCCTGTTCCAGTGGATAGTCCTTCAGAGCGCCCGATTGATGGTTTGCAGAGCTATCTGGCAGTCATCGTCAATCTTCAGATCGGCTAAGTCATCGGCCCGGGTTTTCCCTCGATTGATTATTAACAAGGGTTTCCCGGCTGTTTTGGCCATTTTGCAAAATCGATATCCCGAGTACACCATCAATGAACTGCCGACGGTCATAACCCCACGGCAAGCGTTGAACATTCGCTGCGTAGCGAGATGAGTTGCCCTGGGAACTGCACCACCAAAAAATACCACATCAGGCATGAGGTTGCCGCCACAACGCTGGCAATCGGCAGGCACAATTTTTTCGGTCAATTCATCTTCGACATAAGCGTCGCCGTCGGGTGCTAGATCGGCGGTCAGCGGTTGTAAAAAAGGATTCAGTGCGAGGAGTCGTTGTTGCAATTGTGTTCTGTCTTCGTAGGCATTGCAATGCAGGCATCGTACGCGATCAAGACGACCGTGTAAGTCGACGACCTGTTGATGACCGGCTCTCTGGTGCAGTCGGTCAACGTTTTGAGTGATCAGACCGCCGATTAATCCTTTGGCTTCGAGTTGAACCAGCAAGTGATGATTTTCATTTGGCTGGGCTTTGGCAACGGGAGGCCACCCGACGGCACTGCGTGCCCAGTAGCGTTTCCGCTTTTCAGCAAAGTTAATGAATTCCTGATGTTTTATGGGATCGCTGCGCAGCCAGTTACCATTATCGTCACGGTAGGTTGGAATACCCGAGTTTAAACTGATCCCCGCACCTGTAATGACCAACCAGGGCTTATGTTGCTGTAGTAAACGGATCAATGCTTCCATTAAGGGTCAAAGCTCTTCGAGGTGTTTCAGGCACCAGTCGCCTCGTGCCAAAAGCGCTTGTTGTTTATCGTCGGACATTTTATTCCAGACGTTGTAAATCATGTTCATGCGCCCGTTGGTTTGCAATTTATCTCTGTGACGATGCAGGAAATGCCAGTAAAGCGCATTGAATGGACAGGCATCGTCTTCGGTCTTCTTATTCACCTTATAGGAGCAGGTTTTACAATAATCGCTCATTTTATTAATGTAGCTGCCGCTGGAGCAATAGGGCTTGGTTGCAATAATGCCATTGTCGGCGAATTGGGTCATTCCTCGCGTATTGGGCATTTCGACCCATTCGATGGCATCAATGTAAATGCCAAGATACCAGTCGTCTATCTGATCAGGATGAACACCGGCCAATAAGCAAAAGTTTCCCGTGACCATCAGGCGTTGTATGTGGTGCGCGTAAGCCGTTTTTAATGACTGTTCGATGCACCGTTTGAGACAGTTCATTTTGGTATTGCCATCCCAAAAGTAGGCGGGCAAATCTCGTTTTGCTCTTAATTGATTGTGCTTTGCATACTCGGGCATGTTGCACCAGTAGACCGCCCGAATGAATTCACGCCAACCGAGAATTTGTCGTACGAACCCTTCTATCTGCGACAGAGAAATGGAGTCTCGATTGTTTTCCCAGGTTTCAATGGCCTGATTAATCACTTCTTTCGGAGAAAGCATTTTCGCATTCAACGCGAAGGACAATCGTGAATGATACAAACTCCAGGCGTGGGGCGAGTTTTCGGTCATGGCGTCTTGGAATTGGCCGAAGTGTGGCAGTAATTTCTGACAAAAGTAGGTTAGCAGCTGCCGCGATTGTCGACGAGTTACCGGCCAGACAATATTCGAATTGCATTCGCCAAAAGTTTTAATCCGATGTTTTTTTATTCGTTTGAGAATTTTTGAGACGTCATTATTGAACGTCATCGGTTTTGGTAATGCCTTAATATCGGCAGCTTTTAATGAGTGTCGATTATCAGCATCATAATTCCACTTACCACCAATGGGAGAACCATTTTCCATCAGGATATTGAATTCTTTGCGTAATTTTCGATAGAAGAATTCCAGTTTGGTGTGTTTGTTTTTCTGCATCTTCTGCTCGATGTCCTGATGGGATAAGAGAAAATGCTCCGAGTCGACTTTTTCGGTATCTATCGACAGGTTGAGTGACTGTAATTGTTGTTGCAAACGAAATTCGTCCGGCTGTTGGTAGCCAAACCGGGTCAGCTGATGCTGTTCAACAATGGTGTTGATCAACTCCTTCAAGCCGGAGTAGGCGTCTGTCTCATCCAGTGTTAAATAAATTACCTGATGGCCTGCTTGACTGAGAGCCTTAGCAAAGTTTTCCATCGCAGAAAAAAAAGCGGCAATTTTTTGCGTATGGTGTTTGACGTAATCGGTTTCCTGTTTCAGTTCGCAAATCAAATATACGACAGCGGGATTTTTTTTACGAAACCAGGAGTGTGCCGCGTTGAGTTGGTCACCCAGGATTAGCCTTAGGCAGCGGGTCGACTTATTGAGCTTTGCTGAAACGGAACGATTCGGAGTCATAGGGTGTCAACTGTGATTTATTGAGCGGCTTTGCGATGATTGCGTTTGCATTTTTCGGAACAAAACCGAACCGCATCCCAATCTTTTTTCCATTTTTTTCGCCAGGAGAATGAGCGTTCGCAGGCAGCACAGATTTTTGTGGGTAGGTTCAATTTTTTATGCATTATTGATCTGTCTCTTTTTAAACGTGGTCGTCCGGAAATATCGGCCAGTCGGCAGCATCGACTGAATCGAGCGTTTGGTCTCGAGTTTCCCCACCCCATCGTTTTATGAAGACTTGATTGGGATCAAACTGTTGTTGCTGTTTTTCCAGATTGAAATGACGCCCTCCTCGTGGGTCGGCACCAACCCCTGCAATGTATTGCCAGTTCCCCCAGTTAGAGCCGACATCGTAATCGATCAGCTGCTGCTCGAAATAGGCCGCACCATATCGCCAGTCTAGTTGCATTTCATGTATGAAGGCACTGGCGGCAATTTGTCGTCCTCGGTTGGACAGATAGCCGGTAGCATTCAATTGGTTCATTAATGCATTGACCAGCGGAAAAGGCGTGTTACCGTGGCACCACCGCTGATACCGCTCGCCATAAAAACATTTTCTCGCGGGCTTGCCGGTTATCCCTTTAAATTGAAACAGCTTTGGGCCGTGAGCGTGGGCGTACCATTGAAAATACTCGCGCCATAACATTTCGAAAAAAATCCAGTAAGTAGATTCGTTCGCACCGTGATTCAACTCAAATTTTTTCAACTTCGCGATAACGGTTCGCGGCGATAGACAACCATTGGCCAACCAGGGCGAAAAGCCGGTTGAGCTGTACTTCCCCTCGAGTTGGTTGCGCGTTTCTTTATAGGTGAGAGCGGCTTTTGTTGCGAAGTAATTATCCAGATGGGCGTGACCGGCGGTTTGTCCTCCTCGAAAGTTATGAAGGTGCGTCTGGTCGTTATTTTCGCTGTTAAATTGTAATTTGTTTGTATTGGTGTCGGCAGGTTTCGGCAGCGGTAACTGTTTTAGCCAGGGGATTTGAGTTGTCACAAATGGGGGCAAATAATCGGGTGCTGGTAAGGGTTTGTGGATCATTTGAGCTTCAGTTACTTTTCTGAATTTTGAGAATGAAGCGGGCAAGTTTTCTATGTCAAAGGGTAAGTTTTCAGGCGCGAATAACGTGTTGGTGTGACTTCCGACAAAGTGTATGCCAGGATAGTTGGTCTGCAAACGTTGCCAAAGTCGCTTTTCGTTAATCCCCGGCTGATTGCTGTAATAAACGCTTTCGATCGCGAATTCGCGGTCGAGGCGCTGCATCAAGTGATCAGGCTGTTCGGAAACGACCATTAAGTGTTGCCCAAGTTGATTCAGTTGACGATCGAGGTTTATCAAACTTTCGATTAAAAATTTGTGACGCGCCGCACCGAGCGAAATACTGTTGAGACGATTGGGTCTTAACCATGACGGGTCGAAGTTAAAGAGACAAAGTAACGGCCGTTTCGAATTAGCGGCTCGAACCACCGATAAATTATCGTAGACTCTAAGATCGTTGGTAAACCAAAGAATGGAAATCACAATGCAGCTTCTCGAATTCAATACTTTCAGGCGTTGCGCATCGGCACTCGCGTCGGATTTGATCGATTGTACGCTCTAAACGTCAAATTTATACGTAACAGTTAGCTAATGTCGCATATTTTGTCTAACTTTTATTAGACATCAAAGAATAGAAGACGGGTTAAATGCTTACTCCATCATTGGTTTCAAGAACGTTAGGTTGGTTGGGAGTGGTTCCCTTTGCCTTTGCCTGTTGGTATTCATTCCAGCAAAGCAGTCTGTTGGGATTTTACTCTCCTTATGTGTTTGTCGCTTACAGCGGGACCATTTTGGCTTTCCTGTCGGGAGCGATGTGGGGGCGAGTGTATGAGCAGAAAAACCGCTATCATCGCAAGCGGTTACTCATTCTTTCCAATGTTTTTGCATTGATCGCCTGTGGCGGAATTTTAACGTCAAATATCTACCTGCCCGTTGCCATTGCGCTGCTTGCTTCCGGCTTTTACTGTATCTGGAAAGTCGAAGCAGTGTTGTTTGATGCGGAGTGGACCAGTAGCTGGTATCTGGCATTGAGAAAACACCTGACCATCGCTGTAATCGCCTTTCACGCCATTGAGTTTTTGATCGTGTTATTTTTATAGCGAAGTGCGATGTAATGAGTTTGTTGATTCGGAGGTGCCTTATTTTAACGATATTTTATGATAGTCGCTGTCCACTGTGCTGCAAAGAGATGCGGGTTTTAAAACGGCGCGACACTCTGGAGAAAATACAATTGGTTGATCTGCACTCGGACTCAATGATGGCTAATTATCCGCACATTAATCGAGAGAATGCTTTGCGATATTTGCACGGAGAGCTGAAAGGTCGGGGGCCTGTTTTTGGGCTAGACGTGACCTATCATGCTTGGCGTTTAGTGGGGAAGAAACATTGGGTAGCCCCACTGCGTTGGCCATTGCTGAAGTGGATTTTCGATTTAGGCTATAAGGTATTTGCCCGTTATCGTCATGTTATCGCTTTACTCGTGACGCGATGCTCAAAAACTGATTTGGGCGCGTGTCATTCATCTCGTAAACGAGATTGCTCATGAGTCAAACGACGGAGTCAGTTTCAATTATCATTGGGGCATCAAGCAGCATCGCTCAGGCGCTGATCAAAAAGTTGATGGTTGAAGACCCTGAGTGCTCAGTGATTGCGGTCACCCGACAAACGACCGATCAACAGGTAACCTCAGATACAGTTGATTATTTGCAGTGTGATTACTCAGAGACTTCAATTGAAGACTGTGTCGAAAAAATTTCAAAGCGCAATCCGGTGATTAAACGAATGGTTATTTGTAATGGAATTTTGCACAGTGATGCCGTTTGGCCGGAGAAGTCTCTGGGAGATTTAAAACTGTCCAGTATGGAAGAAGTATTGAAAGTTAACTCGATTACTCCAGCACTCTGGATCGCACGTTTATCACCGCTTTTAAAGAGTAACGAGCAGTGTCATCTGGTGGTTTTCAGTGCGCGAATTGGCAGCATTTCTGACAATCGATTGGGAGGATGGTACAGTTATCGGAGCGCCAAAGCGGCGCTGAACATGTTTTTAAAGTCGGCGGCGATTGAGCTTTGGCGACGCAGCAAGAATGTCAAAGTAATTGCCTTTCATCCGGGAACCACCGATACAGCATTGTCGAAGCCATTCCAAAAGAATGTACCCGACAATAAACTTTTTTCTCCCGGCTTTGTTGCCGAGCAATTGCTCTCTTTGTTGGGCAAATTAAAGCCCGATGGGGAGCTGTCATTTATGGACTGGAATCATCAGCCAATAGACTGGTGACAGCCTGGAATTTCTTTATCTTTAAATAAAATCGAAGTTAGTTGTTTTTCAGATAATAAAAAGGAAGAAGGTTATAACATGCAAGTAATTGATGAGTTTAAGCGATTTCTCAAGCTTGAAGCGGCAAGTGGAATTATCTTGTTGTTCGCCGCGGTACTCGCTTTGATTTGTGCCAATTCTTTTCTGGCGCAGTATTACGATAGTTTGATCACCTTACCGGTTGAAGTAAGAGTGGGCACTTTTGCCATTGATAAGCCACTATTGCTCTGGATTAACGATGGGCTGATGGCCATTTTCTTTTTACTGGTTGGGCTGGAGTTAAAGCGCGAGTTTGTCGAAGGCGAGCTGTCCAATCCAAAGAATATTATTTTGCCCGGACTCGGCGCGATAGGCGGTATGCTAGTACCTGCGATGGTGTACGCTTATTTTAATTGGAATGATCCGGTGGCGATTCAGGGTTGGGCTATTCCTGCGGCAACTGATATTGCATTTGCACTCGGTATTTTAATGCTGTTAGGCAATCGGGTTCCCACCAGTTTGAAAGTTTTTTTGGTGGCACTGGCAATATTTGATGATATCGGAGCAATTGTTATCATTGCGCTTTTTTACACATCAAAGTTATCGATTACTGCGCTGATTTTTGCCCTTGTTTGCGCCTTTGTCTTATTCGTTTTTAATCGGCGAAAAGTGGTTGATATCACTCCTTACTTTATCGTCGGGTTGATCATGTGGGTCGCACTTTTGAAGTCCGGGGTGCACGCAACTCTCGCCGGGGTGGTTATGGCCATGTTCATACCCGTAGCCGATCCGAATGATGCTGAACATTCTCCTCTGAAAAGTCTGGAGCACGACTTGCACGGTATGGTGGCATTTTTCGTACTTCCGGTATTTGCTTTTGTGAATGCAGGAGTGCCTATTTTAGATGCAGGCGTAGAGAAGTTTATGCATCCAGTTTCAATGGGGATCTTCGCCGGACTGGTGGTCGGTAAACAAGTGGGCATTATGTTGTTTGTCGGTTTGGGTCTACTTCTTAAATGGACTCAGTTACCCAAAGACATGTCATTAGTGCACGTTTACGGTGTTTCCCTCCTCTGTGGTATTGGATTCACAATGAGTCTGTTCATCGGTAGTCTTTCGTTTGAAGAAACCGGCGTCAATTTGTTATTTGATGAGCGACTGGGCATTCTTTCCGGATCTTTGGTGTCAGGTGTGCTTGGGTTTCTGGTCTTGAAATTTAGTTTAAAGCACCAAGTAGATTGAGTTAAAGCACTGCGTTGAATAGTTATTACGAGCGGGAGAGTAAGTCGATTTTATGAGTATAGATGAGCTGAAGATAAAGCAAGAAGACAAAGAGCCGGCACCATTAGAAGAAGCGGTGGACAAGATAGTTACTCCGGTCAAAAAATTCACTGAGAATCAGGCGGCTTCCGGGATTATTTTATTGGTCGCGACCATTGCGGCGCTGGTGATAGCCAATAGCGACTATCAAGTGTTTTATCACAGTTTGAATCAAATGAAGTTCGGTATAACGCTGGACGAATGGTCTATCTCGCATTCCATCAAGCATTGGGTGAACGATGCGCTTCTCGTGTTATTCTTTTTTCTTTTGGGCATGGAAATTAAAAAAGAGTTACTTGTTGGTGACTTAAAAGATCTCTCCCAATCGGCGCTGGTTTTAATTATTGCTATTGGTGGCATGGTTTTTCCCGCCTTGTTTTACATTTTCGCCACAGCGGGGGATGAGAGTTTTATTAAAGGCTGGGGAATTCCAATGGCAACCGATACCGCCTTTGCGCTAGGTTTGCTTGCTTTACTTGGAAGTAGAGTGCCCGGAGTGGCCGCAGTGATTTTATCAGCGCTGGCAATTGTCGATGATATTGGCGCTGTGCTGGTGATCAATTTATTCTATTCCGAATCGTTAGCGGTTATGCCGTTGCTTTGGGCCGCATTAACCGTTCTTGCTATGGTTTTCCTTAATTTGTTGGGGGTTCGCAAAGCATTGCCCTACTTCTTATTCGGTTTGGTGCTTTGGTTTTTCATTTTGAGTTCAGGCGTGCATGCAACAACCGCTGGAATTTTAGCCGCTTTTTGTATACCCACAAAACCGCAAGTAAAAACACACTGGTTTAGTCGTCAGATGCGTCGCTTGCTCAATAAATTCGAGAAAATAGACGACAGTGAAAAAAACATTTTAGAACAGGAGAAGCAGCATGAAATCATCGAAGCTGCTCAAGATTCGGCGCTTGCGGCAACCACTCCGATTCAACACTGGACTTGGCGACTCGAACCTGCAGTGTACTTTTTTATTATCCCTGTGTTTGCTTTTCTCAATGCTGGTGTGACCCTACCCGATAATATTAGCTCCATGGAGCTGTCACCAGTGTGGATGGGTATCTTTCTGGGACTATTTATCGGCAAACCAATCGGGATTACATTACTGGCCTGGCTAAGCGTTAAGTTTAATATTGCACGATTGCCGAAAGATATTTCGTTATTGCAATTCGTAGGACTGGGATGGTTGGCAGGAATTGGCTTTACCATGTCGCTGTTCATCTCAACGCTTGCGTTTGACGGTGCTCCGTTATTGTTAAAGCAAGCCAAGCTCGGCGTGCTGACAGGTTCGCTGGCGTCGGCAGTGTGCGCCAGCGTATTGTTGGTAATGGTTGCGAAGCGTCAGTCGAAGACCAGGTAAAAGGGAGTCTATGACAAACAAAAGCAAATTATCCAATTTCTTGCAACGCCTTGAAAGTAATTACCCTCATAGCCCTCAGTTTATTCAGGCTGTGGAAGAGGTGGGCCGTGATGTGAGTGACTTTATTAAAAGTGAGAATAATGACACTTATTGGAAAGTATTCGAGCTATTGACTGAGCCCGATCGCATCATTCAATTTCGAGTTGATTGGGAAGATGACGATGGTAACTTTCACATTAATCGAGGTTATCGCGTTCAGTTCAATAATACACTTGGCCCTTACAAAGGTGGTTTAAGGTTTACTAACAGTACTGCCGTTGACGAATTATTATTTTTGGGGTTTGAGCAAACTTTCAAGAATGCTTTAACAGGACTTCCTATGGGAGGCGCCAAAGGAGGTGCCGATTTTGATCCTCGTGAAAAAAGTGAATCGGAAATTCGTCGTTTTTGTCAGGCATTTATGACACAGTTGTCTCATCACATAGGGCCTGATAAAGACATCCCGGCAGGTGACATTGGAGTTGGAACGAGAGAAATTGGTTACATGTTTCAGCAATACAAAGTTATGAGTAATCAGTTTCGCGGTATTCTAACCGGCAAAGATCCGGTATTTGGCGGCTCTTGCATACGAGAGGAGGCCACGGGTTATGGCTGTGTTTACTTTGCCTCACATATGATGAAGCACATTGATAAAGATTTAAAAGACATGCGTTGCGCAGTTTCTGGGGCCGGTAATGTCGCTGTGTTTACAGCGAAAAAGCTGATCGAGTTGGGAGCTAAAGTAATCAGTTTATCGAACAGCAAAGGGACCTGCTATTTTAAAAACGGTGTCACAGAAAAACAGTTGAATGCAATCATTGATGCGCGTCAAAATCGTCAGCGCATCGAAGATATTGATTCTTTAACACAATATTTTGAGGAAGGAAAAAAACCTTGGTCGTTTGATGCGGACATTGCTTTTCCCTGCGCAACTCAGAATGAGCTGGATGAAGAGGATGCAAAAAAACTCGTGTCAAATGGGTATATTGCTGTGGTTGAGGGAGCGAACATGCCTTGCAGTAATGAGGCCATTAAAGTGCTGGACGACAATGAAGTCATCATGGGGCCAAGCAAAGCGGTCAATGCTGGTGGCGTTGCCGTTTCCGGATTGGAAATTAGTCAAAATAGAAGCCGTTTGAGTTGGGATGCGTCAAAAGTTGATGATATGCTAAAAGATATTATGAGCTCTATTCACGATACCTGCGTTGAATATGGCGGCAAAAATGACCTTGTGCACTATCGTAAAGGAGCTAATATAGCCGCATTTAAGAAACTGAGTCATGCCTTGCAATACTCTGGGATGCTTTTATAGTTTTATTGCTGACACTCACTAACGCTGTTACAGCACCGAGGTTAATTTGAAACTCAGAAATAACGACGACTGGATACCAGAGCGACGTTCTAATGTTAATGATGAGGAACGTCGGGTTGGTGTGGAGCTTGAATTTACCGGTTGCAAACCAGAACACATTTTGCAATGCATTACCAATACCTATGGTGGCGATATTCACGATATATCGGTGTTTAAGTATGAAGTGAAAGATACTGACGTTGGCGATTTTATATTGGAGCTGGACGCTCAGCTATTGCATAAATTGGCAGAAAAAAATAATGCCGAACGAGCCGATGGAACGCTAATTAAGTTGGCCGAAGATGTGATTAAATCGGCCGCCGAACAATGGGTTCCCTGGGAGGTTGTTGCGCCGCCAATAAAAGTGAGCAACTTGCAACAGCTAAACAAAGTTTTCTCCTGCTTGCGTGACAAAGGTGCGTTGGGCACTCGGCACGCCGCTCGATTTGCTTTTGGTTTGCATTTGAATCCCGAATTGCCTGATCTGAAACCGCAAACCTTGGTTCAATATATGCAGGCCTACTTGTGTTTGTACGACTGGATATACGATCAGGAAAAAATTGATGTGGTTCGAAAAATAACGCCCTATATTGATCATTTTGATAAAGAGTATATTTTAAAAGTAGTCGACGCTGACTATTCACCCGATCTGGACAGGTTCATTAAAGATTACCTTGAATACAATCCGACGCGAAATCGTAGTCTTGATTTTTTGCCGCTATTCGCTCATATCGATGAAAAATGGGTGGATGATTTAAACGATAAAGCGCTAATAAAACCGAGGCCCACTTTTCACTATCGGCTGCCCAATTGCGACATCGATAATTCCGAGTGGAATCTCGATACTCCCTGGTCTTTATGGCTTAAGGTAGAAGCATTAGCGAACGATCCAGACTTACTCAGAACGTTTATCGATGAGTTTCGTCAAGATTACAAAAGAGTGACAAGGTCGATTGATAAAAAATGGCTCAAACGATGCAGTGAATTGTTGAAGAAGCTGAATTCAGATGAGAGGGACAATGAGCCAAAGTAAACCATTGATTGCTGTCACCGGGCCCAGAAAGCGTTTCCCCATTGGTTGGTGGGCGATACGTTTTAATTTATGGCTAACCGGACTTGAAGGGATTTATTTGTATCCTGGTGGGCCTAAGTTAACCCAAGACGTTGATGGCCTTATCATCAGCGGAGGCGATGACATTCATCCGGAGCATTACGGTGACCCGGAAAACGAACAAAGTCACTACGATCCGGAACGCGACCAACTTGAAATGGATATGTTGGCAAAGTACCTTGACTCGGGAATTCCGATATTGGGTATTTGCCGCGGCTCTCAGCTGTTGAATATTGTGGCAAAAGGATCACTGCACTCCGATATCCGCCCCGATCGCAAAGTGACACCCAACAAATACACGGCCTTTCCGGTCAAAGAAGTTGAGGTGTCTTCTGAAAGCAAGCTGGGTGATTGTGTTACTCCATCAACCTTGGTGGTTAACAGCTTGCACAATCAAGCTGTGAAGAAGTTAGGTGATGATCTTATTGTCACCGCAAGAGATGCCGACGGTTTTGTTCAAGCTATTGAGCATAAAGATAGATTTGTTGTTGGGGTGCAGTGGCACCCCGAGTATTTGCCCTATATTTCCGCGCAACGTGAAATATTTCGTTGTTTTGCCAGAGCCGTTCGTCAGTTCAGAAAATAACGCATCGACAGTTGTTCGTATTTACTGAAAGTGAATTCTTTTTGAAATTGCGACATTGAATCATTGCTGTCAATCGAATAGCTGGTTTTTAAGAACCCTGGCGTTACACATTAAAACCGGGTCACTCAATAATCCCATCGAAATATTAAGCTCGTGGTTGAAATTACCTGGCGTATATCTCTCGCATATAGAAATGAACCTCTTCGTCCTCGGATTTCTGATACAGTTGCGCTTTTCGCGTGGCCGTTTGCTTACTTTCGCCCTCAAGTTCTTCTATAACATTGGCTTTGAGAATTCGACGACGAAAGCCGGCCTTATTTAACTTTCCGCCTAATATGATCTCGTAGCCAGTTTGCAGTTCTGATAAGGTGAACTTTTCGGGTAAAACATGTAAGACAATAGTGGTGTATTGTGCTTTGTTTCTCAGTCTTTGAAACGCTTCTTGAATTAATGTATTGTGATCGAAGGCAAGTTTTTGCTTGGTTCTGCCTTCGCTGTCAAGTGGACACCACTGACAGTCTTCACTGAAAGCAACCTTGTCAGCATTAACCAGTGCAAAGTAAGTCACTGTAACAGACCAACCACGCGGGTCCCGTTTTGAATTGCCGATGGTTCCCAATTGTTCAAGGTAAGGTGCTTCGTATCCGGTTTTGTCCTTGAGCTTTCTTTTTGCAGTATCTTCCAGTGTGGCGTCACGTTTAAGATCGATAAAGCCGCCGGGTGTTGCCCATTGTCCTTTGTAAGGGAAGTCCGGCCTTTTGTTCAGCAGTACATGCACTTCGTCATTTAAAATGGTAAAAATAACAACGTCGACGCTGGTTAAAGGAACGTCGTAATCGTGTATGTTGTACTCTGATAGAAACTTTTCTTCTTCGTGCGATGAACTCATTTTATCGATTCTCTTGCAGCTTGTTGGCGAGCCATAGAAGTGCAATGGCGGCAGACGAGCTGATGGTTTTATGTCCGATCCATTGCAACGCTTGCGCCATTTCAACTATGTGGGTCTTTATGTCTTCGTTTTCGCCATGAGCGCCGTGAACACCACTGTGAGTCAGGTTGGCTTCAGCAAAGTAAAGCCTCGACTTTTCCGATGTACCTCCCGGGCTTAAATAGAACTCACCAATAAATTGCAAATCTTGAATGTGGTATCCGGTTTCTTCTTTTAATTCGCGTTGTATCGCTGCTGTTGCTGACTCTTCATTTTCAACAATGCCCGCAGGCAGTTCAAATACCCAAGGGTGATCGCCGGCCTCAAGAGCTCCAACACGGAACTGTTCGGTCATTAATACCGTTTTGTTTTTTGGATCGAATATTAAAGCACCAACCGAAGGCTGTCGAACCAGTACTTCGCGCTGATGTATGGGCGACAGTACATTATCAAACTTTGGGTACTGAATACTGTGACGTTTCAGTTTGAAAAATCCGTCATAACTTATTTCTGTTGATTTAATATAGTTGTTGTTTACTGTCATTGTTTTGCGCCATAAAGATTGTGCTGATAAATGTAATTGGCAACGGGTCTATCTAAAAAGTGAGACAATCGAGACATAAATAAATATTCAGGGCGTGGAAAGCCACTTATAAGCTGTCTAATTTGACTGCTGTGCACTTTCAGCCGCTCGGTGACACTCCGCAATCCCCAACGTTCCCGAATCTCATCGGCCCGGTAAAATTGTTTCCAGGTATCAAAACTCGCGTTGTCGGGGCCGAGAACAAAGTTGAGTTTTGCAGTGACGCCTGCGGCACGGTAGCGCTTTTCTAACTCAGACAAGACATCAAACGTGTAAACGGGTTGGGCCGTGTGCTTCCCAATATTCCGTTCGATGTCACTCACCAAAATCGGCGTGACAGATTTCTGTTCATGTCTAAGTTCGATATCAAACATTTGTGCCATATGGCTTGCCATCGCCAGACGATCTTCGAAGCTAACCATTGTTTTTCCAAAGGCGTGCCGATAACTGGGAACCAATATAATTTCATCAAATTCGTGATTGATTTGAAGCAGGATATCTTTGTGCCCTAAGTGGGGTGGGTTGAAAGCAGAGCCCAACACAGCAACGTGCTTGATCATCATTTAACCATCTCCTGTTGACATAATATTATACCGTGTGTACTATTAATAGTATATTAAGTATCATATTTAAGGCAAGCGAAATCAGTAACGGCTATTTAAGCCTAAGGAGCAAGCAGCATGATTTCATTAAATCCTTTAAAAACAGCGACTTTTGATGTGGATGCCCAATACGCCTTTACCCCTGTGTGCCCAAGTGAACTGCCGGTAGAAGAGGGTACCGACATCGTGCCGGCTTTGAATGAACAGGCAAAGCTGGCCAGTGTACGAGTCGGTTCAAAAGACGCGCACAGCCCTCAAGCAGTCTGGGTTGCCAACGAGGAGCAACCTATGCTGAGTCCTGTCGAGGGCGATAATGTCGATATCGCCTGGAATCAACACGCGGTACCAGGAACCAAAGGCTTTGAGTTGATTGAAGGCCTGCCCAAGCCGGCCGAGTATGATTTCTTCGTCTGGAAAGGCATTGAGCTCGATATGCATCCCTATGGTGCTTGCTACCACGACCTTAAAAATCAGCTCAGCACAGGAGTCATTGAGTATTTAAACGCCAAAGGTATTGAAAACGTGATTGTCGGTGGTCTGGCGACCGATTATTGTGTGAAGACTACCGCGGTACAATTAAAACGATCTGGTTTCAATGTCATTGTTAATCTGGAAGCATGTCGTGGTATCGCTGATGACACCGTCGCCAGTGCCATTGAAGAAATGCAGGCATTAGGCATTAGAGTCGTTGCAAAGACTAAAGAAATTTAAGGAAGATGTTATGAGTTTTAAGCCCGTTATTCGATCGTTGCTCGATACCGATTTATACAAGCTCACCATGATGCAAGCTGTTCTGCACCATTATCCGGCGGCTGAAGTGGAGTATACCTTTAAGTGTCGAACTGAGAGTGTTGAACTGATGCCGCTGGCAGTGGAAATTCGAGAGCAAATAAAACATCTGTGTAAATTGCAGTTTTCGGATAGCGAAATCCATTATTTGAGCAGCATCTATTACCTAAAACCCGACTTCGTACAGTTTTTAAAGTTGTTTCAGCTGAACAACGATTACGTCAAGTTGGGTAAAGATAAAAATGGCCAATTAGAAATATCCATTCGGGGGCCCTGGCTTCACACTATTTTATTTGAGGTTCCAGTATTGGCGATTGTCGAAGAAGTCTATAGTCGACACCACCACGGCGACCTAGATATGAAAGAGGGTCAGCGGCGTTTATTGGAGAAAACCGAGTTGATTAAATCGCACCCTTTGAGAGAACATTTTAAGCTGATGGAGTTTGGCACGCGTCGTCGTTTCTCTCGTGAGTGGCAGCAACACGTTTTGGAACACTTTAATCGTGCAATTGGTGAAAAGTTAGTGGGCACCAGCAATGTTTATTACGCACGAGAATTGGGGCTTAAGCCGCTAGGAACCATGGCACACGAATATTTACAGGCGTTTCAGGCATTAGGACCAAGACTGGTCGATAGTCAGAAAGTCGCATTAGACGTGTGGGCGAGAGAATATCGAGGGGACTTAGGTATTGCGTTAACGGACGTTGTTGGCATTGATGCATTTATCGGCGACTTTGATCGCTATTTCGCTAAGTTATTTGACGGAGTTCGACATGACAGTGGGTGTCCGTTTGAATGGGCGGATAAAGTATTGAGTCATTATCAAAAATTGGGTATCGATCCGAAAACAAAATCGTTGGTCTTTAGTGATGGCTTGAATATTCCGTTGGCGTTTGAATTACTCGAAAAATACTATCAAAAAATCAATGTTGTGTTTGGCGTGGGAACCAACCTAACCAACGATGTGGGTATTCAACCGTTAAGCATTGTTTTAAAAATGACCCGTTGCAATGGTCAGCCTGTCGCGAAAATAAGTGATAGTCCCGGGAAAACCATGTGCAAAGATGAAGCTTACTTAAACTATCTAAAAAGCGTATTTAAGCTGAGCGCTTAATGCTTAAAAAGGAGAGGGTTGTATGAAAATCATCATCGCCCAGTTAAATTTTAAAGTTGGCGATATTCAAGGTAACTTGAAAAAGATACTAACCGAATATCAAAAGGTGAAAAATGAACAAGCATTGTTAGTTTTAAGTGAGCTCGCGCTTACCGGCTATTATCCTCAAGATTTGTTATTGCGTAAAAGCTTTCTAGATCAGCAGTGGCAGGCGCTTGACGTATTGAAACAAGAGACCACTAACAATATCTGCGGCATCGTTGTTGGTTATGCAGCAAAAAATAAATCGGGAGAGGGGAAAGGATTGTTTAATGCTTTGGCAGTATTACACAATGGAAAGCAAATTTTCGAGTATCACAAGCAGTTGTTGCCAACTTACAATGTTTTCGATGAGGTTCGTCACTTCGAGCCGGGAAGCACTTCTTCAGTATTAAAATTTCAAGGCCTGAACATAGGTTTTTTAATTTGTGAAGATGCCTGGTTCGAACTCAGCCAGAGTATTTATACGCTCGACCCGGTTGCAGAATTAGTGAATAGCGAACTTGACTGTGTCATCAGCGTTAACGCATCGCCCAGTAACTTGGGGAAGCATCAAGAGCGTTATCGCATCGCTAGAAAAATAACCGAACAATTGAAAGTACCTTTTATCTACGTCAATCAGGTTGGCGGTAATGATGAGCTGGTTTTCGATGGCGCCAGTTTTATAATGAATCCTCTGGGGTCTAGGGTGGTACAAGCGAACGCATTTGAAGAAGCGGTCATCACTAGTGATATATCGAAACTCAGTCAACGAAAGGACGGCCTTTCAATAGCTGATTCTGACGAGATTTGCAAAGAAGCCTTTTTGTTTCGCCAGGTTGTTCTTGGTATTCGCGATTATGTGCGAAAGTGTGGTTTTGAGCGAGTGGTAATTGGGTCGTCAGGCGGTATCGATTCTGCGGTAACTCTGGCTATATGTGCAGAAGCCCTTGGGGCCAAAAATGTAACTGCCATAACAATGCCATCGGTTTATTCATCAAGCGGAAGTGTCGATGACTCGAAAAGCTTGTGTAAAAACTTAGGGGTCTCACTGTTAACTGCTCCAATTGCTGAGGAATTTGAATTGGCAGTCAAGCAGTTTCAGGCTTTCACTGGCGAGCACCCTAGCGGGCTAACGAAAGAAAATATGCAAGCGAGAATACGTGGTCGAATTCTGATGGAGTTTAGCAATCACTTTGGCGACTTGGTGATTTCCACAGGTAACAAGAGTGAAATGAGCGTGGGTTACGCAACGCTTTATGGTGATATGAATGGTGGGGTTAATCCATTAGGAGATTTATACAAAATGGAAGTGTACGCCATTGCAAAATGGTTGAATCAAGCGGCGGGGAAAGAACTGGTACCTATTAGTATTATAGAGAAAGAACCCAGTGCTGAGCTCTCGGCAGGGCAACAAGACAGCGATAGCCTACCTGAATATCCGCTGTTAGACGCCGTGCTCAAGCTTTACATCGAAGGGGACTTATTGTCCGACCAAGAAAGTGCAATCTGTCTCGAAACGATTCGAAGCTATCAAGGTAGCGAAGAATTGATTCAAAGAATTCACGCCATGGTTGATCGGGCTGAGTTTAAACGGCGTCAAGCACCTCCTATTATTCGAGTGCAAAAACGTAGCTTCGGAATGGGACGCTGGTTGCCTGTGGCGGCTAAATACTGAAAAACAAGAGAATAAGATGTAATCCTGAAAAGGTACTGGAGAGGAATATCGTACAGTATAGCTTACGAACTCCAATACCTTTTTTCGTGTTTGCTTCTATTAACCCTTAACTGGATCTATTTAAAAGCTATAGATCGATAGTGATGATATCTGACTTTTCGCTTTCCAATCCTTTCTCATTGAATGCGGTAACGGCAAAGTAATAAGTCTTCCCGGGAATCAATGTATCGAAATCATGTGAGAATTTTTGAG
>JBPEWV010000222.1:0-3955 GCA_052032335.1 Pleionea sp. | reverse complement strand
GCAAACGACGAAGGTTTCGGTGATTACGCTGATGGTTTCTCTCCTGCCAATACGATGGGAACCCTGGGCGTCGAAACACCCGGGTGTTCTGTAGCGGACGACTTCGAAAACTTACTGGGCGACTTAAACGAGTCGTTGTTGAGCGCGGCACTAGAGTATCGGGCCAGTGGAACCTGTCCGGCTCCGAGCGCTCGTGTTAATCGTAAGGATAAATCACAGAATTTAAATGGTCTATCAATATTAGATTCTGAAGTTTATTTGCGAGAGGCATTGATCCGGAATAATCAGTTTATCAATGGACCGGTTGTAAACTAGGAGACCTTCATCATGTGGAAGTTGGTTATTACCGTGGCACTGTTGTGTGCCACAGTCGGTTGTAAAACAATGAGCGCTACTGATTATTCTACGGCCGTTATCCAAAGTGATGATGACAATATGCGTCAGGCGATTCAGCAAGGGATCAATCAACTGTTTAATGGTATCGATGTGACCCTCGCCAAGAATGCGTTTGTTGAACGCCCGTGGATTGTCATAGAGCGTGCGCAAATAAAAAACTTGCAGGGAAATCTAACCTCTGGCGTGGTTCAGCCGGCACCGGAAAAAGTTGTTTTACGTACCGATGGTGAACACTGTTATCTGGTGTTGGAGTCAAGTAATAAAACGATCAAACTTGAGAGTCACAACTGTCAGAAAGTTGTCGAGTGAATGAAACGACTCACAGCTCCAATAAAAAAGGGCCAAAAGGCCCTTTTTTATTGTTTTGCCAAATTTAAAAACTAAATCCGACGCCGACCGTTAAACTTTGACTGTCAGTATAATCAGTGCTTAAAAGCTTCGCGTACTCGATATTAGTGTAACCATTACTGCCAATTTTATAGCTGAGTCCGATACCGTAGCTGTAGCTTTCTTCGGTCAGACTGGAGCTTACCGAGTGAATTCGACCGACGAACTTGCTTTTGCTGTAACCGAGCAGGGTGTAAGGCGTAAAGTCTGCATCGGGCTGAACCAAATAGTTGATGTAACCACCAATAAGGTAGTCCATTTCATAGCTTGCTGGCGCGATACTTTCTGTGTTGGTTCCAGCACCCCAACGTGCTTCGATGGAGAAATTCTTATGCACCTTGGTACCCATTCTGAAAATTAGCGCATCAGAATCGATGTCGAGCGACCCCTGGTCGGATGAAATCGCAGAATAGTTGGCTGTTACATAAGAATCTGCGTGAGCCAATGCTGCTGAGAAAGCGAGGGCAGAGATAAGCAGTTTAAATTTCATTGTATGGTTCCTTTTTAATTTTAGGCGGCCGGATTATCGCAAATGAAATCTATTTGTAAACAGTTTCTCTGGAAAACCGGGAAAGGGTGCGCAGAAATGCAACAATAGTAAAGTGAAGCAGGTTTTACGACCAAGGATAACGTTATATCAATTGGTCTTCAGAAATAATATCCGGTACCAGAAGCAATCTGGCACCGGGCTAAGTTGCATTTAAAGTTCGACTTTTATCCGTGTGCCTAAACCAGGTCCATAAACAACCGCATTCAAAAACATGCGATTGGTTGCCTCGGTAGCTCCGCGAAAGTAGGGCGACGTGGCAAATAATATAATTTGTCCCAGGCCGACTTGTTCGCGCGTCGTATGCGCAGCATTGGCCATACGCTGAGCAGCTTCTGGCCATACCAGGCCGCTCATTCTAACTACCAGGCTTTTATCTTCGGGTAGAGTAGACCAGCCAATGGCTTTTTTCTCACCTGACATCGAGTCGGCGATTTTGGATAGAATGTTGCCAGAGGCGTCTTTGAGTACGCCAATGCGTGTAATGGCTTCAGTTCTGTCATCTGACATCAGTAACGGGCTGTCTCCGAACAATAATGGGAGCTCACTTTTAACGCCGAAGGTAAGCCAATGTTTCTGATCGGTTCGTCCGGCAACAAATGCCCCCGATGGCATGAATCGTTTTTGCCAGTTGTCGCGTTGTTCCAGTTGCTTTTCATTGAATCGTTTAACGTCAGATTGCCAAGGGTAGGTAATCTCAGTACTAACGTCGTGCGCCAACGTTTGCTCCAGATTGATATCATCACGGGTGGCCAACCACTCCCTGTGCAGTGATAAATCATACTGCTCTGCGTTTTCAAACGAATTTTCGATTAATGTTGTTGAAGCGAGTTCTTTTTCTATTAACAAACGGGCCGATGAATCGAAGGCAATTAACGTTCCGCCATTGTTTACCCATGCTTTGATGTTGCTGATGGCCCGTTCTGACAAAGTACCTGAATAACTGTTTGGAACGACTAGCACGTTGTAGCGACGGAGATCGGCCCAAGAAAAAGTTAAACTGTTTAATAGGGAGTGGCGAATCGCCAGGTTTTTATCCAATGAAAACCAGGTTGCGCCAACGTCGTACGACGAAAATCCCCCGCGTGCCAAAGTTGCAATTTGCGGTCGTTGCAACAAACGGAAGTGCGAGCCGCCCCAATCGGGTAAATCGCCTGGCCCCATTCCTGATGAGATAGGATGCAGCGTGAGCTCCAATTCATCAGCAAAGGGACGGATTTGTTCGAGTAAATTGTTGTGTTTCGGATTGTCCGTTTCGGTTACAACAATGGAGCCTCTGGGCAGTTTCACTTCGCTTAATTCAGTTGCTTTATCGATTACTCTGACCTGCAGACCGATTTCCAGTAATCTTGCGGCAAAGGCTACGGAATGATCGTCGACACCATTGACAGCAAAAGCAATGATGTTGCTTTGCTCAGAGATAGTATTTTCAGTTACCGGGGATTCCCAGGCTTCGATATCGCTATCCATATGCTGATGTACGGTGTAGGCTTCGAGGCCGTACATCATGGTCAGGTTCCAGGCTGTGGTGTCGTACATCAATGAGGAGCCATCGCGTAACGTGCGTTGCCGTTCTTCCACTAGCACTTCTTTTTTAATCGATGCATCGAACTCCAGCATGGTGGCCAAAAGACGGGCTTCCTGTTGGCGATTGGGGATAATGATGGTGCCTTTGGGAAGAGTGACGGATCGATCTTCGCTGCCGTATTGGTCGTCGGCTTTTACCGTTTTCGCTTCAGTCAGCCGATAGACGTTAAAGTTTTGCAGTTGCATTAACTCTACAAACTGTTTGAGGCGACTTGCATTGCCATCAGGAATGACTGCGAAGGAGCGATTGGCGTAAGGACCAGATGAGCTTAAGTTCTTGCGACGTTCCTCAACAAAGTCGCGATACATGTCCTTGCTATATTTCGACAACGATTTAAGATTTTCCAGCGTGCTGACCAATTGATGATGCACCGCTTCTTGATAGGTCACTATGGTTCCTTCCGGTCGCATTACACCATCTTCAGCAATTCTTGCCTGTTCGTAAAGAATATGTACCGCCCCGCGATACTCTGCGTAGTTGGAGTAGCCCGGATAAAGATTTTCGAACCATTCTCCGGTGTAGTATTGCCAGCCATTTTTATCGAAAGCCTGGGCCTGATCCTGGGCAAATTTCCAACCCCACTTTTTACGCGTTTCTGGCAAGTGTGGGTTAACCGGTTCTCTTGCGGGAGCAAAAAGATAGGTGTCTTGCGCGCCCATTTCATGACCGTCGATCATCAACTGCGGGTGCCACTGATTGATCATTTCGATGCGGCCACGGGTTTCTGGTTGGGTA
Organism: Pleionea sp.; assembly: GCA_052032335.1. Classification (GTDB taxonomy): domain Bacteria; phylum Pseudomonadota; class Gammaproteobacteria; order Enterobacterales; family Kangiellaceae; genus Pleionea. The sequence continues at coordinate 302 of JBPEWV010000222.1, read as the reverse complement.
CCGAGAATAAAGTCGCGATTCAAATCGAAATAATAATGATTGGTTCGACCGTAAGGCCAGGAGCCGGCATGCAGTAGAGATTGGTCGTCAATATTAGGTGCAACGCCGCGGTTTTCTTGCAGCTCTTTGGCGAATCGAGCTCGACCGTCTGGGTTCATCATTGGATCAATAATGATGACCTGTTGCTCCAGTAAGGTTTGAACGTCGGGTTCGTTTGAAGCTGCAAGGTGATAAAGTGCGGCAACCGCGGCATCTGCACCGGACGATTCATTACCGTGAATGGAATAAGACATCCAGGCAAT
>JBPEWV010000221.1:0-11417 GCA_052032335.1 Pleionea sp. | reverse complement strand
TCCTAAAGTTGCTTCTTTTGTCGCTTGCTGCATTGCAACGTTTTGGCATTCTGACAAATCGTCTTTATTTAACGGGTTGCAGAGTTTGTCTAAACGGTTCTTAATTCTCGATGATAAAACGCGCAAAAAGCTCGCTGATCGATTGAACTAGCTTGTGTCTAGTGGATAAACGCTCTTATAATCAGACGCAATGGATAAATTAATATCAGCTGTGTTCGCCTGGTTCTTCAGGCGAAAATTTGCAATGAACTGAATTCGTTTTAAGATAAAGGAACAACTTACTACCATAATTGGTACTGGATCAACGTTTAACGTTGCTCAAGATTGAGTGAACTTAAATTTATTATTAAGGAAGATAATGAAAGTATTATGGCTATCACACTTGGTGCCCTACCCGCCCAAAGCTGGTGTTTTGCTTCGAGCGCATTATTTGGTTAAGGAACTCGCCAAGCATCACGAAGTCGATTTACTTGCCTTTAATCAAAAAGCTTTAATTGAGCCATTTTTTGACGATTATAAGTCAGGCACTGAAATTGCCAAGTCGAAGATGCAAGAGATCTGCGGTAGAGTCGAGCTGTTTGATTGTCCGGTGGACCGATCTAAGAACGCAAAAATTGCCTGCGCCTTAAAAAGTTTATTTTCCAGCACGCCTTATAACGTTAACTGGTTAAAAGACGAAGCGTTCGCTAAAAAGGTTTTGGAATGGTGCGCTACTGAACGCTATGATCTTATTCATTGTGACACCATCAGCTTGGCGCCTTACGTAAAAGATTTGAGTAATATTAAGCTTAGTCTCGATCATCATAATGTAGAGTCGCATATGTTATTCCGGCGATCGCAACATGAGAAAAGCTGGTTAAAAAAGTTTTACTTTTACCAAGAGGCGATCAAGCTGAAAAAATACGAAACAGCTGTGTGCCCGACTTTCGATATTAACCTTACCTGTTCCGACTTAGATACTGCTCGTTTTCAAGACTTCATTCCTGACGCCGAATTCGTCGAAATTCCCAATGGCGTTGATACCCAGTTGTTCACGCCTTCGAACAAAGAACCTGAACCTTGCACACTTATTTTTATTGGAACCCTTGACTGGTACCCAAACACTCGTGCCGTACGTTATATTGCAAAAGAATTATGGTCACCTCTGCAGGCGGCAATTCCCAATATTAAAATTAATATCATTGGCGCTGGTGCCCCCAGAGACTTGGTTGATTTTGCGAACACTACGCCCAACTTTAACGTTCTGGGATTTGTCGATGACCTCAACCCTTATCTCGAACAAGCAACGGCTTATGTTTGCCCGATTGACGACGGTGGCGGAACCAAACTCAAACTGTTGGATGCATTCTCAGCAGGCAAAGCAGTTGTCGCCCATACGATCGCTTGTGAAGGATTGAAAGTGACCAATGGAGAAAACGTCATTCTGTGCAACCAACCCGACGCATATGTTAAAGCAATCAAGGAAATTGTCGTTCAGCCTGAAGTGCGAAAACGGCTCGAAAGCAATGCCCGGCAGCACGCTGAACAGCATTTCTCCTTTGCATCGATTGGAAAACGACTAAGTGATGTATTTGAGAAAACTGTTAGCAGAAATCAGGCTATTACCGAGTCAGTTTAATGCAAAGGTAAGCTATCAAAACATTAGTCGTTACGCTTAGCTCAGGTTTCTTAGTTAACGCGAAGAGTAATAGCTAATTAAAACGCAGTAGCTAAGGAACAATTGAAAGTTCTTTAGAGTAAATAGTGCAAGAGCAATTTTTTTGTGGGCGCTAAGTATCCGCTTTCTTTATCACTTAGGGCTTAAGTTGACTGTCGTATAGTCTGTTGTAGAAAAGATTGTTCTTCAACTTTGACTACCGATGTTAACGCGGCCTGCCACTTCGAAGTTTTAAGTGCGCCGGTCAGAATAACAAGCTATTAAGGCTTAGTTTTAACAAGGATGCAAACAATGATGGAATTACTCATGGTATCTCTGGCATTTCTTATCATTCCGATATATGCCTACCTGATTTATCCAGTGCTTCTATTCTTAATCGGCAATCGAAAAAATATTGCGGAAACCACCAAAACAGAAACTGACCAATACCAACCTCCGATATCGATAATTGTTCCTGTGTATAATGGCGAGAATTTAATAGCACAAAAAATTAAAAACCTCGCTGAATTGCATTACCCAACCAGTAAACTGGAAATTATTATCGTATCAGATGGCTCAAATGATGGAACCAACCAGTTACTCGACCAGCTAGATCAGTCGATGTATCGAATTATTCAATTACCAGAAAGAGTCGGAAAAGAAACTGCGCTTCAAAAGGCAGCGTCGACAGCTCAGTATGATATTCTATGTTTTATTGATTTGGGTACAGATGTCAATCCAGATGGGATAGCGCATTTAGTAAAGCATTTCGACGATCCAGTAGTGGGAGCGGTAAGCTCTGTTGACCACTTAGATAAAAACACCAAAGTTTTGGAAGCACTGCATGTAAATTACGTTTGTAACTTAAGACACTACGAATCGAAGCTCTCATCCAGTGTCGGCGTTAGTGGTTGTTTTTTCGCAGCGCGAAAACAGTTGTTCCAGAAGGTCTCTACACAGGTTTGCTCAGACCTTGGTATTTCTTTGCAATGCGTTATTGACGGATTCAAAGCCATTGTCGAGAAAAATGCCGTGGGTCGATACGCCTGCACCAATAATGTGGTCGATGAATATACTCGAAAAGTTAGAACCATCGTGCATGGTATATCAACCTTATTAGCCTTCCCTCAGCTATTTAATATTAGACGATACGGTTGGTTTAGCATTCAACTAATCAGCCACAAGTTATTAAGGTGGCTTTCTCCCCTTGCTTTTACGTTGTCTATGGTTTTAGTAACTTACATTATCGCCACTTCTTATTTTAAGTATTTCTTAATTTTCACCATTATTCTTCTAATGACTATCGCCTTGAACACAAAAATAAGAAAACTCCTTGTCAATAACTTCAAACTTTTCCTGGCCTATAACTTGGCGGTTATTTCTGCTATCAAAAACCTGGCCACCGGCTCTGAGTTCAAAACCTGGGAGCCTACCCAACGCGACTAGCCGATCCGTTCAGTCAGGAAAGGTTAAAGTGGATAAGCCTGTGACGGTTCGAGGTTCGAGCACCTAGCATCTAACTCCTCAATTAAATTTCACGCTTGGTCAGTAAACTAAGGTAGATACTGGACCGAGAGTTAAAAACTCAATCCATTCAGCAACGACCATGCCGTTCTCTTTAATCGATCACAAGAATTGCTCAAAATTCAAACAATCATTACTTCAAGCATGATCAAACTTCATACACATACCTTTGGTTGCATTCGAGGTGTAAACTTGAGTTGCTGGCAATTTTCATATAGTTTGAGCCTGTAAATTCTTATGCAGTATTCTGTTTAAACCTAACAACTATTGGCGAAATGATGAAAAAAGGACTCTTTGGATTGGTGCTATTGGGGTTCGTTGCTCTGGTAACTTACCTTATCACTGATAATTCAGAGCGAGCGGTTGAAGCAAGCTACGAACCAAAACCTGCTCAAATACTTGAGCCTCCCCGTCAAACGGATGTAAGTCTTCCGGAATCTCGAAAAGAAACAGCATTAAAATCTAACTGGTTCTCCCAAAGTGATAAATATGCTGAATGTGATAAAACGCTTCTAAAAATTGCGAATACTCATCGCTTTATTTATTCCGGAAATATCGAATTACCACAACCATTGATCGAAAAGCATGGAGTAGAAGCAATCATACAATCAATCTATGCTCTTGGTCTTGACCCAACGAGATTTCGAGGTAGGACTCACTTTAAAAAATCTGAATCAGATGAAGCCATTGGCATAAGGGATTTTGTGGGCTTTTCTGTCCCCGACTCAAAACCTCTTCGTAAAATTGTCAAAATAATGCAAGAGCATGCAAGACTCAATAGTCACTCGAACCGCCAAAAGAGAGGATTACTTAAGGATGGAACTGTTACAAACGCTTCCGATATCTCGCAGATTCTTAAACAAGCGATTGATAATGTGGACGACATAAATCAGCGGTTTAATTTCGATAGCCGCAATTTCAACACCACATTGCTGGAAATGGCCATAGTGAACAACAACTTTGAAATAGTAAATTACCTACTCGACTCAGGCGCCATACCCAAAAACACCTATACCCATCCAAACCCTTTAGAACTAGCAGTCATTAATAGCGATATTGAGCACTTTCCAGAACAGGTGCGACAATATGTTAAGCGTCTTTTAGCGTATAATTTACCGATTCGTTTTACGGAACTTCAAGATCAAGTCATTGGCTTCTACCAACCAATCAAGATTTCAGACTTTAGCGAAGAACGCATTAGGTTCTTTTTGTCACTGGGTTACGACATTACCAAAACAAAAGATGTCGCTTATTTTCAATCGATTGATGACGATCGCGTTACATACCAACTTAAAGAGTATCTAAATCGACTAAAGTTTGAGGAGAATGGCACGACATTGGAAGATGCTCAAGAATGCTCCGATTTCACGAAGACAATTCATTCGATGCTCAAAAGAAACAATGTTGAGCTTACAATATTGAATGCAGATGGTAATTCCAATAGTGTACTTCAATATTTGCATGACTTAGAACCCGGGTTGGTAGACGCTTATCGACTTGTAAAATTAAAAACGCAACCCATTGAACGGCCCCAGCATTTATCTTTCTCAAGTCTGGATTCAGAAGAACTGTTAATTGAAGGCAAATACGAAGCGTTTGAAGCATTACTGGTTAAGAATCAGGAAAAAAAGCGTCCAATTGATTTGCATGATGTCTTTAACAAGGTAGCAAAAGAGTCGTCATCGGGAATCGATTACCTAATTCGACAGGGCTACGCACCAATCGAAATTGACTTTATATATGCGGGAAGTTACGCGCCAGACGTAATTGAACTACTAATCGAGCGCCAGTACTTACCAAACAAAACAAACGAGCTCGGCCGCTCTTTGGTGCACTACGCCGCCCTTCACTGTAACTTACCGCTTCTAGAATATTTATTGAACAACGGAACGCCCTACCACCCAGATAAATACGGCGTTGATCCGCTGGGTAAAGTCCTTAGAATGGCAAGCCAAAGTGAAGTTTGTTTTATTCCCAGTGTCGATAGAAACAAAGGGATAAATTCACCGAACACAGCGGAAGTCGTAAAATACCTAATGCGTTTTGACCCAGAGATTAAAGATTATCACCGGTCTCGGTTAGCCGAATTAAAATTACTGAGTATTCACCGATACCGAAAAGTCATTGAAGCGGTGCCGGAGTTGGCTAATATTACGCTTTTGGAGCCTCGTGGATATTACTTTGAATCGGGCGATATGGTTAAAGGAGTTCCTATTTGGTATTAGCTCGGAATCTACCGAAATTACGGTTTTCCAGGAGCTAGGTACTAGGTACTAGGTACTAGGTGCAAGCATATTAAGTTTGAAGACTTAGGTTTGACTTGTTTTTTCTCGAAAGCCCTTTGCTCTCAAGGCAACGGGTGTACGGGAATCAGGCACTCTCAGCATAAGGTTTTAGAGTAAGTCAAAGAACTCAGCCTTTGGCCTGACACCAAACCTTTTGACTTGAGTGAAAAAAGTGGTGGATAATTTTCACCCTCTGGTTAAAATACTACCAGAAAGATCAGAATCTGAGGTCAATGGAATGAATACGCTTTATCCCCGCGCACACTTTTATCTTCTCGCAACCTTTATTGGCGCAATCTTCGCTTTTTGGCCGGTCTATTTCGGTATTATTGCCGACGTACGGTTGAACCTGCACTTTCACACTATCACAGCCATGACCTGGGTGGCTTTACTGGTGACACAACCCATTTTAATACTTCGAGGACGTCTCGACTTGCATCGAAAAATGGGTCAATTGACCTATCTCGCTGCCCCGCTGTTCATTACTTTTAACCTGATTCTATTTCACGATTTTTTGAATGCGAAAAATCCATTTGTCGACAACTTTGGACGGCCAATTTTCTTTTACGACATAGTCGGTTTGGGTTATTTTACGACGGCTTATCTACTGGCCGTCACCAAGTTTAAAAAACAACGCCAAATTCACGCTCGATTGATGTTGTCGACCATTTTTCTGATGATGTTTCCGGTCGTCGCGCGTTTGTTCTTGTTTTATTTCAGTTTTGGCATGTCGGTGAATCAGATATTCCATTTGTCACTGTTTTTAATTGACGCATTGTTGATCCTTTTGATCGTTCGCGAATGGCGACAAGGGAAAATTTATTGGGTATTCCCGGTGCTATTAGCAGTAACTCTTTTGCAACACATTGGGTACACCTTCGCGAATGACTGGACCGCCTGGAATATGTTCGCGGGCTGGTACGCTGCGTTGTAGGTTTTATGGGCTCAGGGTTCGGGGAGCGGATCGAGTTACTCATTGCTGAATAAAAAGTAACATTACTTAAAATTGAATTTAGCATCGCTCTGCAAAGGCGACAGCGACTTTGGAACCTTGTTCAGTGAGATGTGCTTTGAATTCTCATCAAAAAACGAATCTTTCGGTTTCGCCCGACGGTGCTATCGCTCATTCGGGCGTCAAAATAATTGGTAATGGGTATTCAACCTGACTGAATATGGACACCACCGAGCATAACTGTCCATTTATGGACAGTCGCAATAGCTTAGGTCACCGGCAAAGGACTTCCTACCCTATTGTTTTTATTGCCATTTTCTAATAATCAATCAGTTGGCACGGTTCCTGTAATGATGTAAGCCAAAAGTAAGTCAAAATAGAACAGGAACAAACCGTGGATCGTCCCTTATCGGAGAAAAATCGCTTAAGTTTGCGCAATAAGAAATTACGCCAGTTGGGTATTGCCATCGTTGTGGTGGTATCGGCACTTTACGCTATTAAAGCGGTGTTGGCGCCGAGTGTGAACAAGAGCGCTCTACGTACCGCGACTGTATCGCTGGGTACGGTGAAATCGACCATCAGCGCGGGTGGCCTGGTGGTGCCGAAGAACGAAGAAACCTTATCCAGCGAGTTTGATACTCAAATTTTGCAAGTATTGGCGCAACCCGGCCAAACGGTTGAGAAAGGCGCTCCATTGTTACGTCTCGATGCGCAATCAATGCAACTGGCTCTGGCAAACCTGCGAGAAAACATTTCACTCAAAGACAATCAGATTGAATCACGACAACTCAACCTGAACAAAACGCTGAACGATTTGCAAAGCCGCATTGCCTTGCTCAATGTCGATCTGGAAAGTCGTCAGGCCCGGGTCGATCGTTTTACTCGTTTGAGCAGCATTGGCGCTACGTCGGCGCAAGAGTTATTGGAAGCCAAGCTGAACATCAAACGCACCAATATTGAGTTGCAACAGCTGCAACAGGCGATGCGCGATCACCGCTCAACGACATTGACCGAAGTGGAAGGCTTGCGCCTGGAAAAATCCATTTTAGAGAAAGAGTTGAAACAACAACAGCGACTCGTCGACATGGCCATTTTGACAGCTCCACGCTCCGGTGTTTTAACCTGGCTGCATCAGGAGACTGGCGCGCACGTTTCGAAAGGTCAGGCCCTGGCGCGCATTGCCGACTTATCCACTTTTCGAATTGAAGCTACCCTTTCTGACTTTTACGCCAGTCAATTGCAGCCCGGCATGTTGGCTGAAGTAACCTATCGGGATCAGGTGTTGAGCGGTCAACTTGAAACCTTAGTCCCGACCATTGAAAACGGTTTGATGAAACTCATTGTTACTCTTGACCAGCCCGGCCATGAACTATTACGCGCTAATTTGCGGGTAGACGTGGGCTTAATCACCCACGTTGAAAAAGATGTGAAGACGCTGGCGAAAGGCCCCTATGTTGACGGTCGCGGAGTAAAAGAAGTTTTCGTGATTCAAGATAAAGTTGCGAGAAAAACTCGCATTTCTTTAGGCGCCAGTGACACGCAGGTTTATCAGGTCTTAGAAGGATTAAAACCAGGAGACGAAGTGATTATATCTGACGTTTCTAATTACCAGCATTTAAACGAATTTACCATTCATTAAGGACTAGCCGTTATGTTAACGCTAAAAAATATCAGCAAACGTTATCAAACTGATCGGGTCGAAACCATTGCCCTGTCGAATATTGATTTACACATTAACAAGGGCGAATTTGTTTCGGTGATGGGCCCTTCCGGTTGTGGCAAGAGTACCTTGCTTAACATTATGGGGCTCCTCGACGCACCCAATGAAGGGACGCTTATGGTCAATGAAAAAACCATTGACTCTTACAAAGACAAACATCTTGCCAATTTGCGCAATGAAAAAATCGGCTTTATTTTTCAAAATTTTCATTTGATATCCGACTTGCGTGTGATTGATAACGTTGAATTACCACTTTTGTATCGAAGCATGCCAGCAAAGCAGCGACGTCAGTTAGCACGTGAAGCGTTAGAAAAAGTGGGATTGTCGGCGCGTGTACATCACTACCCGACTCAACTCTCTGGTGGGCAACAACAACGCGTTGCTATTGCTCGCGCGATTGTGGGTCAGCCTGAACTGTTGCTTGCCGACGAGCCTACGGGAAATCTCGACAGCCATATGGGCGACGAGATCATGCAAATACTCGAAGATCTGCATAAGAAAGATAATACCACTATCGTCATGGTGACCCACGATGATGAAATGGCGAAACGAACCGAACGAGTCATTCGGGTGTTCGATGGACAGCTGGTTCATTAGCCAATCGCTCAGATAAATAAAAGGAATCAGTGGATGTTAAAGAATTATTTACTCACCGCCTGGAAAGTGTTTTTACGGCGTAAGTTTTTTACCTTTATCAATTTGTTCGGCATCGTATTAACTTTAACCGTTATCATGGTCGCAACCACATTGGTCGACAGTTATCTATTTCCCTCGGGACCAGAAAAAACCAGTGGTAATTATCTTGCGGTTACCAATTTGGTACTGACCAACGACAAAAAAGACAATACCTGGAGTGGTGGCCTCGGTCCGCGATTTATTCGCGACAATATCCAAACTTTAAAGTCGCCGGAAAAGACTTCGATAAATAGTGGTGTTACGAGTTTTGCCATTTATCGCGACGCGCAAAAGTTCAACCATGAGTTGCGTCGCACCGATGCAGTCTTCTGGGAAGTGCTCAACTTTGAGTTTTTGCAGGGACGACCCTTCAGTCATGAAGAATTCGAGCAAGGTGCATTCGTTGCTGTGATTAGTCGCGCTTTGGCCGAGACGCATTTCCCAGATACTATGTTGAACAGTCTCTCAAAGACGGGGCAATCCCAGACTGGTCAAACAGAGGCTGGTCAATCAGTAATTGGCCAATCGCTCACCGTTAAAAGTCAGCGTTACCAAATAATCGGTGTGGTCGAAAATGTGCCCATCGTTGAACGACTGGCTTATGCCAACATGTGGGTACCCTACACCACACTTGACTCAAGCGTCACCAGCAATCAATTGCAAGGCCAGTGGCAAGCCATCTTGTACCACAGTGATGCATCATCACTCGACGCAGTTCAAGCAGAGTATCGACACTTACTTCAGCACAACGCACGTATCGACAATAACAATGGAATGACGACGGCCTTTAGTGGAGCGTTCGATAAATTGGAGTTATTCTCGCGCGAACTATTTGCCCGAGAGCTGGAGTATACCTACGACAGCGCGGTTGGCCGCGTCGTCACCATTGCCTCGGTACTGATCGTTCTGTTTATGTTGTTGCCCAGTATGAACATGGTCAATCTTAACATCAGTCGAATAATGGAGCGCTCGTCAGAAATCGGCATACGAAAAGCATTTGGAGCATCGTCGAAACAATTGGTGATGCAATTTATCGTCGAGAGTATTGCATTAACATTGATTGGTGGAATCGCTGCCTTCGCATTAACTGCTTTTTTACTCGGCGCGATTGAAGCTAGCGGAATAATTCCTTATGCACAATTGAATCTAAACCTTCGACTGTTTGTATGGGGTTTATTCATGATATTGCTTTTTGCAGTCATTGCAGGCGCTTACCCGGCGTTAAAAATGTCACGGCTGCATCCGGTGACCGCGTTAAAAGGAGGTGCCTGATATGTTGGCCCACGTTTTTAAGATGATTTGGAACCGTAAACGTGCCAATGCACTGATCGTCAGTGAAGTAGCCATCGCATTTATCGTGGTGTTTGCTTTAGTTGCCATTGGTTTACGTTATCTTTCACTCTATTCAGTACCGCTGGGTTACGACTACGAGAATATGTGGCAAGTGCGAATGTTCAGCGGCAAATGGAACGGCGAGCGAGATTTACCGGTGGTTCGACAATTGACTCAAAGTTTGCGTCAAGAACAAACCATCGGCAAAGTGCATGTGATGAATCAACCGCCCTTTGAAAACTGGACCTCTCGAAGTGTTTATGAACGAGACGGAAAGTATTTTGACTTCATTAGAAATGCGGTTGACGATGGCGCACTAGAAACCATGGGCGTTGAATTGATTCAGGGACGCTGGTTTGGACCGCAAGACAGTGGGCAGAACTACCAGCCGGTTGTTGTTAACCGATTGTTCGCCGACCGTTATTTTCCCGATCAAGATCCTATCGGACAAAATATTGCCAATCCGAAAGGCGAAACAAAAGAAATTCGCATTGTTGGTGTGTTCGAGGAATTTAGACAGTTTGGTGAACTTTCTGCTTTAACGCCCTACCTTTTTTATCGACTCGACATCAACGATCCTGAAACCATCAATAATGCCTTGTTCCATATGCAATTGAAGGTCAAACCGGGCACCACCATCGCCTACGAAGATCGATTAATGCAGCTACTGCAAGGTATTGCACCTGAGTGGACCTTTTCGATTCGCCCCTGGACATTACAACGCGAGACTCAAATGCAAGAAACGCTGTTACCGCTTATCGTGTTGGGTGTTGTTGGCGCTTTTTTGATTTTGATGGTGGCTATGGGCTTATTCGGCGTTCTCTGGCAAAATGTTACGCGTCGTACCCATGAGATTGGTTTGCGACGTGCCATAGGGGCCACGGCGAACAGCATTCATCGTTTGATTGTTGGCGAATTATTGGTGGTGTGCTGTCTTGCCATTACGATAGCCAGCGCTTTGATTGTTCAAGTGCCTTTACTCGGACTCTTCCCAGAACTGAATTGGACGTTGTTTGGCCAAAGTCTTTTAGTTTCGACTGCATTTATGACGCTGCTGGCCATTGGCTGTGCTTTTTATCCGGGCAAAGTGGCGACTCAGTTTAAGCCGGCCGAAGCCTTACACTACGAATAACGATACAATGAAATATTGACTTCTAGTCAGTGCGATAGTACTGAACAGTAAAAGGAACAACAATCGATTATGAAATTATTGATTGTCGACGATGATCCGTCGGTCACAGCATCGATTGCTCTGCTGCTGAAACAGCATGGCTTTACCTCGTTAAGTGCATC
>JBPEWV010000220.1:0-7614 GCA_052032335.1 Pleionea sp. | reverse complement strand
AGGCAAAAAAATGTCCGCCCTCCTCTTTTCTCAAGATTAGAATCGGCACCTTATGTCCGACAAAAGATACTAACCGAAGCTAATTAAGACCTAATCCTAAATACCAAAAATTAATTTCTTTAAAACTATGCACTGCTAATATCACCAGCTTCTTACACCGAACGAAAAAATTTTCGCTGTTCAATCGGGCTTTTTAAAATACAGTATTCCCCAGCTTAAATAACCATGGTTGCCCGCGTCAACCCAATGCGCGAGTCCGGTGAGCATTCGCTCAATGTACTCGTCAGAGACTTTACCCTTTAGTGAATCGCGATTTTTCTCTAGCTCTTCGGCGACTCGGCTGTAGTGAATAATTAAATTCTCGGTCATTTTATCGATGCAGACTTCTTCTAGGCCGTGCTTCTTGGTTTGCGTTCGATAAAATTCGATTGACCCTAACGTATCGAGGTGAATGCGTTGCAACACATTATCTAACACACCTTCAGGGCAGTTGTCGTCTTGCATGGGATCGGTGAAAATTAAATGGCCGCCCGGCTTTAAAACGCGTGCGAATTCGGCGATGACTTGCTCTCGATTGCCGCTGTGTAAGATCGCATCTTGCGACCAGATAACATCGATCGACCTATCGTCTAATTCGATATCTTCGAAGCTGCCATCTTTAACATCGATTAAATGCTCAAGTTTTTGTTCACGAGTCATCTGTCGATTGCGACGGTTTTCAGTTTCAGACACGTTTAGAGCGGTAACATGACAGCCAAACTGTTTTGCTAAATAGCGTGCGGAACCTCCGTAACCCGAGCCAGCATCCAACACCTTCGACTGTGCGTTCAGTTGTCCACTCAGTTGTTCTGCCATTTTTGCAACGGTGCGGCGACTGGCATCGCGAATCGAATCGTCGTTTGCTTTATAAACACCGACATGAATGTCTTCACCGCCCCAAATATGAAAATAAAAATTATCCGCATCATCACTGTTGTAATAGGTTCGAGCCGCTTCAACGGCTCCGGTATAGCGACTCATGTTATTTTCCTTCTATGTATTTTTTTTCAGCCACATGAATAAAAAAGTCGGGTTCGCCACCTTTGTGCGTTTGCTTGAAGTCGGCGTAAGTGGTCACTCGTTGAAAACCCACCTCGTACAACAAGCGTTGCACATAGGCTTTGCGCAACGGGTACATATTCAGGTGAAACACATCACCGTCGGAAAATTCATAACGAAAACGCGCCAGGGAGTCGTCAACGTATTCAGGTGTGGCTTTGACGTTTTCGCCGCAATAATAATAGTCGTGGCTGGGTTCTTCGTTTTTATCGAGTATCGCGTCGTAGTTGCGTTGGTCGAGAATCAATATGCCATCGTGACGCAAGGTGGCATAAAACTCGGCTAGCGACTTACGGCGATCGTTTTCGTTATGTAAATGGGTGAAGGAGTTACCCAAACAAATCACTGCGTCGTAGTTGTCGTGCACATCGCGATTAAGCCATCGCCAGTCGGCCTGAATGGTGCGTAAAATTTGTTTGTGTCGAAACGCGTTGTCGAAAGCTTTGGCCAACATGACCGGGCTGCCATCGGCACTGGATACTTCAAAACCTGCGTTCAACAACTGCACAGAATGAAAGCCCGTGCCAGTTGCCACATCCAACACTTTACTCTTTTTGTGTTCCTGCAGCGTTTTAATAAAAAACTGCCCTTCACTGTCGGCCCGACGGTCCCAGTCGATCAGCTCGTCCCACTTATCAACAAACGCGTGAATGTACTCTTCTTGATAGTGATTGGTGTCTCGCACATCGAGAGGATTGGATCCAAAATTTTGTTGTGGAGGTTGTCTGTAAGCCACGATATCTCCCTGACATTTGGTACAAACGCATGTCACCGCGTACTTCTACCAAAGCCAGTAACAACGAAGTCATTGAATCTCACAGGCATTAGCACGCGCAGGTGAACATCGGATTTAACTTGATAATATAATCCTACACCTTGAACCGTGATTGTTCAGCCTTTTCAACTTAAAAATGTCGTTATTTTTTTATTTGATACTGTAGGTCATTGATTTTTCGAGGCTAATAAAAAAGCACTCAAAACCGGAACGATTTGAGTGCTTTGATTAAACTAACGATCTTCTAAGTAAACATTTTTTACTAGGCGGACAAATGCTGCTCCAGCTGTTCTGAACCGCCAATCAACTTTCCGCCAATGAACACTTGCGGAACAGTGTTGGCGCCAGAAATTGCTTTTAGCGATACTGAGGTCGCGTCCTGACCTAAAATGATTTCTTCGAATTTGATGTTGCGATCCATCAACAGCTGTTTCGCTTTCGCGCAGAAGGGGCAACCCGGTTTGGTGATCACCGTAACGGCTTGCGGTTTTTCTGCTTTATCGTTGATGTATTCCAGCATGGTGTCGGCGTCAGACACTTCAAAGGGATCGCCGGGCTTCTCTGGCTCGATGAACATTTTTTCGATGGTGCCATCTTTCACCAGCATCGAATAGCGCCAGCTGCGTTTGCCGAACCCCAGCGCAGACTTATCGACCAGCATACCCATGCCTTCTGAAAACTCACCGTTACCATCGGGCACGACAGTGATGTTGTCGGCTTCCTGATCGCGCAACCAGGCGTTCATTACGAAGGTATCATTCACTGAGATACAAACGATATCGTCTACACCGTTCTCTTTGAAAACATCCGCCAGCTCGTTATAGCGCGGCAGATGCGTCGACGAACAAGTGGGCGTAAACGCGCCCGGCAAAGAAAATACAACCACCGTTTTGCCTTTGAATAATTCGTCGGTGGTAAGCTGTTTAAACTCGTCCCCCACTCGCACGTTAAAGCTCGCCTGTGGGACTTTTTGACCTTCTCGATTTTCTAATGCCATGTGATTGCTCCTTTTAAGAATGTGCCTCAAGTATGGGATAACTTTTTACTTAAATAAAACTAATTCTATCTATGATATTATTCGTTTTTACCGAATACTCTGGGCGCAGTGATCGAACGGCGCTGCCAACGATACGGCTTACCGACTGTGTTAGAATAGCCGAAATCTGTCGCAATTCCGTAACTTGATGCAACAATCAACCCCTGGCTTCTTACTCACCCGGCATTGGTCCGATCGCAGGCTTGCTCACAGCTCGACATCTTCCGGATCGATCTCTTCCCGATCAACATCACCCCGATCGACGGCCCGCTCTAATTTAGAATTGCGATATTGGGTGAAAACGGCCAACTCGGTTGCCTTGCTGCGCTTTACTGAGCAAACATCGGTATTTTTTATCGAAGCCGATCAGGTCGAATCTGCCAAACGGTTGCTCAATCAAGCGCATCACATTCAACACTGGGAAGCCAGAAACTTAGCGCTAAAAAGCTTTCGACAACAGCCGATTACCGGCTTTTATTTTTCTCAACAAAACCAATTGTTCAATGCCCGAACGTTATTGCAGCAACATCAAATATTTCCGCTCGAAGCCGACATTCTGCCGTGCGATCGTTTCTTAATGGAGCGGTTTATCACAGGTGGCCTGTCGTTCTCTGGCCAGGGCGTTAAACAAGCCGGATTTGACGAGTACCTCAACCCGAAAATCGCCGCGCAGCATTGTGTGGTCGGCTATCGGGTGTTATCACTCGATATTGAAACCTCGATGAATGACGATCGATTGTTTTCGATTGGTGCGGTACTCGCGTCGACCGAAAGCGGCGAAGTTACCGATAAAAAAGTTTTCATGTTAGCCAGTGCAGCTGCTGATAATCCGCCCGATTATCTAGAGTTTTTTGATTCCGAAAAAGCTTTGTTGACCGCTTTTCTGACGTATTTTAATTCAGTCGACCCCGACATGATCATCGGCTGGAACGTGATTAATTTTGATCTAAAGTTTCTGGATAAAAAGGCGTCACAGTTAAAGGTCCCACTCACTTTAGGCCGCAACAACACGCTCCCCGTCTGGCGCGCTTCTTACGGCAATTCAGAACACTTCACCATTAAACTCGAAGGTCGACTGGTACTCGATGGCATCGACACGCTGCGGTCCGCCACCTATTCCTTTGAAAGTTTTGCACTGAACGCGGTTGCTAACGAGCTGTTGGGGCGCGGCAAGCTCATCGAAAGCCACGATCGTGGGCAAGAAATCATGGATCTGTTCGCAAACGATCCGGTCTCTCTCGCAGCTTACAACCTCGAAGACTGCCAGCTGGTCTGGGAAATTTTCGTAAAAGCTGATCTCATCAACTTTTCGATTCAGCGCGCACAACTGACGGGGTTGGCCATGGATCGCTTCGGTGGTTCGGTTGCCAGTTTCGACAACCGTTACCTGCCGCGACTGCATCGACAGGGTTATGTTGCTCCTAACATTCCGCAAGAACCAGAAAATATCGGAAGTCCGGGCGGATACGTGATGGATTCCCAACCCGGCATTTACAATCACGTGTTGGTGCTTGATTTTAAAAGCCTGTATCCCAGTATCATTCGCACCTTTAAGATCGATCCCATGGCTCTGGTCGTAGGGTTAGCCAACGAACCCAATACACCGATCAAAAACCAGGAAGAAACCCAAGTGCACGACAAAGCCGCCTTAGTGCCCGGCTTCAACGGCGCCGTGTTCCACAAAACCCGGGCAATCCTTCCCGATCTGATTGGCGAACTTTGGCAGGCGCGAGACCTTGCTAAACAATCAGACAACGCCCCCATGTCGCAAGCCATAAAAATATTGATGAACTCGTTTTATGGCGTACTCGGCACACCCGGTTGCCGTTTTTTCGATTTTCGCCTGCCCAGCTCTATAACACTCAGAGGTCACCAGATTTTGTACCAGACCAAAGCGGTGATAGAACAAAAAGGCTTCAAAGTGATTTATGGCGATACCGATTCGGTGTTTGTCTGGTTAAAGGGCTACCATAAAAACATAGCCGCAGAGACCATACAGTCGATTGGCCATACCCTGGCCGATGAGCTGAACCAATGGTGGCAGAAGGAGCTTAAACAAACTTATCAACTCAATAGTTTTCTCGATATTGAATTTGAAACCCATTTTAAGCGTTTTATCATGCCCACCATTCGCGGCTCAGAGAAAGGATCGAAAAAGCGCTACGCCGGGATAAAAACTCAAACCGGAAGTGACGATCAATTGATTTTTAAAGGCCTGGAAAGTGTGCGTACCGACTGGACACGTGCAGCCCGAAATTTTCAGATTGAACTTTACCAGCTAATTTTCGACGATCAGCCCTACCAGTCTTTTATTCTCGATTATATCGAGCGTATTAAAACGGGTCAGCTCGACGACCAGCTAGTTTACCGCAAACGTATTCGAAGAAAATTGAGCGATTATCAAAAGAATGTGCCGCCCCATGTACAGGCGGCCAGGCGAGCTGAAGATCAACTTAAAGCGAAGGGCTACCCCAGTCGCTACAAACGCGGTGGCTGGATCGAGTACTTACTGACCACCAACGGCCCAGAGCCGAAAGATTTTCTGGAGTCGCCGTTAGATTACGAATTGTACATTCAGCGGCAAATTCGTCCCATTGCCGACGGCATACTGCACTTTCTGGACGACGATTTTAACTCATTGACCGACCAGCAGATTGCCCTGTTCTAAATCCAGTGCCATGGTTTGGTGAACGAATCTTTAATCAACACCGACGACAAGGTTTGTCGATACCCTTTATCGATCATGGTGGCTTGCACCAGATTACAAAAGTCGACGGTATTCATACGGATCAATTCGTGGTGATTATCGGAGTTGAAGGTGATTTCAAAGCGTTGGAACAACTCGCTGGCAATCCAGACTTTCATACCGTACAGGTTTCCGAAGGGGGGGATTGCCCCCAGTTCGCAATCTGGAAACAGGTTGGCCAACTCTTCTTCTGGCACCAAACTGACGTGTTGCACTTTAATGTGACGTGCCAGCGCAAGCAAATCCAGCGAGTAATTGGCCGGGATCAATACCATCATCAAACGACCATCCGCCTGAATGACCACCACCTTGGTCAATAAATGATCGGGAACCCTTGCCGCCTGCGCCGTCGCAAGCGCGGTATAAGTTTCTGGATGGGGAATGATCCGGTATTGAACATCTTCAGAATCCAGATATTCGATGGGCTTCGGAATGTACATAAAGCCTCCTAATTCAGAGTGTAACCAGTCACCTGGTTAATTAATGTACATTCAGTTTAATGCGATTTCCCTACACATGCGAATAAATCGAGCGATATTTAATCAATTTCTAATGCGTTATAGTGAGGGTGAATTAGCAGAGACAAGCTAATAATAGAGAGCAGTAAATCGCGAGGGCATCCGTAAAAAACGGACGCCCTCACAACCAGGGGAAATCGCGATTTTGCGATATTTCTAGGACACTTGTTTCAAAACGTTTGTATGAAACACATCCTTTTTTAACGTGGTGCCCACGAACCACTTGCACACCACGTCTTCTTCTTGAAATCCTTGGTGCGTGTAATTTTCACGCACCTCATTGGGCAGATCTTTCAAAAATGAGAACACCGTCATCTTTGTGCCGCCCGAGTTTAATTGGACAATGTCACCGCGTTGCATGATTATTCTCGCCCTTAAATCAAGTAATTCTGGTTTAGCAAAACGGGTAGTCAGGGCAGTTAGCAGTATCTTCCGGCGACTCCTCTTTGCCTTCTGATTCATCAACTGTCACGTAAGAAGACGTTTGCTCAATATAATTTGAGTCAAGTTGATTTGATTCATTTAAAGGAATCAAACCCAGAAAAAATAGAAAAATATTGATATGAGTCATTTTATACACCTCGTTGATAAATGCGTTTTATTGCTCAATTGAAGTTAACTAAAAAGTATCTCAGCTAACCTGTGAAAGCTGTGAATTTAAGGTGCAATTGTTGTGAAAAGAGAGATTTAGCGACCCTTTATGTGAAATAAATCACACATTATAAGGAATAAATGGATTTTTGAGCTTTATTTTAGCTCCATTAAATCTACTTCCCCTTTCATTTTTCTTGTTGTAATGAGCCATGATGCATCGTAAGGAGCAGATAATTCATTACCTTCAATCTCCAAATTAACCGGCACTGATGTAGATTCAGATTTACTCAAAAACATCAGTTTATTTTTTGAAATGAAATATAAGCCGTCTTTTGTTGACACCCAACGTTTGGTTGAGTTAATTGGCTCTTCAACAGCTACGTACACTTCCTCTTCTTCCGTAACCCTCCAAAAGCCGCTTTGCTTAAAATTCGCAATGTAAGTAAAAGAGTCTTTTAAATCTTCCAATACGATGAATGCATCTTTCATTGTCTTTGCATATCTTACTTCCATCGTTGCTGTATCTAATATGACTTGCTCCCATTGCTCCATATGCTTGACAGCGACAAAAGCTTCGTGATCATTTTTTCGCCACTGAAAATTTTTATAATACCGGTCATTTGGTCCCCAATTCACCTCTTTTGACTTCAAGTCGACCACAAACCAGCGTCCACTTGCTGTACCACCTAACTTGGTTCCACTGTCGTTAAAGCTCAAATCAAGAAAGTCTAGGTTATTCTTTAAACGCGTGACTTGCTCTTTCCTACCATCTTCACTTTCAATCCAAATCTGAAAAACACCCGTTCTATTAGAAATCCAAGCAATCATATCTCCGCTTGAAGATACC
>JBPEWV010000022.1:0-13807 GCA_052032335.1 Pleionea sp. | reverse complement strand
GTCTGCACAGCGACTGCATCCCAACGATCCGCAACGGCTTTCGCGAGCCATCGAGGTATTTTTGATCAGCGGAAAGCCGCTGTCTCAATGGCATAAAGAACAACAGTTGCAACAGATTCCTTATCCGGTAATACAGTACGCAATAGCCCCGCAAGAGCGCAGTGTGTTGCACAAACGCATTGAACGCCGGTTTGACTTGATGTTGGAGCAGGGTTTTGAAGACGAAATGCGCAAACTTATGGCGCGCGGCGACTTAAATTTAGAAATGCCGTCGATGCGTTGTGTCGGTTATCGTCAGATGTGGCAGTATCTTTCGGGAGAGTTTGATCTCGAGCAAGCGCGTTATCGCGCAGTAGTAGCCACACGGCAGTTGGCGAAACGGCAGTTTACCTGGTTGCGGAGCTGGGAAGATATGAATTGGCTGGACTCTTTATCACAAAATAATTGCGCTAGAGTGTTGAAAAATTTAGGCAATATCTCCATATAGCAGTTTCACGGTGGCATGCTACACTATAATTGAAAGTGTTGTGCTACGGTGTTTAACGCCGTTTGGCAGCGACATTTTTACACATTTGCCAAATTTATGGGCCAACAGTCTGCAAGAACCCGATGATCCAGAAGTCGGGATAAACGAATAAATAATAACATTACAAGGAGAATTACCATGCCAAAAGGGCAATCTTTACAAGACCCTTTCTTAAATGCCTTACGACGAGAACGAATTCCGGTTGCGATTTATCTGGTTAACGGCATTAAATTGCAGGGGCAGGTTGAATCTTTTGATCAATTCGTGGTTTTGTTAAAAAACACCGTCAGCCAAATGGTTTACAAGCACGCCATCTCGACCATTGTTCCTACCAGAAATGTGCGTTTGCCTCATACCGGTGAAAACGGTAACGGTGGCGACGAAGACTTCGGTAACAACGGTTAATCAAGTTTTACATCTTTCGCACAGCGATGCGGTAGCATCGCTGTGCTGTTTAGTGTCAAAATATCCTCAATAGATTTAATCACAGGTAATTCCTTTTAGTGTTTGAACGTTATCAAGGCGGTGAACGTGCGGTGCTGGTGCACGTCGATTTTCCCGATCAAAACAGTCAAGAAGACTTGACCGAATTTACGGATCTGACAACATCCGCCGGGATCGAAATCTTAAGTATCGTGACCACCAGTCGTTCTGCGCCCCAGTCAAAGTATTTTGTGGGGACCGGTAAGATTGACGAGATCGCCCAATTTGTGAGCGACGAGAAAGCCGACGTGGTGTTGTTTAATCATGCTCTGTCGCCTTCGCAAGAGCGAAATATCGAACATTTGACCAAGTGTCGTGTGGTCGACCGGACCGGTTTGATTCTTGATATATTCGCCCAGCGGGCATTTACTCACGAGGGTAAATTGCAGGTCGAGTTAGCTCAGTTGCAGCATATTTCGACTCGCCTGGTTCGAGGCTGGACCCATCTGGAAAGGCAAAAAGGTGGGATCGGCTTGCGCGGACCGGGTGAAACTCAGCTCGAAACCGATCGACGCTTGTTACGAGAACGCATTAAAACCATTCGTAAGCGGCTGGAAAAGGTAGAGCGGCAACGGGAACAAGGGCGCCGGTCGAGAAAACGCGCCAATATTCCCACGGTGTCTTTGGTCGGATACACCAATGCCGGTAAATCGACCTTATTCAATCGTTTGACAGAAGCGCGTGTTTTAGCGGCGGATAAACTGTTTGCGACTCTGGATCCTACCCATCGACGTATACCGTTAAACGAACAGCAAGCGGTCATTTTGGCCGACACGGTCGGATTCATCCGTCATTTGCCGCACGACTTGGTGGCGGCGTTTAAAGCGACCTTGCAAGAAAGTCGCGAAGCGGACATTTTGTTGCACGTGATCGATGCTTCGGATGAACGTCGTGAAGACAACAAAGAACAGGTGTATCTGGTACTCGATGAAATCGACGCAACCGAGAATACGATTGTAGAAGTGTACAACAAAGCCGATAAGGTGGACGGACTGTCGCCACGCGCAGAAAAAGATCCTGAAACAGGTCGTTTTCGCGTATATTGTTCTGCGGTGACGGGCGAAGGCGTCGATGAATTACTGGACGTCGTGGCTGACCTGCTCGAAGAAGAGTGGAAAGAAGAAACATTACGGCTGAATAACCAACACATGGCACTTCGAGGCCAGTTGTTCGACTTGAATTGCGTAGAAAACGAACAAGTAAACGAACAAGGCGAGTTTTTAATGCGTGTTAAACTGCCGGTTTCTGACTGGAAGCGTTTGGCTCGTAAAAATGAAATTGATTTGGAGGCACTGGTGGCGTCAAAACATTGATTCTTGGGCGCACCCTCCTTACAATTTTGAACCAACTAATGACTAATAACCCAACGATTATTGGAGAATGATATGACCTGGAATTCACCGGGCGGTAATGACAAAGATCCATGGGGCAACCGTAAGAAGCAGGACGGTCCCCCGGACATTGATGAAATGGTGAAAAAGCTTTGGAATAAAGTGTCTGGAGGCAGTGGTAATTCCTCTGGTTCCGGTAGTGCCAAACCTTTTGTCATCATCGGTTTGGTCGCTGTTGTTTTATTTTGGGTGGCAAAAGGTTTTTATGTCATCAATGAACAAGAGCGTGGCGTAGTGCTGCAATTCGGCGAATTCAAAGAAATCGTCGGATCGGGTTTGCAATGGGTACCAGCGGGCATTGAAACGATTCGCAAGGTCAACGTCAACAAGCTGGAAGAAAGACGCGTTCAAGGCGTTATGTTAACCAAAGATTTGAACATCATTGATGTACAAATCGGGATTCAGTACCGAATCGACGATCCTCGCAATTATCTGTTCGAACTTTCTACGCCTGACACTACGTTACAACAGGCGGCTGAAAGCGCATTACGTCAGGTAGTCGGTGACAGTCAGGTTGATGCCTTGTTAACCACTGAAAAAGAACGAATTCGTAATGAGTTGCTGCGGGAGTTGGAACGTATTTTAGAAACCTACAACTCTGGACTGAAAGTCGAGCAGTTAACGCTGGAAAAAGCAGCGCCTCCGCAAGCACTTAATGACGCTTTTGAAGACGTTAACCGTGCAGAGCAAGACGCTAAGCGTGAGCTGCAAAATGCCGAAGCTTATCGCAATAAAGAAATTCCCGATGCTCGAGCCAATGCCGAACAAATGCGTCAGCAAGCGGAAGCTTATGAAGCAAAAGTTTTGGCTCAGGCCAATGGTGAAGTGGCTCGTTTTAATAAGTTGCTACCGCAATACGAGAGTGCCCCGAAAGTTACCCGTGACCGACTTTATCTGGAAACCATGGAGAAAATTTTACAGAGCTCTACCAAGGTAATGGTCGATGTCGAGGGCGGCAATAACATGATGTATTTACCATTGGATCAACTGATGAAGAAAAATAAGGAGAGCAAATAATGCAAGGCAAAAGTTTTTGGCTAATCATATTTGGCCTGATTGTTCTTCTGTTGGGGGCCAACTCGCTGTTTGTTATCGACGAGTCGGAGCGCGCATTGAAACTTCGTTTCGGAAAGGTTTTGCGTGATGCCAATGAGCTCCCGGTAATTTTTGAACCGGGTTTGCATTTCAAATACCCCATTGTCGATACCATTAAACGTATTGATGCAAGGGTGCAGACCATGGACGCACAGCCCGATGTATTCACCACATCGAACAAGCAGTTCCTTGATGTTGACACCTTTGTGCAATGGCGAGTAAATGACTTTTCGCAATTTTATTTGCGTACCGACGGTCAGTTTCGCAAGGCAGAAACATTTCTTGAGCGTCTGGTCGATAACGGATTGCGTGAGCAGTTTGGTCGTCGTACTTTGCAAGAATCAATCTCGGAACAACGTGAAGATTTAATGGATGAAATTGAAAACGAATTGAATCAGCGTGTTCCAGAGTACGGAATTGAAGTTGTCGACATTCGAGTCAAGAAGGTTAATTACACATCTCGTGTTGTAGAGCAGGTCTACGAGCAAATTCGCTCAGAACGTCGTGCAACAGCGATCGACATTCGCTCACAAGGGCAAAAAGAGGCCAACATTCTTAAAGCCAAAACTGATGCGGACGTACAGCGGATTCTGGCGGAAGCCGATGAGTACTCGAGAACTGTGCGCGGTAACGCCGATGCAAAGGTTGCGCAAATCTACGCTGATTCTTACAACAAGAATCCTGAGTTCTATGCCTTTTTGCGAAGCCTTGACGCGTATCGAAGCTCGTTCAATAGCAAAGATGACGTGTTGGTGATCAAGCCGGACAGTGAGTTTTTCAAATATTTGAAAAATTCGAAAGTTCGCTAGGTAATTTCGCCTGAAGAAAAAAGCCTGATCATTGATCAGGCTTTTTTATTGGGTAATCAATAATCTGAACGATAATCTTAATAGAGGGCTTGAAGATGCAGGATTTATGGGTCGCCCTGGCGCTGGTGTTGGTGATTGAAGGATTGCTGCCGTTTGCCAGTCCAAAGTCTTGGCGTGGCGCGGTATTAACAATGGCTCAGCAGTCTGATAAGTCACTGAGAACGATAGGTTTTTTCTCAATGATGATAGGGCTCGCAGTATTAACTCTGGTAAAAAGTGGCTAGTTGTATAGGGCTTTTCCAGGTCATGAATTGGTATTTTCTGAGTAATCGTTGTTCATTGCATGAATAGCATTGTGAATGCCCGACAATAGCGGTAGAATTCGCGGTTTGGTTCTCCATTCAAGTAACATTATCTCAACAGGCTCTTTGACTTTCTATTATGGCTAAAAATGTTGTTGTTTTAGGCACCCAATGGGGTGACGAAGGTAAGGGTAAGGTCGTCGACCTACTTACCGACCGAGTAACGGGTGTGGTTCGATATCAGGGTGGTCACAACGCAGGACATACTCTGGTGATCGACGGTGAAAAAACCGTATTGCATTTGATTCCATCGGGCGTCTTGCGCGATGGCGTAACCTGTTACATCGGTAACGGTGTTGTATTGTCACCCGAAGCGCTGATGGAAGAAATTCACATGCTCGAAGCGCGTGATGTTCCGGTAAGAGAGCGCTTGCGAATCAGCGCCGCCTGTACCTTGATTTTGCCTTACCATGTAAAGCTCGATGTGGCGCGCGAAGCGGCCAAAGTAGGCAATAAGAAAATCGGTACGACGGGACGTGGTATTGGCCCGGCCTACGAAGACAAAGTGGCTCGGCGTGGCTTGCGAGTGGAAGATCTGTTTTATCCGGAACGACTTCGGGAAAAACTGGAGGAAGTTCTGGGCTACCATAATTTTGTTCTTGAACAATATTATAAGCAAGAGAAAGTTGACCTTGAAGCCTTGTATCAGCAGTGTTTGGAATGGGCAAAAGAAATCAAACCTTTGGTAGCCGATGTTCCCGAAATGTTGCATCAGGAGCGTTCAAAAGGCCACTCTCTGTTATTTGAAGGCGCGCAGGGCACCTTGCTCGATATCGATCATGGAACCTTTCCTTTTGTAACGTCCTCCAACACGACGGCGGGTGGTACAGCCACGGGTAGCGGATTTGGGCCATTGTATCTGGACTATGTGCTTGGTATTACCAAAGCTTACACCACACGAGTGGGCGGAGGGCCTTTCCCCACCGAACTGCACGATGACACTGGTAAACGATTGGCTGAAAAAGGTCACGAGTTTGGTGCAACCACTGGTCGTCCGCGTCGCTGCGGTTGGCTCGATGCGGTTGCGTTACGTCGGGCAATTCAGATCAATAGTGTGTCGGGTTTGTGTTTGACCAAGCTTGATGTGCTGGACGGTCTGGAAACGGTAAAAATTTGTACCAGTTATATGTGTCCCGACAACGGACAATTAAACGTTACCCCGGTTGGTGCAGAAGGGTTTGAAAAAGTGAAGCCAGAGTACATTGAACTGGCTGGTTGGAGTGATAATACCTTTGGCGTACGCTCCTATGATGAATTACCTGAGAATGCAAAAGCCTTTATCAAAAAGATTGAAGAAGTGGTGGGTGTGCCGGTCGATATTATTTCAACGGGTCCCGATCGTAATGAAACGATCATCATGCGCGATCCATTTGAAGTCGAATAATATTTCAGTCTTGTTAATAAAAAAAGCTGCTAAAAGCAGCTTTTTTTATGTCTTCATTTTTTATTTTTACTAAAACTTTCGAGAAATTTCTTTTCAAGATGATTGATTTTTGATGACTCAAATTGAGATGATTTTGACTTCTGTCGTTCGATCGCTTGTAAAAATTCTTCCATCGAACTTTCTTCGACCCGGTAATAGTCTTTTTGTTGTGCAAACATAAAAACGTCCCTCGCAATGAATTCCAATAACATAGATTAAGTTTAATCCAGGTTTGAAATATCGCAAATAATAAAAAACGGAAGGCTTTGTGCGACATAGTCCATTTTCAATATCGGGATATTTCGCAACTTGCCTTTAAAGGGTTGAACAAGGTCTATACTGTGAGGCAAATTGTCTTAATGATCAGAGTTATTTTTTTTAGAAGTTAAGTCTTTTAAAAGTTATCTTTTAAATTATGTCTTTTAAGGAGTCCACCGGCATTAATACCAAAAACCATCCGCAATTGAATCTCGAAGCCATTCCGGGCGCAATTCTGGTGTTTAATTCAAGTTGTCAGCTTATTGGCCACAATTCGGAAGCGCTTGCGTTTTTGCGAACGCTTGGTATTGACTTGCGAGATTTCCAGTCGAACAACCATCCGCTATTAAACCTCAAAATTAAACGCAAGCAACAGACAGTTGCGTTTGGGAGTCTATTAAGTCAGCTAGCCGGACGTTCAGACGAACGGTTTATTGAAAAGGTTTCTTTGGTTGCCAACGATGGCAAAACGGTTAAACCGATGCTCTTAACAGCAAAATTTAACGAGGCTGAATCGTCGGCTGAGAACATTGTCATTCAATTGTCTGCATGGGTTGAAACTCGACCTGATTTGAGTAAGCAACCACAACAATTGGAGGTGCTTGATCATCTTTCCGAAGCCACTCTGGTGACCGATCGATTTTTTAATGTCATTGGTTTCAACAAAGCGTATTGCGACATAACACAATTGTCGCCCGAAGAAGTTTGGATGAGAAAAATTCGGTTAAAGCGTTTGTTGAAAAACGAGCCGGAGAACTATCGATCCATCAGACGAGAATTGGTTACCGAAGGTTTCTGGCAAGGTGAACTCACCTATGTTCGTAAAAATGGCGAGCGCTTTCCAATTTCGTTGTCGGTCAGACAGGTAATGTCCGAAGAGGGTGGTGTTTCTCATTATATTATTGTCTTTTCTGATATCACTGAATTAAAAATTGCGCGGCAACGTCTGGACTTTTTAGCTTATCATGACCAGCTTACCCACTTACCTAATCGAGCATTGAGTCAGATTCGTTATCTGCACAGTTGCGAGCGAGCTGCAAGACAATCGACAAAAGTTGCGGTCTTGTTTATCGATTTGGATAATTTTAAGTTGGTTAATGACTCTCTTGGTCACAATAAAGGGGACGCCTTGTTGAAACAGTTTGCGTCACGATTGCAATCGGTGACGCGCGGTCAAGACACGGTTTCCAGATTAAGTGGTGACGAGTTTTTGATTTTGTTGGAAGATGTTGCAAAGGTAGAACAGATCACCTGTGTGGCGGAAAAAATATTGAATCAGCTGGAGATACCCTTTCAGTTAGGGGAGCAGGAGCGATACGTTGGCGCTTGCATCGGTATTGCTGTGTATCCGGACGATGGTAAGAGCTTTGATGAATTGACGCGTAATGCCAATACCGCCATGCATACTGCCAAACAAACCGAGAAACACAATTATACCTTTTACAAGGCAGAGTTTTCGCATCGTGCCATTCGACGTTCACAACTGGAGCACGATTTAAGAAGCGCGTTGGTACAAAATGCGTTTCATTTGCACTATCAACCCCAGTTTGATTTAAACCATGGTGTTGTTTCGGGAGCAGAAGCTTTGCTGCGTTGGAACCATCCGTCCGGAGAGTTTATTTCTCCTGCAGAATTCATTCCAATCATCGAAGCCTCTGGATTGATTGTTCCCATTGGACGCTGGGTTGCTAAAGAAGCCTTGATGGCGCTTAAACGATGGCGTAATGAAGGATTGGACTTACCCAGAGTTGCTATCAATCTTTCCGGAATTCAATTGCAGAAAGACGACTTTGAAGCTTACATTGATCAATTGCTTCCCGAATTAAGCCTGCAGCCAGAGGATCTGGAAATAGAAATTACCGAGTCTATTTTTGTCGAGAACGAAGCATCATCAAAAGTTATCGAAGCATTGCATCGTAAAGGCATTTTTATGGCTTTGGATGATTTTGGTACCGGTTACTCATCGCTCGCTTATTTAACACGGCTGTCATTCGATAAGATAAAACTGGATCGTTCTTTTATCGGAGATATCGAACAAAACGACTCATCGAAATCGATGGTGCGTTCTTTGGTGGCTCTGGCGCAAACCTTGGGCTTCGAAGTTATTGCTGAAGGTGTGGAAAATCAAGCTCAGCTGGAATTATTGATGCATTACGGATGTGATGAAGCTCAGGGATACTTTATCGGTCGGCCTGTACCAGAAGATAATTTCATGGCACAGGTCTCTGAATTTTACGCACAGTTTCGGCAGTTAAAACAAAAAAGTTTTGCTTAGTACGGTTTGACCGGCTAAGCGAGTTCAGGCTGAAATTTCACGATAGCCGCTCGAATGCTATCACTGATGGCTACTTTCTGGTGCGTATTATAATCGACCATTACAATTCGTGCCTTGCCAAGCGTCGTGAGCTCATCCTGTTGCAGACTGAAAATACCGTATTCCTGAATAAAGTCCTGCTCTCGCAGCTCGGTAACTTTACAGCCAATTTTTAAGTTATCGGGGTAAGTCACCGGTCGCCGATAGCGACACTCGGTAGACGCTAAAATCGGGCCGATTTGTTTTTCCTTCATTTCGCTCATGATGTTGGTTTGTGTCATATAAGCGATCCGTGCGCTTTCGAAGTAACGAAAATAGACCACGTTATTGACGTGCTGGAAAGCGTCCATCTCTCCCCAGTGCACGGGTGTGTCGATGATAACCGGATAGTTTTGTTGAAATTCTGTTAAAGCGTCGCTCATGAGTACACCTTTTTAATTAGAGCTTTAATGGAGAGTTTGAATTGTGTCATTAGAATACCGATAAATAAAATAATGATGCCGAATATTTTATTCAGTGTCAGCACTTCGTTGGTGATCGGAATGGCGAGAATGGCCACAAACACGACTCCACAAGACGCCAGAATACTGGCCTCGTAACTGCGCAGCACCTGCATGACTTTGTTAAAAACAATAAGCGTCAGTGCCAGTCCAAATACGCCGTTGGCAGTAATCACCAGAGCGTCTTTCCAGCCGATGGACAATGATTGCGAATCAAGGATTACACCGGTAACAACCAGCGGTATTCCACCGATCCATATTGCCAGGGTCGAGAGCATCACCACCGACATGGAGTCTCGGTGAAACAGCATAAATCGTCGAATTAAATTATTGGTCAGAGCCAGAAAAAACACACCGGTCGCAACGTATAAAATACCCAAAAATTCGTGCGGCGCAGGAATGCGATCAAAGAAAATGGTAAGACCCGAGAGGGCAACAATGGCACCAAAAAACTGAATAAAGAAGGGGCGTTCGCCAAGTAAAAATACGCTCAGCATCATGGTAATTAGGCCAACAAAATTCACCAGATAGGCGTGTGTGGTGACCGGCATGGTTTCTAATCCAGCCAAAAACAGGAACCGGACCAAGGTAAAATTTGCTATGCCGATGGCAGCAGCGTAAAACCATTGTGCAGCGGTCAGTTGGCCGGGCCAGGCCTCTTTACGCCAAATAAAGGTGTAGCACGACAGAAATACCATACAAACCGCAATTTGCAGCCAGTTAAACGTAAAGGCGTCAACCCGTTCAAGTGAGACTTTAGCCAGTACGGTGACCAGAGCTGCAATGAAAATGGTGGCAACCAGAGTGTAGGCGGCTTTTGAGTGTGGGTTCATTGGCAGATTCAGTTTTAGCATCGCAGAATATCCCAGCTTAACGAATTTTCAATCCGATGGACAACATAGCCCGTTCGGTGGCGCGATTAATCGGTGGAACAAGGCTGTTGCTCTGAACCTCGCCACTGGTATACTAGCCATACAAGTAGTTTAAGTCTTTGTCGATTTTTATCATCAGAATTAAGGAAACGCCTCTGCAACCCGTTACTCTCCCTGCCGATTACTATTTGACCAACTTCAAAGTCATGCTGGATTTTGTCCGGACGCGTTACTCTTCTGTTCTAAATTCAGTCGAGATAGCGTTTGCAGAAACCTTTTATGAGCTGCCGCAAAATGCGCAAATGCTGTTGACCCGATGTTATATGCGAAAAGGCAGTTGGTTTCGAATCGACAAAATGAAATACGATGAGATAGCCGACATTGAACTGGCGGCACAGCGTCTTATCGACGCCAGTTTAATGCAACAACCGCAACTGCAGGAATCGTTTGACTGGCTCAAGCTGTTTACCAAGTCTGAAATTATCCAGTATTTTAAACAACCCGGCTGGAAATCGTTAAAGCGTACTGCTCTTGATCAAGCGGTAACGGAGTGGTGTCAAACCAATGTTGTGCCGGAACAACTGCACAATCATTTTCTGGTACAGGTGCCGCAAGACATTTTTGACACTTACCGCCTGTTGTTTTTCGGTAATCTGAGGCGCGACCTGACCGAGTTCGTGTTGCAAGATTTGGGCATGATAGCGTACGAGCTTTACACCATAAGTCAGTCCAATCTGCCGGTTCAGACAAGAGCAGAAATGGATGCCCTGAAACGACTGCATCAATTGTCTGAAATATTACACGAGTCGCGAGATGTTGACGTCGCCCTATTAATGCAATTGGAGCAACAGCTACCGAGAATCGACTCGACGGCACCTTTGTATCGCCGACGACTGTACCGTGTCATCAATCGGCTGGCCCGTGAATATGAACGACTGGCAGAGTGGCAATCGGCCATTCGACTGTATTTGCAATCGCAGCAACTCCCCGCCAATGAGCGACGAATTCGATGTTATGAGAAATTGGGTATGTACCCCATCGCCTGGCAAGAACTGCAACAATTGAAAACGCATTCCAGTTCGCAAGAAGAGCAACAGTTTGTTTCGGTTTTTGAGAAAAAACTGGCGAAGCGCCTTGATAAGACGCCCGTCGAGTCACCGGTTTATTTGCCGGTTGAAGATACCCTGACATTATTGCCCAGCGGTCACTCGGTTGAGCAGGATGTCGTAGAGCATTTAAACAAGGGTTCAGGAGAAGCCTTCTGGGTTGAAAATGCAGTGTTTAATACGTTGTTCGGGATAATATACTGGCCAATGTTGTTCGACGATATCGAAGGCGCTTTTTACAATCCATTTCAGACCCTTCCTGCGGACATTTACGATCCGCAATTTATTCAGCGGCGCAGCAAAACCTATCAGTCATTGAAAAAAACAATCAGCAATGATGAGCTTTTGCTTCGCCACATCTGGGAGGTTTATCAGCAGAAAAAGGGAATCGCCTGTCAGTTTACTGTCTGGCCGGCACTTGATAGTGAGTTACTGGAAAAAGTGCTGCATTGTCTACCATTGGAACATATTCGAAAGATCACTCACCGTATTCTCTCCGATCCTAAGGAAAATCGTTCCGGTCAACCTGATCTGCTGTATTTTTCTGCCAGCGGAAGTTATCGACTCATTGAGGTGAAAGGGCCAGGTGACCGTTTGCAGAATAACCAAAAACGTTGGATGGCGTTTTATCAGCAACATGATATTCCCCATCAGGTCATTCGGGTTGACTATGTCACTCGGGAGTAGCTAACGGATGACGCAGCGTGCATTTCAATTCTCCGTTACCGAACTTGCTGAGTTCAGTTGTCGTCAAGGTGATCTTTCAGTTTGGGGCGAAGCGGGACCAACGGCACAAGAAGGGATCCGCGGTCATCAGCGATTACAAAAGAAACGCCAGAAAGAAAGTGACAATTATCAGGTCGAGGTTGCGGTCGAGTATTGCGGTTTCTGGAACGACCGGCCTATCGTTATTCGTGGTCGAATAGATGGTTTGTTGGACTGCAATGATCCTGAGAATCCTAAAAGCGACCTTGAAACTCTGATTGAAGAAATCAAAACCGTTTACGTCGAGCCTACATTGATCCCGGAAGCATCGCGTTCTGTGCAATCGGCTCAGTTAACGCTTTATGCCTGGATTTATGCTGTTTTGAATCAGCGCGATAAAATCAAAACCCAACTGACCTGGTTGCATTTGTCAGACGATTCAGAAACCAGTGAGACCAACGTTTTGACCTTCGAGCAGCTGGAAACGTTTGCGCTTAAAGCCATCGACCGCTATTGCCGCTGGCTGGAGACCGTCGAGCAACATCGAGGTTTACTGTATCAAGCTTGTCGCGAGCTTGAGTTTCCTTTCCATTCATTTCGGCCCGGACAACGCGCTTTGTGTGCTGAGGTTTTTCGATCGGTCAGAGAAAAGCGTCATTTGGCATTTGAAGCGCCTACGGGTATCGGAAAAAGTGTCAGTACACTTTTCCCCGCCATAAAATCCATGGGGGCTGGGTATGTTCAGCAGGTGGTGTTTCTAACCGCAAAGACTTCCGGGCGAAAAGCGGCAAAAGACACTTGCCACAAACTTTCTTTATCACAAGCGCCGCTGAAGACTCTAATTATTAATGCCAAAGAGAAGACCTGTTTTTGTACTGCGAGTCAAGAAAGTGATCTCGTTTGCCCGTACAAGATTGGGTTTTATGACAGATTGAACGAGGCAATTGAAGACTGTTTTCAATTAAATTGTGTTGATGAAACAGAAATAAAAATCGTCGCTGAGCGTCATAAAGTCTGTCCTTTTTCCTTGTCGCTTCAGTTAATCCCCTGGTTCGATGTTATCGTTTGTGATTACAACTACTTGCTGGATCCATTGGTCCAACTAGCGCATTTTTACCGTTATGGTGATCGCATTACATTTCTTATCGATGAGGCGCATAATCTGATTGAGCGATCGAGAAATATGTACTCGGCAGAGCTGGATGAACAACGCCTTCTTGAGGTTGCGAAACAATTTTCAAAATTAAACCGGCCGCTCAATAAAATCTCGGAAATATTAATCAAGCTGGAACAAACAGAGCGCAAGCAAGGCAGCCAGGCATTAACAATCGAGCCCGACAAACTGGCGCCCCTTGGCGGTTGGATCAGTCAGTGCGTCTCACTGTTAGTTGACAGAGCGAGTGAAAAGGGACTGTCGTCCGACGAGAGTCGTTTGCTCAAACAAGTGATTCGATTTAGTGTTATCTTGGGATTGGCCGGTGACAATCATAAAGGATTTTTACGCGAAGAATCCAGCGGTCTCATCGATACTTATGCATTAGAGTTAGTCGCTTTGAATGCGTCTGATTATTTAGAAAAGTTATACCGTCAATTGCGTAGCGTAATATTCTTTTCTGGTACCTTGCGACCTGCGCCATTTGTGCGTCAGTCATTGGGAATGAATAATGAGATTCCATTAAAAGTTGCGTCCTCGGTCTTTTCTGAAGAACAATCGTGTGTGTTGATTTCAAACGTTATCGACACACGATATCAAAACCGAGAGCAGCATATCGACGCAATCGCAGAAGCCATTCACTGCGTTTATCAGAGCAAGCCGGCAAACTATTTGGCGAGCTTCGGTAGCTATGCTTTTATGGAGCAAGTGCTGAGTGCTTATCAGTTGCGTTATGGTGATAAACATGTGCGGGTGCAAGAGCGTCATCTTTCCGAATTGCAAAAACAGCACTTTATTCATGAGTTTTTT
>JBPEWV010000219.1:0-33121 GCA_052032335.1 Pleionea sp. | reverse complement strand
GGTCTTGTTTATGATTATTCTATCAGAAGATTACGCATTCTTATCGGGTGCGATATTAAGCTTCGTCAGTTTGGGCATTATGATGATTGCGACGCGAAAAATTCAATGGTCGTCTTTTGGTCAGAGTAAGCCGATTAATGCAGAGTAGTGAGAAAAGAAAAAGTCACCGTGCGGTGACTTTTTCAGTTGAATGAGCTGGAGGAAGACGAGTGCGTTACGGGTTCAATTCAACCTCGGACAATCGCTCTTCGATCAGTGTTTGCGCCTGTTGCATGTCGACCTGATCGAGATCGGTTTTGTCCTGAACTAGTTCACTCAAAATTTGGTTTTGTATTTCGCCTCGACTTTTTGCTTCAGCGTAGGGCAAGCGGTGGAACATTACCATGGAATAGCGCGGCACAAAGCGATCAGGAAAGAGCTTTTCTAACTCAAACGCCAATTGCTTCTTTAACAGAAACACCGGATCGTTCACCGAGTCGCGCATTTCAATGTAATTTTCGATCGCCATATCTGCAATCGCGTTGCCATTGTCTTTTCTCAGTCGATCCGTCTCACTGAATATTTTGTACCAGTCATCACCGAATTGTTCCAGTTGCGCATCGAACTCACTGACATCTTCGAAACCACAGTTCATCCCCTGTCCGTGAAAGGGCACAATCGCGTGAGCCGCGTCGCCAATAATCAGCGCTTTGTCTTTATAGTGCCAAGGCGAACAACGCACCGTGGCCAGATGGCCGGTTGGGTTTTCGAAGTAATCTTTGGTCAATTGCGGTAGCAATGGAACAAGATCTGGGAACTCCTGTTGAAAGAATGTGAGAACTTTTTGTTCATCGTCGATCGACTGAAAGCTTACGTCGCCTTCATTCGGCATAAATAAAGTTACGGTAAAACTTTTGTCCATATTGGGCAGTGCGATGACCATGTAGCCACCTCGAGGCCATATATGCAGGGCTTCAGGTTCAATTTGAAACTCACCGTTTTGTGACGGCGGAATGGTTAATTCTTTGTAACCATGTCCCAATGGTTCGGTGGTGTTGCGTTCAGAAACTTGATTGTGGATCGCATCGCGTACCGCTGAAGCGCTGCCATCAGTGCCAATCACGCGTTCAAAGCTATGCCGTGTTGTTTTCCCGGTCTCTTCGTTTTCGATAGTCAGCAGGTTACTCTTAAAATCGACATCAACGCATTTGCAATTAAAGTGAATGCTGACATTGCCGTAACTTTCGGCAGCGTTCATGCAGAGTTTATTCAGGTCGCCGCGCGAAACAGAATAAATGACTTCTTCGGTGCGCTGTCCATAAGGCTGTAAATGTTGATTGCCTTGTTTATCGTGGATCATGCGACCTTTCATGGGCGTCAACATGGTAGAAACCTGATCCATCAGTCCAACTTGTTGCAGTGGGTAAATACCACGGTTGGCCAACGCCAGATTGATCGAGCGGCCAGCTGAGATAGACTGCTTACGCATGTCGGGCCGTCGCTCAAAAATTTCGACGTTAAACCCCCGGCGCGCGAGAAATACCGCACACAAACTACCGACCAGACCAGCGCCAATTAATGTGATGGTGTTTTGATTGTTCTGGCTCATAAAAAACTCCCCTGGGCGTTTGCCTGATGATTAGGCCGCTAGGCTCGACTTTAGTATTTGAACAAAGCGGTAGCAGTCTTCAAACGAATTGTATTGCGGCACGGGAGCGACACGAATGACATTGGGGTAACGCCAGTCACCGGTAACGCCAGCGGCTTCAATTCGCTCGAAGACGATGCGCCCATCCAGTCCGTGCGTGTCGACGGTTAAACTGAGTTGGCAGCCGTGTTCGGCATCGTTTTTGGGTGTTAATATTTTAATATCGCTGCCGAGTTCGCTTTCTAGTAGAAATCTTAAGTATCCCGTGAGCATTAATGATTTTTGTCGTAGTGCTTTTATTCCACCTGCTTCCTTGATGGTATCGAGCGAAGCACGAATGGCAGCGAGGGATAAAATGGGTGGATTCGATAACTGCCAAGCTTCGGCGCTTTCAATCGGATCAAAACGGTTGTCCATTTTGAAGCGGGTTTCTTTATTGTGTCCCCACCAACCTGCAAAGCGGGGCAAGTCTTTATTTTTATGATGGGTTTCATGAACAAAGCAACCCGCAACTGAGCCAGCGCCCGAATTTAGGTACTTATAATTGCACCAGCAGGCAAAGTCGACCTGCCAGTCGTGCAATTGCATTTCGATGTTGCCCGCTGCGTGGGCCAGATCGAAACCAACCACACAACCTTTTTGGTGACCCGCTTTGGTGATCGCTTGCATATCGAATACCTGACCAGTGTAGTACTGAACGCCCGGCAACATGATAAGCGCGATGCTATCGCCTTCGTCTTCGATGACTTTTAAAATATCTTCGGTTCGAAAAGTTGCTTCGCCATCGCGAGGCTTAATCAGTAACATGGAATCCTTGGGATTAAAGCCGTGAAATTTGATTTGCGATTCGACCGCATAATGATCCGACGGAAACGCATGATCTTCGATAAGAATTTTATGGCGTTTTTCGGTGGGGCGATAGAAGCTGACCATCATAAAATGTAAGTTGGCTGTTAATGAATTCATAGCAACCACTTCTGAGTGTTTGGCCCCCACCAGATCGGCAAATCCTTCGGTCAAAAACTCATGATAAGGCATCCATGGGAAGTCGCCTGAAAAGTGACCTTTCACGCCGAGCTTTTGCCATTGCGATAACTCATATCCTAGATACTCTTGTGTTTTTTTCGGTTGTAAACCCAGCGAGTTGCCACAAAGGTAAATTTCATCTTCACCATTGGTTTGTTTGGGGATATGGTATTGCGCTCTCATGGCGCGAAGCGGATCTTTCTGATCCATCGACTGGGCAAAAGCCAAACTGTTTTCAAAATTAACGGACTGATTCATGATTGTTTCTCAAGCGGATAAATAACAGGGCGGCTGGGCGCCGCGTCGGATTCAAAAGCAGCAATGTTTAAGCTCAACAAGTAGTGACCATCGTTTACTTGATCGGGGACGAAAATCATTTCGGTGATGGTTTTGTTGGAAGCAACCGATTCATCGGCAACGTGTGACTCTTGTGTTACGTTCCAGAAAGTATGATGATTCGAAAGCATCCCTTCATCATACATTTTGTCGATCGATGGGAAATCCACCAACAAATGTTGCACGCCTTTCTGATTCATATAATCGATGGCATCGCTGGTTAAAAAAGGCGGTTGATTGTCACTATCGTAAACTAACGATTGTTTGGCCTCGGAGTTGGGTAAGGTTCTTATCACAAGGGCCGTTACTAAGTCGCGATCAAACTCTGATAATTCAGCGGTAAGTAAAGCTTTACTAATCACCTTATCTTCTGGAGCGAGTGTTGGTCGGTAACTGTCGTTACACTCTGTGGCGAGTTGCGGCACCACCGTGATAACCGTTGCCGGGATCAGTTGTTTTGCTAATTGCCCAACGGCAAAGTGGTCATTGACAATATGAGAAACCGATTCGGTATGCGTGCCATTGCAATGCGGAACGAAAGAAACGGTTTGAACGTTACAGCTTCCGCCACGACGTGTATCGCCGATAAAACCGTCGGCTTCGACAGGTTTTGCGCTCGCCTTACTGGCACCAAAATGATTCGGTTGCGCTCCATTGAATTGTAACGGAATAGCAAGGCTGGTCGCATCTTCTGTCGCGACCCGGTACTGCTTGCCATTCAGTTCGAGGTTAAGTTTCATTACGAAAACTCGTATTTATTATGCGGCATCACATGGCCACAGGCATCACAGGTTCTCAGCGATTCACTCGACAAAAATCGATTGAACACGGCACCAAAATCGTTTTCTATGTCGCGTAATGGAAAAAACTCTTCGTATAATTTATGGTTGCAGTTTTCACAGAACCACATTAAACCGTCGGTTTCTTCTTCGCGACGTACCTGCTCGACCACAAGGCCAATCGAGTTTTCAAAGCGGATTGGAGAGTGAGGCACCTTTGGTGGTAACAAAAAGACTTCACCAGCTTTAATCGGGTAATCCACAACTTTGCCATCTTGTTGCGTTCGAAGCAGCATTTCGCCTTCGAGTTGATAGAAAAACTCGGGGCCTTCATTGTAGTGGAAGTCTTTGCGGCCATTTGGACCGCCAACCACCATAATGATCATATCGCCTTCGCGGTAGACTTCTTTGTTGCATACCGGCGGCTTCAATTTATCCCGGTTATCGTCAATCCATTTTTGAAAATTGATAACTTGCATTGGTGCGCTCATATGAACCTCCTGTTGCCTCTGACTTAATCAATCGTTGCGATGCATTTTAGTTCAATCGCAATGGGGGTGGGTAGCGATGTGATTTCTACGGTTGTTCGACAAGGCTGGTTGTCTTTGAAGTATTCGGCGTAGATCTCGTTGTAGGTTTTAAAGTCGTCTTTCATATTAGTTAAAAATACCTGTACATCGATTAACTGATCCCAGCTGGAACCCGATTCTTCGAGGATCCATCGAACATTGTCGAACACGCTACGGCACTGGGCAGCGATGTCGTAATCGCTAATATTGCCGTCGGCATCTAACGTCACTCCGGGGATGTCTTTGCTGCCGCGCTGGCGGGGACCGACGCCCGAAAGGAACAATAAATTACCGGCGCGACGGGCGTGTGGATACAGTCCAACCGGTTCAGGGGCTTTTTTAGAGTCAATTCGCTGACTGCTCTGGTTTGAATCATTGCTCATTTTACTTCTCCTGTTAAACAGAGATAGGTGGTTTATCGGGTATTTTAATCAGGGTGTATAGAACGGACTAAGTTGTCCAAGTACGAGAAATATTCGGATATGAAACGATCAGGCAAGAGGCGTTTTGCAGCCAATTCGGCTGGCAAAAATGGAACCTGATGTAATTTGACGAAAATCGATATTCATAGGGTTGTTTATACCGTTTACGGGTGAAGAAGTAAAGACGGTGCCATGACCAGTGCTGGGGCCAATATTTAGAAACCCCGCGGATTTTTCTGTGAGCCAGTTCAAAAAGGGTCAAGCTAATACTTTTTAAACGGTCGTTTTACTGGCATACTCCCGCGCAAAAAATAATCAGGGCTGGTTTTACAGCTCACTCGCTTACATTCGGGGAATCACGTTAAATGAAGCAACGATTGACACTGATGGGCCAGTTGATGCTTTGGTGTGCGTGCCTGTACTCATTGACGGCACTGATTATCTATCTGGCGGTTGCTTACCGCCCGGTTCCACTGGAATCGCTAACCCCACTGCGCCTGGCTGTGTTCCTTATTTTGGTTCCATTATTTATTAAGTTTGCTGTTCAGATATTGACGGCGCCTTTTTATCCGTTGGTTGAAGGTCGCCGGAAAAAAGGCATCGACCACCGGAATGCTAAAGTATCGGTGATTATTCCGGCGTGGAATGAAGAAGTTGGGATTCTGAAAACCGTTCGCTCCGTGTTGTCAGCTCGTCATTCAGATATTGAGCTGGTGGTAGTGAACGATGGTTCTACCGACAAAACTCACCAATTGGTGACGAACTTTATTGCAAGCTTCGATAGCTCTCAGTTTGGTCGGCGCAAACGCAGCATTGTCTACCTCGATCTGCCAAATGGTGGAAAAGCAAAAGCCATGAATCAGGCGCTAAATCGGGCCAGTGGTGAGTTTGTGGTAACCATTGATGCTGACAGCGTTATGGACCGGGAAGCGGTGGGTGAATTACTGGGACATTTTACCGACGAAAAGGTAGCCGCGGTGGCCGGTAACGTCATCGTTGGTAACCGTCGTAAACCCATCGAGTTAATGCAGCAGCTGGAATATTTGTTTGGGTTCTTTTTCAAACGGGCCGATTCCGTGTTCAATTCGGTGTACATTATTGGCGGTGCTGCCGCCGCCTATCGCCGCGATGCGTTGTTGGCCGCCGGTGGATTCGACGAGTCCATTATTACCGAAGATATTGAAATGTCGACCCGGCTGATCAAACTGGGCTACAAGACTCGCTACGCGGCAAAAGCGGTGGTTTATACAGAAGGACCTTCCGACTGGTTTGCTTTGTGCAAACAACGATTGCGTTGGAAGTACGGACGCATCGTGACTTTCTTTAAACATGGCTCACTTTTTTTCAGTGTTAAGAAGCAGCACCCCAAATACCTGACTTGTTTATTGCTACCGCTTGCGGTTTACTCCGAGCTATTGTTGTTGTTTGAAGGATTGCTGTTGTCCTTCTTTTTTGGCTATACCATTTACGCCATGGATTTTTTGCCCTTGGTTTGCATCATGTTGTTTTTAACCTCCATGGTCGCAATTCAAGTGATGTGCGACGCCAAAGCGCACTTTCATCTAAATTTATTGT
Source organism: Pleionea sp. (assembly GCA_052032335.1). Classification (GTDB taxonomy): domain Bacteria; phylum Pseudomonadota; class Gammaproteobacteria; order Enterobacterales; family Kangiellaceae; genus Pleionea. Next base: position 26,787 of record JBPEWV010000219.1, on the reverse strand, counting down.
TAATCGCTCCGGTTGCCTGGGTGGTGTTTTACATTGTTGATGTGGTCGAGTTTCAGGCGTTATTACGCAGTTTGAAGCGGATCTTTAAACAGGAAGAGCTGAAGTGGCAGAAGTGGCAGCGCGTCGGTCTGGCGTCGTCACGGGTTCAAAAGGCCTGAGTTGTTAAGTTATTCGCTCAAGAGCCTTGACTCTTGCGTCCGATTCTAGTGAGATTGCGGCATTAATACGATGCCGCTAACGCCCAATCACCGGAGCAACCCATGTCGGATGAGAAAAACTCTGAACCGAAAAACGACCCCGTAGAAAATGATGCCGCTGAAAACAAGCCATCAGAGAGTGATTCATTTGCGAACAATCCCGAAAATATGGAGCAAACCAACTCGAACTTGCAGTCATTACAACTGGCCTATCCCAAGTCGGTCTCCTTTGATCGCGGTCTGGGCTGGATAATGGAAGGTTTCTCCTATTTTCAGAAAAGCCCCGGTCCCTGGATCATGACCGTTTTAACCTTGTTTGCGCTGTTTATTCTTGCTTCACTCATTCCAGTATTGGGACAGGCTTTGGTTGGCCTGTCGCATTACGTTTTTGTCGGCGGTTTAATGTTGGGGTGTAAAGCACAATACGAAGGCCAGCCGTTTGATGTGAAATATCTGTTTGCCAGTTTTAAGCAGGGGCCGTTATCAACCTTTGTGGTTGCTGCCTTGATTGCGAATTTAGTCAGCACCGTTCTGTTTTATTCCATCATCGGTGATCTGCAAGCCGAGATGGCGAAGTTACAAACGCCGGAAAAACTGGTAGAGTTTATGAAAAACGAACAGGTTGCTCAAACCTTCTTATGGGCTTTTCTAGCAATGATACCGGTGATGATGGCCACCTTTTTCGCACCCGTTTTAATTGCGTTGAATCGCGTTTCTATTGTTAAAGCATTTGAATACAGCTTCATGGGGTGCTTCAGAAACTTACTGCCGTTTTTGCTCTACTCTTTGTTGTTATTTGGTTTTGCTATTATTGCAACCATGCCAATGTTTCTGGGGTGGTTGATTTTGGCTCCGGTGGCCTACGCGTCAACCTTTGTCGCCTACCGTGACATTTTTACTCAACCCCATATTGTCAATGACCACATGGTGGTCTGATTCAATGTTACATCAGTGACAATGAAAAGAATTGAATTCCGACCACGACAAGAATAACGTTGACGGCAATGGCGCCCAATGAATATTGGAGCCATTGCCGAACTTGGGTTTTGTGCCAGGTAAAAAAACAGCCCAGCACACAAGAAACGCCCACCAAAATCATTACCCAGCCTGCGGCCTGTGTCATAGTTTCCCAATGAGCTCCCAAAATAACCGCCTGCAAAACCATGAGAATGTACAAGTAATAGACGGCAATATCAGCGCGTCCTTTGAGGGTGAATACCGGAATGGGCGACGCCAGCAACAATACCGGGATGATCAAAACGCTGAATAAAAGAAATAATTCCATGGTAATCGTAATTCTCTAAGTCTATGATTTTAAAGTGTTTGCAATACTCTGGTGGCAATAGCTGACAAGGTGTTGAAAAATTTTTTGCCAATTTGGGGAATATTCTACCAGTTCAAGCGTTGTAGCGATAACAGTGATGGAATAATGAGAGCAATGGTGGTCAGTCAATTAATACAACAGCATTCCCAAGGCGCCTTTGCCATGGCATTGCGCATGCTGCAATGTCGAGAAGATGCTTACGATGTTATTCAGGAAGCCTGTTGCTCTTTGTTGAAGCAGCCGCAGTTGCCGTCTGATTCAGCGCAATTTCGTATGTTGTTGTTTAAAGTGGTTCGCAACAAAGTGATTGATCGGGTACGCAGTCAAAAACGACGTCAATCGGACTCATTGAACGAAGAAACGGTTGCCGATGCGCAGGTCGGTGATCCAATGCAATTGTTAGAAAGCGAACAGATTCGAGAGAAACTGGAGTGGGCTCTGACTAAATTGTCGCTGCAACACCGCGATATTATTTTACTTAAAGACTGGCAAGGATTCAGTTATGCCGAAATAGGCAGCATTTTAGAAATTGAGTCGGGCACCGTAATGTCGCGTCTGCATCGGGCGCGTATGGCACTAAGACAACTAATGATGCAAGGTGAGTAGAGGGTTATGAATTCATGTAAAGACGTTGAAAGTTTGCTGTCGGGATTTCTTGATGGCGAACTGACTCAGCAACAATCTCAACAGGTGCATTTACACATTGAACAGTGCGAAGCCTGCCGCACCGTTTATCAGGATTTGCAGCAAATGAAGCAGGGCATCGCAAACATGGAGAAACCGACTATGAGTGAGCAACAACTGCAAAACATTATGAGTGATCGACCAGCGCGAGGCATGGCGTGGATGGGCTGGCTTCTTTTTGTTACCGGAATTTCCGTGATCGTTGGTTTTGTGGCTTATCAGTTCTTTATTGATGAGTCCATGGCGCTGTGGTTGAAGCTGACCATGAGCGCCATCTACGGAGGTATTGCATTTTTATTTTTCAGTGTCTTAAGACAACGTTTGATCGCCCGCAAGACGGACCGCTATAAAGGAGTGGATTTATGAGTCATATATTAATTGCAACCAGTGATGAGGTACCCGGCTACACCATCGAGAAAACCTTGGGGATTGTCCGTGGCAATACCATTCGCGCGCGTCATCTTGGTCGCGACATTATGGCTGGCCTACGTGGGCTGGTAGGGGGAGAAGTGCACGAGTACACCAAGTTACTGGCGGAAAGCCGAGAGCAAGCACTCGATCGCATGGTGGAAGAGGCGCGCAAAATGGGAGCCGATGCAATTATTGGTATGCGTTTTTCAACCAGTCTGATGGCTCAGGGGGCGGCTGAACTGTTAGCCTACGGTACGGCAGTTAAGTTGAGGCAGTAATCATTTTGGTTAAAATTTAGGGTAATACGGAGACTGAAACAGAAAAGAGTCACCAAGCACAATTAAGCTGGCCCGAGAAAGTGAATGGCTTGTCGGGTCAAAGCCAATTCTGCTACTCTCAAAACCATTGATTCTAAAATTGGGTGCCAGTTATGGACCTTTTGTCTTTTGTTCCGTTATCCATTGTATTACTGACGGGCATTGTCACCTTCGGTAGTTTGGAAGCTTTGTATCGCACGCGCAAAGGCAACGCCAATTCGCTGCAATACTACCGTCAATTATTGTACAACGTTTTATTAGTTGTTTTTCTCATTGCCTGTATTGCTGCATCGCCAATTGGTGACAGCCTTAAAGGACAGATTCTGGCGTTAATTGGCATTGTACTATCTGCCGGGATTGCGCTTTCTTCGACCAACTTGCTTGGCAACACCTTGGCGGGGGTGATGTTAAAAATCACACGCAGTTTCAAAACCGGCGATTTTATTTCGGTTACGGATTATACCGGCAAGGTGGTCGCCCGAACTTTGCTTAATATTGAAATTCAAACCTTTGATCGCGGTTTGATTTTTTTGCCCAATTTATATTTGGTGACGCATCCAGTAAAAGTGTTTCCTGAAAGTGGCGTGTTTGTGACCGTCGATATTACCTTGGGGTACGACGTCGACCGGACCGATGTTGAAGAAGCCTTGTTGAGTGCCGCGAAAGCTTGTGAAATTGACAGCGCGTTTGTCGAAGTCAAAGCGCTCAACGATTTTTCGGTGCATTATGTGTTGAATGCTCTGATTTCCAGCCTGGATTCGTACGTCTCCACGCGATCGAAACTGCATGGCCTGGTGATTGATCATTTGCATCAGCGCTCGATCGAAATTGTCTCGCCAAACTTTATGAACACTCGGGCTTTAGGCGATGGCCTGGTGATGCCCAAGCCTGGCAAACGACGCCGTAAAACTGCCGCTGACAGTGATGAAGTGGTTGACGATTTGTTGTTCGAGAAGGCGAATCAGGCTGACAAGCTGGAGTTACTGAGAGCCAGTAAAGAGCGACTCGATATGCTATTGGAAAAGGATCCCGAGAATGTTTCGCGGAAACAGTCACTGGAAGAAAAGCGAGCCGCGGTGGAAAAAAAGATTACGGCTCTTGAGCGAGAAATTCAAAATCTCTGAAGGTTCCAACTCAGGTTGTTTTCACGCCATGACTTGCAGCGTGGCCTGGTAAATATCTTGCCAATGAGGCATGTTTTCCGATGAGCTGTGGTAACACAGAAATACCTCGCGTTGCATAATGGGTGTGTCCTTTACTGGATACAGCTCAAACGCTTTGCTGTCGACCAGGCTGGTCGGCAGAAACGCATAGCCTCCGAGCTGCATTAAATACTCAACCGCCATTAACCAGTCGCTGGCGTGCAAGCGCGGAGAGCGAATTTGCGGTAAATGCTTAGCGTGCAAAGCTGAGAAGCTCTGGCCCCAGTCCACCATGACGTACTGTCCCTCTTCAATATTATTGAGTGATTGATTCGGGGTGGAGCTGTAAAGCTTTAACTCAATCGAGGTTAGCGGTTGCGATGCTACTTCATCGACTTTGGGCGGATCAAATACAAACCCTAAGTCCAAAGTACGCTCTTGCAGTCGACGTAAAATGGTTTTGCTGTCTAAGGACTCGGTTCTTGTATGTATGTCTTTGATCGCTTCGAACAGGCGAATGGGCAAGCTGCTGAGTTTCGCCTCCCATAACGATTGTGGAGCTCCTATTACCAGTTGCGAGCGACTGGCTGGCAGAGAGACGTCCTGAACAGCCTGGGTCCAGCTGTTCAGGATCAGCTCGGCATGATGGATCAATCGTTCACCCTGGGGCGTCAGTTGGATGTTATTCCGATAGCGTTGAAATAAGGGCACGCCTAAAATATCTTCCAACTGCTTAATGCGAGCACTGACGGCTGACTGGGTAAGATAAAGATTTTCAGCGGTTTGTCCAAAATGCCGCGTTTTATTGACCTCCAGAAAGGTGCGTAACAGGCTAATGTCGAGGTTGTACAAATTTATTTCTCGTAAAGAGTAATTTATTTCGTTTTATCTTACCGCAGCTTTCCGCCACTATGCCATCAGAATTCATTTTTGGAGAATTTAAATGGCTTTAAAATTTATGGTTGCGCTCGTGGCCACGGCTCTTAGTGCGAATATTGATGCTTCGAATGACGGCGATACGCAAGCAACGCAAAAACTGACTCAAATTTGTCATAATTCCGGGGCTAAAATAGGGCTTGAATCCCCAGCATTAGAGTCTATGGTTTCTCAATGTACGCACCAATTAAGTGGTCGCGTGTTCGATACCGATGAGCCTATAACAGATGAAGATGTCTATACAATTGAAGAGCAATGTTCGGCAGAAGCGCAAACGGATGACGGTGAAGACTTTGATTCATTGTTCGAAGGTTGTGCCGCGAGAGAAGTGATTGCTTTGTTAGAACGCGTCAGTGTTTAACCATCGAAAAAATTTGTCATAACGATAGAATTGTTTTGTTAAACATTTGTTGTCAGTTCTGATAGAAAGCGAGTGTTAACTAGTTGGAGGTTATGGCTATGCAATCTAGAGAAGGTTTTTTAAATCGGCGTTTTTTTGACGACCAACATTATCCCTATGGATTCTCACGGTCGGGAGATTTCACCTTGTCCGAGGTGGAGTGTCTGGAGAAGTATGGCAATTTGTTCCGTGCTTTGTCGGCCGGAATGGTCCAGGATATGACGCCAGAAGACGAACATTTTGTGCAAGTAGTTCGTGGTGAAGTCGAGCCAGAAACCTTGGCAGAGAAAGCTTGGCTTAAGTACTTGAAGCGCAGCAATCGTGCGCCCGTCTGGTTAACCACTCGTCGCATAGTCGACGATAGCGATGTCGACTACGACGACGGAGATAATGATCTCGACGACGACTACGACGAACGATTAGAAGCTTAATCGGCTTTTAATACATACTCCAATTCAGGGTCGACGATGAGTCGGCCCTGCATGGCTTCTCGTCCTAATAACATCAGGTAAGTCATTCCCGAACGATCCGTTAGTGTCAGCTCGATGGTCCAGCTGTCATCGCCCAAGGTGATTTGTGTATCGATAACGTAGCGGTGTTCTTTAATAGCGTTCGAGCTTTTTATCGAACGAATGGCTTTCACCTTCGCTTCTCGCCGCACAATTTTATCGACGTTGTGGTAATCGGGGTGGATATCAAAGCTGACCCAAAGCTCTTTATTTTTATCAAACTCCTGCAGGTTATCGACATGCAGTGAGGATGTTTTGGCGCCGGTATCAACCCGCACGTGTAATCCACTGATCTCGAGCTCCGGGAGATCGCACAACTCAGTGATCCCGACCATTTGTTTTTCGTTTTGAGTCATCTAGATTTCCTCAAGGGGAACGTCATCGGATTTCACAGATGCGTTGCCCGTGTCACTGTAAGTGTCTTGAAAGTGTTCAAGGCTCTCTATCACTTCTTCTGATTGCTTAAAGTAAGCGATGTGATACACCGCTTCGCCTTCGTGCACCAAAGGGATATTCTGCTTCCCGATGATAACACCGTCAGCGTGACTTTTAATGGTGTCTATGACTTCTCCGTAAGGATCTTTAACCGTTGCTAAAATATCGCCCTTATAAACGTAATCGCCCAGTTCGTGTTTGTGGCTGATAAAGCCGCTGTCCGGGGCGCGAACCCAGCCGCTGTCTTTCACCACGTAAGGTTCGATGGGCGCGCGTTTACTTTTGCTTTTAGCGAGCATGCCGAGGTGGCGCAAGACGTTGATGATGCCGCGATAACCAACGCGAATACTTAACTCATCAAAGCGCAGTGCTTCTCCGGCTTCGTACAACAGCATGCAGATGCCAAGTTCGTTCGCGCTGGCTCGGAGTGAACCGTCGCGTAGATTGGAGTTTATAATGACTGGAACTCCGAAGGCCTTGGCCATGGCGAGCGTTTTTTCATCATCCAGGTTGGCGCGTATTTGCGGTAGGTTGCTGCGATGAATGGCGCCGGTATGCAAGTCGATGCCATAGTCGCATTGCTTGACTATTTCCTGCATAAAAATTTGTGCCAAACGACCCGCCAGTGATCCTTTTTTACTGCCCGGAAACACGCGATTCAGATCGCGCCGGTCGGGCAGGTAACGACTGTGATTGAGAACGCCGTAGGCGTTCACTAACGGTACGGCAATCAAAGTGCCTTTTATGTTTTTAATACTTTTACTGTTGATCAGTCGGCTAATAATCTCGATACCATTTAATTCATCGCCGTGAATTGCAGCACTGACAAATACCGTTGGGCCGGGCTTTTTACCGCGCTTGATAAACACGGGTAAATACATACTGGTGTCGGTGTACAGCCGTACTATCGGGATATCAAGCTTACGCGTTTCTCCGGGCTTGATGGTTTCGCCGCCAATCACAAAATCGTCAGACACGATGAACTATCCTTTGCCTTTAGTTCTGGTTTTATTCGGTTTGGCTTCTTTAACGATAAAGTCAAACACCATGCTGGCAACGTCTTTTTGCGTGGCATTTTCGATGCCCTCCAGACCGGGCGATGAGTTCACTTCCATCACCACAGGACCGTTGTTGGATCGCAGTATGTCGACGCCACACATGTTTAACCCCATGGCTTTTGCTGCCTGAATGGCGGTTTTACGTTCGTTGGGTTTGAGCTTGATCAACTCGGCGCTGCCACCACGGTGTAGGTTGGAGCGAAACTCACCCGGCGCGGCTTGTCGTTTCATAGCGGCAACGACTTTGTCGCCTATGACCAGACAACGAATATCAGAGCCGCCGGCCTCTTTGATGTATTCCTGCACCAGAATGTTGGCTTTTAATCCCATGAACGCTTCGATAATGCTTTCTGCCGCTTTCTTGGTTTCTGCCAATACAACGCCAATACCCTGTGTGCCTTCGAGTAACTTTATAACGACAGGCGCACCGCCCACATTTTTTAACAAGTCATCGATTTTGTCCGGGTTACGAGCAAAGCCGGTTCTGGGCAAGCCGATGCCTTTGCGCGATAACAGTTGCAACGAGCGAAGTTTGTCGCGTGAGCGACTGATGGCAACCGACTCATTAATCGAGAAGGTGCCCATCATTTCGAACTGACGAACCACCGCTGTGCCATAAAATGTCACTGATGCGCCAATTCTGGGAATGATTGCGTCGTATTTGGGCAGTGCTTCACCTTTATAGCGTACGGTTGGTCGACTGCTGGTAATATCCATGTAGCAGTGCAAGGTGTCGATCACGTCGACCTCGTGTCCAGCTGCAATGCCGGCTTCTTGCAATCGCCGAGTTGAATATAAACTGGGATTTCTTGAAAGGATCGCAATTTTCATAAACTAAGAGTTCCTTTTGGTTAAGCTAGAGTTTATGCAGCTAAACTAATCTCTAAAATTATCAAACTGAAAGGGTTGACCTAAGTCGAGCTCGCGAACAATGGCCATGGCCGATTGTAAGTCATCACGCTTTTTTCCGGTGACGCGAACTTTATCGCCTTGTATCGAGGGTTGAACTTTTAACTTCGAATCTTTTATTTGTTTGACCAACTTTTTTGCGACATCTTTGTCGATGCCCTGAATAAACGAAACTTCTTTGAAAAATGTTTTGCCGGAATGTTGCGTATCTCCAGCTTTTAAGCTGCGAGGATCGATTTTTCGTTTGGTGCAGGCATTGCGCAAAATATCCATCATTTGCTGAACCTGAAAATCACTTTCTGTGGATACTTTAACACTGTCTTCTTTGAGATCAAAAGACGCCTCGACACCTTTGAAGTCGTAACGTGTTGTCAGCTCTCTGTTAGCATTTTCAACTGCATTTTTAATTTCGGTAGATTCTACTTCGGTCACAATGTCAAAAGAAGGCATGGTTTTGGTCCTGAATGTTAATTTTGTTAATTTACGATAAGTTTATTAATGCGAGATGCCATACTCGAAAAATAACTGCAATTGTGTCAGACTGATCGTCTTTCTCCTATCGTTCAATAGTATAGTAAATCCGGTGTGTGATACCAGATTAGGAAACCAATACGATGAAAATAAAACAAAACTGGTGGCTTTTTTCGCTGATGTTAGCCTTGACGGCTTGCGATTCTGGTAAAGACGAAACGCCGCCTCCGCATCCCGAAGATAAAATACAGCAGGCAGAACAAATTCCAGACGCTAAAGCACACACCAGTCTTGAAGAGCTGTACCAAAGCGCTACCCAGATCTTATTTCGCAATCGACCCGTTGGTGCAACGCTGTATGGATTGGAAATGGAGCAAGTGGGCGACTATTACGCCAACCAGTTGGCCGATCATTCGCCCAAGGCCGAAAAAACTTTTCGCGATCAACTGTTCTCGGTTTCCAAAGCTATTGCCGAGTATCCCGATAGCAACTTAAGTGAACAAGCCAAACAGAATCAACAGGTGATGGCCAATATTACGCGATACTACGCCGGTCACCCTGATTATCCATTCGGTTACATCGATACCTGGATGGGATTATCGCCATTTATTATTAATCAGATTAATGGTCCACTGATGGACACCCCGAGAACACTGCAAAATGACCATCGGTTGAAGTCTGAACAAGATGCACTTGATTACATTGCGCGGCTGGCACAGTTCGATCAATTTGTAACAAGCGTAGAAGAAAAATTTTTGAGCGATATTGAACAGGGTTGGATCCCACCCAGTGAAGTCTTAAATGGTGCCATAAATTATCTGACCAAGTTTGTGCAACCAAAGCCCGAAAAACACCCATTGTTTGAAAATTTTGTCACCAAGCTGGACAAGGTTGAAGGACTCACGCTGGAAGAAAAAGCGATATTGGTTGACGAAGCAAAACGACAAATGAAAGACGTTGTGTATCCTGCTTTTGTAAAAGTGACCGAGACCGTTAAAACAACGCTAGAAAAAGCTCGAGAAGAAGATGGAATTTGGGCGCAACCGGGTGGTGCTGGTTATTATCAGGATGCTATTTTGCAGTTAGGCGATTCAACATTGAGTGCGGATGACATTCACCAGGTAGGATTGAACGAAGTGAAGCGCATCAGTGCCGAAATGGATCGCATTCTTTCGCCAATGGGCTACAACAAGGGCAGTGTCGGCGCGCGCATGAAGCGAATAAATCAAGAGTCGCGATTTTTATACGAAGACAGTGATGAAGGACGCAAACAACTGCTCGCCGACCTCAACGCTTACATTGATGAAATGAATGAAAAAATGGCGGGCCTGTTTCGAACCAAGCCGCCTTATGAGGTAGAAGTTCGCGCCTTTCCAAAGGATATTGAAGATGGTGCTCCCGGTGGTCAATACACGCCGCCATCGCTCGATGGCAGCAAGCCGGGCGTATATTGGATTAACTTGCGCGACATGAAAGCCAACCCCAAGTACAGTTTAAAAACATTAACCTACCACGAAGCCAACCCGGGACATCATTGGCAAATTGCGTTGAATCTGGCGCAAGGTGACTTGCCATTGCTTCGTCGAATTGCGCCTTACAATGCTTACGTTGAAGGCTGGGCTTTGTATTCCGAATTGGTGGCGAAAGAAATAGGAATGTACAAAGATGATCCGTTTGGCGATCTCGGGCGACTGCAGGCCGAACTGTTTCGTGCGGTTCGTCTGGTGGTTGATACCGGGCTGCACCATAAACGCTGGACCAGAGAACAGGCGATTGATTACATGGCTAAAACCACCGGCTCGGCCGAATCTGACGTGGTCGCCGAGATTGAACGTTATATGGCCTGGCCGGGGCAAGCGCTTGGTTATAAACTGGGTATGATCAAAATCGTTGAGCTGAGAGAAAAAGCGCAAAAGCAAATGGGTGAGAATTTTAATTTGGCAGAGTTCCACGATTTGGTGTTACTCGGCGGCGCAGTGCCCATGACGGTTCTTGAGTCGAAGATCGACCGTTGGATTGAATCGAAGCAGCTGTAAACATAAATCGCCAATAAAGCCCAGAGCTAATTTGATGCGACCGATTTAAAAACTGCTAAACAGGTGGTCGTCGGTCGCATTAACAGCCGATAATTCGTTAAATGAGGGCTCAGTCTGAAATTGCGCTCAAATTTTTTGCTCAGACCTCTATTTCCTGTTTTCAAACGCTTTACGATTGCTTTGTGAATTCGTGTTGATCCTTTTCGATGTTGTTTGTCGTCGACTGAATGTTGACTCGTTTTGCTTCCCCCGTATTTGAAACCAAAGATCCTTCTCAGGTTGCAAGTTTGGTCACGGATTCGAGACTAGTTATTTATTCGCTCGCCAAAAGTTTCTGCCGCTAAGCGATAGTCGTCATTTGCCTTGTCGTATTCAAAGAAAACACAGCGGTTTCGACCATTTTCCTTTGCCAGGTACAAGGCCTTATCGGCTTGCTTAAATAGGTTAAATGGCAGTTCGGGTATGAAACGCTTAATTTGTCTTGATACGCTGCCGATGCTAACGGTGACCTTAATGGTGTGTTTTCCGCTATTAAAGGAACTGGTTTCGAGTAACCGTCGAATTCGTTCGCCAACAATTTTGGCGCCTTCCAGATCGGTTCCGGCTAAGATAATGCTGAATTCTTCGCCACCGTAACGGGCGCAAACATCGGTTGCTCTGGGCAAGGCCTCCTTGAGTAATTTGGCGATATGAATTAAGCATTCATCACCGACATCGTGGCCGTAGGTGTCGTTAATATTTTTGAAAAAATCGCAGTCGACCAACATGATTGTTAATTTTTCATGATTGCGTGACGACAGGTGACAGAACTCATCCAGCTTTTCGTCGAAGTAACGCCGGTTTTCTAACTGAGTTAACGCATCGGTCCGGCTCTGGGCTTCGAGCTTGAGCTGATTTTCCAGAAAACGCCAATAGTCCTGATATTGACCGTGCGCCATGCTGATAATAAAAACCGCATACACCAATAACAACAAAAAGAAAAACCATTGCTGGGTAATGAGGGAGCTGGTAACTAACGCTGGAACCAGCATAGACAAAATAAATGTCAGCGAAACTTTGAAATTGGGAGCAAAGTTATAAATGCCGCCAGGAACAACTCCCGCCGTTGAAAATGTCATCAACAAGACAAAGGTTGAGTTGGGTTTCGATAACGCAAACCCGAGCAGTAACCCCCAAAGCACGATATGGGGAAGCATTAGTAGGGTTTGCCGCAGTACCCACTGTTCGGTTTTCTCTGAATCGTTTTTTTTGAACGCGCGGATGTGGTAGGCACGAATGGCGGTAAACAGGCTGAAAACGGCGAGTGCTGACCAGAATAATAATGGATGGGTTTGATGAACATCGCCACCAATACCAACCACTAACCACAAAATAGGGTAAATAAACACACCCATAAACATTCGGTTCGCCAGTTCGAGGGCGACTCGAGCTTTAACGTCAGGACTGTTCAGTTCGATATTCAATCGATATTATTTAAATTGGTGAGTTTGCATAAAGTGTAGTGGAAAACGCTCGATTTTTCCGCCAGCAATAATTTGAAAGCTGGCGGTTTTATCATTGTCGTTAATATTTGATGCAAATGTTTTTCGGTTCGGTAAAAAATTTCATGGCTTCATTGCCGCCTTCGCGGCCGACTCCGGAGGCTTTCATACCGCCAAAGGGCGTTCTTAGATCGCGCAACAGCCAACTGTTTATCCAGACGATTCCGAAGTCGAGTTGCTTGGCCATTCGATGACAACGTTTTAAATCGTTGCTCCAGATCGAGGTGGCCAGCCCGTAGTCGGTGCCATTGGCAAGTGTCAATGCTTCTTCTTCCGTGTCAAAGGGTTGCAAAGTGCAAACCGGACCGAAGATTTCTTCCTGATTAGTACGGCAGTGCAAGTTCAACCCTTCGATCACCGTTGGTGCAACGAAAAAGCCGTTTTTACAGCGACCGTCGAGGGTAACCCGCTGCCCGCCTGTCAGCACCGTTCCGCCTTCTTCATTTGCGAGTTCGATGTACGACAGAACTTTTTCCATGTGCGCTTGAGAGACCAGTGCACCATGTTGAGTTGATTTGTCGAGCGGATCGCCGATGGTTAGTTGTTTTGCGCGTTCAACAAAAGCGGCTTTAAACTTTTCATAGATCGAGCGTTGTATATAAATTCGTGAGCCGCATAAACAGATTTGTCCTTGATTAGAAAACGCTGCACGGACCACTTCTTTGACCGTACTATCGAAGTCACAATCGTCAAATACCAGGGTTGGGTTTTTTCCGCCAAGTTCTAACGACAGTTTTTTGAACATGGGGGCCGCCGTAGCTGCGAGCTTTTTTCCGGTTGCTGTGCCACCGGTAAAACTGATGGCTTTGATATTTTTATGTTCAACCATTTGCTGACCGATCGTGTGACCACTACCATGCAATATGTTAAGCACGCCTTTCGGAAGACCGGCGTCATGACAAATTTTCGCGAATAAATACGCCGTCATTGGCGTGACTTCGGAAGGTTTGGCGATGACCGTATTACCACAGGCAAGTGCCGGTGCGATTTTCCAGGTGAACAGGTAAAGTGGAAAGTTCCAGGGCGAGATGGTGCCGACGACACCAATGGGATCGCGCAGCGTGTAGTTGACGCCGGCCTGCCCCATACTGTGACTTTCGCTGGCGAACTGGGTACAGGCATTGGCAAAAAATCGCACATTAGCCGATGCCCGATAACTGTCGACGGCTTTGGCAAAACTGACCGGTTTGCCGTTATCGATGGCCTCGGCTTCTGCCAGTTGATCGCTGGCGGCTTCAACGGCGTCGGCGATTTTCATTAACAGGCGTGATCGATCTTCGCTGGGCATGGCGGCCCAGGCGGGAAAGGCCGCTTCCGCCGCCTCAATCGCTCGATTTAAATCGTCGATATTCGACTCGGGAATTAGCGAATAGACTCTACCGGTGGCGGGCTCAACGTTATCCAGATATTGTCCATTTGCAGGTGGCGTAAATTCACCATCAATGTAGTTTTCGATTTTTTGCATGATGTTATTAACCCAAGTTTTGCGGCTTTTCTGAATTTATATCGATGCCGATAGCCAAGAACAACTTTACAATCCGTCGCGAGTTACGTTTTTTATTTAGAAACTCGCAACTTTGGCGTTGTTATAAACAGCCGGTTCGACCGCCATCAACGGGAAGATTAACTCCGGTAATGTAGCCCGCGGCAGGGGAAACCAGAAAACCAACCGCATTGGCAAACTCTTCGGCTTCGCCAAAGCGTCGCATGGGTATGATCGATTTTTCCTGTTTTTCAGTTTCTTCGATCGACTTACCCAACTTGTTGGCTTTGTTTTTTATGATCGCTTCGAGACGTACTGTGTTGGTCGCGCCGGGCAATACATTATTCACCGTGATGTTGAATTGACCGAGTTCGTTGGCCAGAGTTTTTGCCCAGTTCGCCACCGCGCCGCGCACGGTATTGGAAACGCCAAGATTGGGCAGTGGTTGTTTCACCGAGGTGGAAATGACATTAATGATTCTTCCGTACCCAGCCTTTTTCATTCCCGGCAGTACGGCCTGGGTCAGGTTTTGATTGTTCACCAGATGTTGATTGAAAGCATCGATAAAGCTTTGAGGGGCGGCCTCGTTGGCTGGGCCGGGCGCTGGTCCGCCGGTGTTGTTGACCAGAATTTGAAATTCAACGCCGTCGTCAATCAGCTTCAGGATCGTCTGTTTAACAGCTTGGGTGTCAGAAAAGTCGGCAGTGAGAATGCGATGCTCTTGCCCTTGGCTGGTATCAAGCTCTGCTTTGACCTCGGCTAATTTTGCTTCGTTTCGGGCAAACAAGGTAACGCTGGCGCCCTGCGCCGCCAACTGTATTGCAATGGCTTTTCCGATGCCTTGACTGCTGCCGCATACCAGCGCATTTTTACCTGCGATATCGAGATTCATCATAATTATTTCTCTTTTGTTTGGAGCTTTTAGTGCGGGCTATTCTGAAGTATTCGCCATGAGAAATCCAGCGAGTCAGAAACACGGCAGACCTCTGCCAGTTCAACTGAAATTGGCTCAACACAGCGCTACCTTAAGGATTTTTCTTACTCATGGATTTATCTTGCGACAATTTAGCCGTGAGCTGTGCGACGGCGAGTTCAAGGCGTTTGATTTCTCGTTGCGTTGCGTGTTTGTTCATTTCCATCCAGAACCAAATTTTAATGCCCATATTGCCGGTTAAGAAGGCAAGTGAGAGCACACCCCAGAACACACGATCATCCATGCTGTCACTGCTAAAGAAATGGTAGCCCGTCCAGATCATCAACCCTCCGGTCACAAAACCGAGTAAAATACCGAAGATATTCCAACGACGCATATTGTTGCGAAACACGGGTAAGGCCTGATCGAGCAATCCTTGGTCTTTGGCCAATACCTGTTCGACCTCGTCGGCGTCCATTTGAAGAGCTTGTTTAATTTTGTCATCTAAGTTCATGCTAACCTCCTAAAGGTCAGTGGGTTGGGTCAATTGTTGCTTCAGTATTTTTCGCGCGCGGCTGAGCCGGGATTTCACCGTTCCAAGCGGTATCTCAAGCACTCGGGCAATTTGCTTGACCGAAAACTCAGCCATATAAAACAGATAAATGGTTGCCCGTTCTTGTTGCGGCAGTTGTTCGATAGCCTTTCGCAAAGGCCGAAGCTCAATGTTAGAGTCGTCGAACTCAACGGTTAAAAAAGGATTGTCGAGATATTCAGGACACTCAACGCTTTCCTGCTCGCGGGCGTTCACTTTGACCAAGTCCAATACCCGCCATCGAACGGCGCGAAACAACCAGCTTTTAAATGCTCGCGGGTCGCTGAGCCGACGCAACGGTTTACCAATCGATAACCAGACATCTTGAGTCGCATCCTTCGCCATCGCAGGGTCCGAACACAGTTGATTCGCGAACTTAATCAGTTGTGGATGAAAATACTGAATTAAACATTCGAAGGCTTTATCATTGCCATTTTGCGCTTCTAAAACCAGAAGGTCCTGCTCCGCCTGATGCATTCAATACTCGTGATAATGGGCTGTTGTTATAAAGACGTTGCTAACCGATGGTTGGTTCACGGATAACGCCATTATTGCAAGGTAAAAGGGCAGTGGATAAGAAACGGATTTTTCGAACGACGGTTGGATTTTTGATTACACCAAAAATTATATCGGGACAAAAATACAGGTCGCCACAAAAGGGTGGAACTCCTCTTGTGGCGACTCAGCGGTTGCTTTACAACTCGGCAAAGGCGTCTTTGGCAGCCGATAATGTTTGCTCCAGTTGCGCCTGACTGTGCGCTTTTGACACAAAGCCAGCCTCGAATGCAGAAGGGGCGAGATAAACGCCTTTATCCAGCATTAAGTGGAAGAATCGCTTGAAACGTTCTTGATTACCTTCTGCGACTTGAGCGTAGCGGGAAACGGTTTTGTCTTCCGTGAAGAATAAACCGAACATACTACCCACATGATTGGTGGTGAAGGGGATGCCGGCGTTGTCCGCCAATGACTGCAAGCCTTGTGTCAGTGCTTCTGTGTATCGATAAATGCTGTCGTAATACCCCGGCTGTTGCAGCTGTTTCAGAGCTGTTAATCCAGCCGTCATGGCAATCGGGTTGCCCGACAAGGTTCCTGCCTGATAAACCGGTCCCGTGGGCGCCAAGTGTTGCATAATGGCTCGTTTTCCTCCAAATGCGCCGACGGGCATTCCGCCACCAATCACTTTGCCGAGAGCCGTCAGGTCGGGCTCGACATTGTACAGCTGTTGCGCGCTGCCGGGACCGACACGAAACCCGCACATGACTTCATCAAAAATCAGCACCGCTTTGAAGTCGTCACACAATGCTCTCAACCCCTCGAGAAATCCTTCTACCGGTGGAATGCAATTCATATTACCGGCGATCGGCTCGATAATTACGGCGGCTATGTCGTCACGATTGGCTTCCATCAAAGCTTTGACACTGTTCAGATCATTAAAGGTTGCGGTTAAGGTGTGTTTGGCGAAATCGGCAGGGACTCCCGGTGAGGTTGGTTCGCCCAGCGTCAGCATACCACTGCCCGCTTTAACCAGGAGGCAATCGGCGTGGCCGTGATAACAACCTTCGAATTTGATGATTTTATTTTTGCCATTGAAACCGCGAGCCAGCCGAATGGCGGACATGGTGGCTTCAGTGCCCGAGTTCACCATACGAACCTGATCCATCGAAGGGATCATCGAGCACACCTGTTCCGCCATTTGTATTTCAAGCTCGGTGGGTGCTCCAAAGCTTAGGCCGTTTTCGGCCGCGTTGATCACCGCTTGACGAATGCTGGGGTCATTGTGACCGTGAATCATCGGTCCCCACGATAAGACATAATCGATGTATTGTTTATCGTCGCTGTCGTAAACGTAAGGGCCGTCGGCGCGCTCAATAAACACCGGCTCGCCGCCGACACCATTAAACGCTCTCACTGGCGAATTAACGCCGCCAGGAATGAATTGCTGTGCTTTTTGGTATAAATCGCTTTGGCTCATAAGTCTCGATATTAGTTCTGTTAGTGAAGGGCTACAGGGTGTTGTAGCGCGATGAATTAAAACGAAGTTGGCGTTAATTTTCCAACTTGTTACCGATTATTGTTCGACAATCCTTTGAACCAGTTGACCGAGCGTTCGTATTTCGCCAGCTGGTCTTCTACGCCAAGAATGCAGGCGAATAACGCCATACGTACCAGAATGCCATTGTCGGTCTGACGGAAAATGGCGAGTCCGGGCTCGAGATTCAAATCGTTGTCCAGTTCGTTGGCGTCGTTGCGCGAGTCCCTCGGTAGCGGATGCATAATCACCGCATTGGGCTGGCAGTGCTCCGAATACACCTGTTTATTCAAACGAAAGTAACCGCGATAACGATTGGCTTCTTCTTGCGTGGCGAAGCGCTCTTCTTGAATGCGCGTCTGGTAAATGATGTTAGCCGAAGGCAATCCATCGTCCAGTTTGTCACTGATATAAACCTGATGGCCGGCGTTTTCCAGCATATCGATATACTCGGTCGGCATGGCCAACGCCTGAGGCGAAACCAGTTGAATTTTTAATCCCGAGTAGAGCGATATCAGATGGGCCAGCGAATGCACCGTGCGACCATGTTTCAGATCGCCCAGCAAGGTCAGGCTCAAATCGTCAATGGTTTTGCCCTGTGCCGCCAACTCGTGTTTGATGGTGAACAGATCGAGCAATGCTTGAGTCGGGTGTTCATTGGGACCATCGCCGCCATTAATAACGGGTACCCGGCTGCCAATGGCAAATTCTGCGGCCGACCCTGCGTCGGGGTGTCGCATACAGATAATGTCGCTGTAGCCGGATAAAACCTGGGCGGTGTCGTAAAGCGATTCGCCTTTGGCCAACGCAGACGACGATAGCCCGGTGGTTTCTCGCACCTCTCCGCCGAGTAAATTAAAGGCGCACCCAAAACTTACCCGGGTCCGGGTGCTGGGCTCAAAAAACATATTGCCAAGAATGGCGCCTTCCAGAACACGAGTGACTTTTTGCCGGGTCGCGTAAGGGCGCATGGCGTTGGCGACGTCAAACAGCTGATCGATGAGTTCGAGGTCAAAGTCGCGAACCGATAATATATGCCGGCCTTTCAGGTACATGCGCAGTCTATCCTCACAAAAAAGGGTGGGTTTGTTGCTGCGCTATTTTAGACGTTTTTTGGGCGGATGTCTTTTCATTCCTCCGGGCGATTAAAAAGGTTTAACGACCGCGAAAATCACCACCGCAAACAAAATGAGGACCGGGAACTCGTTAAACACACGAAAATAGACGTGCGATTTTTGACACTGGTTTTGTTCCAGCTGTTTTAGAAAGTGACCACACACAAAGTGGTAAACGATCAGCAGGACAATCAGCACCATTTTGCTATGAAACCAGCCTGCGGTTTTTAAATAATCCCAATTTAATACGCTGAGCCAGATGCCAAAGGCGATGGTTAACACCATGAATGGAGTGACGAAACGGTAGAGTTTTCGCGCCATGACCTTCAAATGAGCTTTAACCTCTTCCGATTCGGCTAGTTGAATATTAACGAAGATCCGTGGCAAGTAAAAAATGCCGGCAAACCAGCTGATAACAAAAATAATATGCAGTGCCTTGGCCCAGAAATACATGATTTAACTGACTTTTCCTGTTGGTTTGTAGGTGTAATGTGATTCGATGGCGTCGCGTGTGATGACACCATAAATTTTTTCCGTCATTGGTGCAGTCGTTCTGAACACGTAGGCGGCATCGTTGCTGTCTCGTTCCAGCGTGTCCATGACTTCTTCTAATGTTGCCTGCAGGTAGACTGACGAGACGTTTTGTCGATCGGCCGGAATTTTCAACAGGTCGATGGTTTTGGGCATCGGGTCTTCGGATGACTCCAGCTCCACCAGATATCGCGCCAGGTCGTTTGCCGACATTAGCGAAATTGGGACATTGTCTTCTCGGATCAATAACCAGCGTGGTTGGTTTTCCAATATTTGCGCAGCGTCGAGCAGTCGTATGTGGCGGTCGTGAACAGCAACCGATCGTTCCATGGTGCCTGCAACACCGACCCGACGTAAAAACTGGGTTAATGGATTGAATTTGAAAGTCATGCCTTTGGCGTTCATTAAACTCTGGAACATGGACTTTTGCTTAAACACCTGCGACACCATCAGGTTGGCGACCACCACCGAAAACATACCGGGTAAAATAATGCCCGGGTTACCGGTCAGCTCAAGCAGTGCCATTAATGCGGCGAGTGGAGCCTGTAAGGTGGCGCTCATCATGGTTGCCATGCCAATCATGGCGTAAAACGGGTAAGTGGAGGAGTGTTCCGGAAAAAACTGGTGGCCGACAAAACCAATGAGCGCCCCGCTCATGGCGCCAATAAAGAAACTCGGGCCGATAACGCCCCCGGGCATCGACAGACCGGAACAGACAATGGTTGCGGCCAGTTTGCCGATCAGACAAAGGGCCAACAATTGCCAGCCGAAATTGCCTTGAAGGGTGGCGTTAACCGAGTCGTACCCGATCCCCATAATTTCAGGGATGCCAACCGCAATGACGCCTACCGCAACACCAGAGATGCCGCATTTGATCCAAACGGGCCACTCGAAAGTTTTGCGCGTAACGGCCGTGGTACAGTAGATAAAGCCTGCGGCGAGGCAGCCGATGAGTATTCCCATCAAGAGAAAGTAGGGCATTTCCCAGAGCGAGACCAGTTGCAGGGTCGGAACGTCGAAGGCGACATTATTGCCAAACACCGCCCGTGAAAGTACCGCACCCGAGACCGACGCAAGAATCACCGGAATGAAGCTGGCAATGGTGTATTCCATCATGACAACTTCCATCGCAAAAATAACGCCGGCCAGCGGAGTATTAAAGCTGGCACTGATGGCTGCCGCTGCGCCACATCCCACGAGTACCCGAATACTGTTATTGGGTAATTTGAGCCGTTGGCCAAGCCAGCTACCACTGGCGCTACCGAGATGAACGCCAGGGCCCTCACGGCCAACCGACATGCCGGATGCCAGCGTTAATCCACCTACAAAAAATTGCACCAAAGCGTTTTTCCACGGCAGGTAGCCCTGATGAAACACCATGCGTTCGAGGACATGGCCGACACCCACCGCGCGACGATGACGACTGAGTTTTTGTAAAAACAGGCCGACAACCAATCCTCCGACTATGGGCATGCCGAGGTGGAAATGCCAGGACAGACCTTCAAAGTCGCCTTGATCGGTTTTCGGGTGCCATAAAACAATACCGCTTTCGGTAAATAACCGGAATAGTATATTGGAGGCGCCCGCCAGAATACCGCTAGCCAGACCGACAATGGCCAGCAGCAGCAAGGCATCAACACTCCCCAGGCGTAAACGTATCGAGTCAATTAATGACATTTCTAGTTAACGGAACCCATGTTTTGGTTATTGTTTGATTTCTCAAGTTTTACTTGAGGAATAGTTCGAACTTTAATTATAGTAGGCAACTTATTGATTTGTTGAGGGGATTATCCCTTGCCTATCCAGTTAATTTACCCGTTGATTGTTGATTAAGCATGCCAGAATTTGCCAAACAATTCAGCGGAATCAGTCGAAATATTTATGCCAAATCATTTAGTCATTAAAAAACGTCGTGGCGCAGCCTGGTACATCGGTTGGGTGGTACTGGTGCTTGCGTTGTTGATTGCTGCCTACTATTTAGGAAAACTCGACAGTCGGCAGGAACGCCTGGCGCTGATTGAATCACGTGATTTGTTGCAGCTGCAAGTGGAAGAATACGAAAACCAAATCGCGAATCTGGAGCAAAATAATATTATGCTGCAAAGCTCGGCCCAGGTCGAGTCGACGGCCAGTGAAGAAATAATGGAAACCATAACGGCACTCAAGCAAACCATCGACTCAATGGACAAGGAGCTGTCGTTTTATCGTGGCATTATGGCGCCAGAAAAAGACATTAAAGGGTTGCACGTTTCTGACTTTACTTTGAAAGAAGCACTGGGTGACCGCAGTTACGATTTTCAATTGGCATTGACTCAGGTAAAAAAGCACGATGTCTTTTTAAAAGGGCAGGTATCGATGCAGGTGGTTGGGCAAAAAGACGAGCAGTCGGTTCAGTATAACTTCAAAGATATCAGCGAGTTGAAAAATAAAGACCTGGGCTTTACCTTTAAGTACTTTCAACATATTAAAGGTCAAATTCGGTTGCCGGAAGGGTTTAAGCCACAAACCATTATCGTGACAGCGACCACCTCCGGAAGAAAACCTCAAACAGTGACACGAAAGTTTAACTGGTCGGTCTAAATCAATTGCTAAAAATGAGTACTCGATAATGCTCGCGCATTAAAAATTGATGTTAAGCTGATATAAACAGTAATCAAAAAGGCAAAAATCAATGTTTGGTAAAAGCAAGAAAAACAAATCCCGTGTTAGAGCGAGGGCGGGCGCTGCTGACACCTTGATAACCCGGGATACAAAAATTACCGGCGACATTCATTTTAAAGGCGTGTTGTACATTGATGGTCACGTCGTCGGAAACATCAAGGCCGATGAACTCGAGATGTCATTGTTAACCATTGGTAAAAATGGCATCGTCGAAGGTGAAGTTGAAGTACCGCATGTGGTGGTGCTTGGTCGGGTGAAGGGCGATGTGCATGCAACAGAGCATGTCGAGCTAGAGAGCTCAGCCCACATTGATGGCGACGTTTATTACAATCTGATTGAAATGGCGATGGGTGCCGAAGTGAACGGTAAAATGGTTCACCGCGATGAAAAGCCCAAGTTGTTGAATCACGATCGTGAGTCAACGTTGGGGAAAAAGCCGGAACCCAAATCTGACACCCAATCGGACAAAGCCGCCGAGAAAACACCACAGCAGTCGGCAAGCTAAATCTCTGCTGGGCTCCTATTTCACCGGAGCCCACAAATAAACTGGGGTTAAGAATGTCTTGAACCCCTGCCTATAGGGCTGAGATAATAGCCCTGTCTGAATTAAATGAGTTGTATTTCTGTATGTCTGAAGCCGAAACCATGCCCGCGATGATCGAAGTGACCGAGGCCGCTAGCGCAAAAGTGAATGAATTGTTGCAAGACGAAGATAACGCGTCGTTGCATTTGCGTGTTTATGTCACGGGTGGCGGCTGCTCAGGGTTTCAGTACGGTTTTAAATTTGACGACAACGTCACTAATGATGATGCGAAAATCGAGAAAAACGGTATGATCTTGCTGGTTGACCCTTTAAGTGCCCAGTATTTGGCCGGATCAACCGTTGATTACATCGATGGGCTGGAAGGGGCCCGTTTTGTGGTCAACAACCCCAACGCAACCGCAACCTGCGGCTGTGGAGCGTCTTTCTCGATTTGATTATTGATCATCAGGGTTGAGATCTCATCAGGCCTGGTAAATCGCGCCCAGAAGCAGGGGAGCTTTTGACCCCGTTATACTGCGATAATCCACTTTTTGTTTGTTCAGTCTTTGTTTCGCCAACCAGGCAAAGGTGGCGGCCTCAATAAAATCACTGTTCAGGCCATTATGATTTAATGGAAGGCACTCGACACCGTCACCCAACGCCGCTTTTAATCGCTCAATCAGAAAGTCATTATGAGCGCCGCCACCGCACAAGAAGACCTGATCACAATTGGCTGGCAGTTTTAGAATTTGACGGGCGATGGATTGGGCCGTTAATTCAACCAGAGTGCATTGAACGTCTTCTGCCGGTAATGGATCGGCACCTTTAAGTTTCTGTATCAACCACTGTGCATCAAAATATTCACGACCGGTACTTTTCGGTGCGGGAAGCTGGAAGTAGGGGTCGGCCAACATATGTTTGAGCAACTCCTTGTCGACCCGGCCCGATGCTGCCCAGGCGCCTTGTGCGTCGAAGTCTTTGCCATGATGCTGCTTGATCCAGTGGTCGAGTAATGCACTGGCGGGGCCAGTGTCAAACCCCATCACACCGGAGCCTTGTTTTGGTAGCCAGGTGATGTTGGCAATACCACCCAGGTTCAAAATCACCCGGTTGTCATTCGGCGAGTGCAGTAATTTCTGATGGAACAGCGGCACCAATGGAGCACCCTGGCCTCCTGCTGCAACATCCATTCGTCGGAAATCTGCCACAGTGGTGCATTGTGTTTCCCAGGCGATCACGTTGGGATCGCCCAATTGCATCGAGAAGGGGTTTTGAGTTTGCGGTCGGTGGCGCACCGTCTGGCCATGACTGCCAATGGCCTTGATATCGCTCATTGGAATGTCGGCAAGGTCCACGATATTTTGAGCAGCGCTGGCAAATAAACGACCAATGTGGTGGTCCAGGTGGCCCAGCCGATCGATGCGTTGGCCTTCTGGCGATAATACGGGTTGTGACAAATTCAGAATTTCTTCATGCACGTCTTGAGGGTAGGCAAAGGTTTTCTCCGCTAATATTTTGGCGGTGTCGTTGGAAAAATCAATCACCACGGCATCGATGCCATCAGCAGAAGTTCCAGAAATTAGCCCCACATAGATGTCGCTCATAGTTATCCTTCGTTTGATGTTTGCAAGCGTTGATAGGCGTTGAGACTGGCCAGTAATGATTTCGCCTGTTGCTGAAAGCGCTTCTTTTCTTTTTTATCGATCGGTTTCGCTTCGGGCAATTTGACGGTGCGCGGATTACGGTGAACGCCATTGACGACAAACTCGTAATGTAAATGTGGCGCCTGAGACATACCGGTACTGCCTACGTATCCAATCGTTTGGCCTTGTTTAACGCGTTTACCATAACTCACCGCTCGTCTAGAGAGATGCAAATACTTAGTGACGATGCTATTGCCATGTTGGATGAAAATGTATTTCCCATTGTATTTATTATAGGAAGAGGCGATGACTTTACCATCACCTGCTGCGTAGACCGGTGTTCCTGTTGGCGCTCGGTAGTCGACACCACGATGCGCTTTCCAACGCTTTTGAATCGGGTGAAAACGGCGAGGATTAAAGTTCGAGCTGATGTACATAAAATTAACCGGCGTGCGCAAAAAGGCCTTGCGCATGCTCTTACCCGTGGGCGTAAAGTAATTTTCATTGCCTTCGCCATCTTTGTAGCGCACCGCGGTGAAAACATCGCCCTGATTAACAAACTGAGCGGCCAGAATGTTACCGTGAGCGATAAACTCACCGTCCAGATATTTTTCTTCGTAAATAATGGCGAAACTGTCGTTTTTTCGCACGTCTAAAACGAAATCGATGTCCCAACCGAATATATTCGCCAGTTTTACAATTAAATTGTCGCTCATACCGGCGTCTTTGCCGGCATTAAATAAGGAATCTTCGATAATGCCCGAAGCAAAGGCTCGACGAATCTCGATGGGACGTTTTTTGATTTCTGCGTTGAATGAATCTCCAGATTTCTCGACGTGAAGCGTTTCGTTAATTGCCAGCTGATAATACAGTGCAGTCAATTTTCCATCAGCGTCGGTTTCAAACACCAGGTTTTTGCCAGGACGAATGTTGCGTAAGATCTGCTCGGCAGTTTTGTTTTGAGTGACCTGAAATACGTCGCGAGCGGAGAATCCTTGTTTATTGAAGATGCCCGATAAGGTGTCGCCCGATTTGATGGTGACTGTGACCTGCTGGATGTCGTCCGGTATCGCTGGTTCGGGAGTCAAGGTGGAGCGATCCAGAGTTGCGGGCGATTCCATTTCCCAGCTAAGGGGCAGTGGGATGCGTTTCGACTCGTCTGAAAATATCGGTTCGGCACGGTCGTCCGGATGGGTTAATGCCAGTTCATGTTCGGTAATGGCCGGCTGTGGATCTTGTGGCTCGTCCTCATCACCTGATAGAGCGAAGCCCAATAAAATAATGCCGACGGCCACCGCGGTAATTTCGCCCCAGCGCAGCTTAATATGATGGAAAAGTTGGCCGGTTTGTCGAATTCGGCGATGTCGGCTTGATTTATAATCCTGTTTTATCATGATTTATCGGAATACTGCCCTTAGGGAATACAACTTTCACTCACTTCCCGTTAGAATATCGCCCACATGAATCCGACGGCGACCATTCTTAGATGTATCGAAAGCTGATTATTTTTTCGTTATATCTCGAATTTCCGTTAGTTTAACTCAAATCAAATGCTTATGGGGAGCTTGGACCTCATAGAAGCGTAAAGATTTCAAAAAATATTGCGTGATAATTCGCCAATAAAAGACTTTTTCAGGAGAACAGAATGAGCGACATTCAAACCGCTCTCGAAGAGATAAAGCGTGGTGCTGACGAAATATTAGTCGAAGACGAGTTAGTCGAGTTGCTCAAGCTCGATCGACCATTAAAAATAAAAGCCGGCTTCGATCCTACCGCGCCCGATTTACATCTCGGGCATACGGTGTTGATTAATAAAATGCGACAATTCCAGCAAATGGGGCACGAAGTCGTCTTTCTTATTGGTGATTTTACCGGCATGATTGGCGATCCCACGGGCAAAAGCGCAACTCGGCCACCCTTGACCGCAGAGCAAATTGAAGAAAACGCCAAAACCTACAAAGAACAAATCTTTAAAATCCTGGATGAAGAAAAAACCACCGTTGCCTTTAACTCAGAATGGTGCAACAAGCTCGGTGCTGACGGCATGTTGAAACTGGCGTCGCATCAAACCGTGGCCCGCATGCTGGAACGTGACGATTTCAAAAAGCGTTACAGCAACAACCAGTCGATCGCGATCCATGAGTTTATGTATCCGCTGGTGCAGGGTTACGACTCGGTTGCTCTGGAGTGCGATATTGAACTCGGTGGAACCGATCAAAAATTCAATCTATTGATGGGGCGGGAGCTGCAAAAAGATTACGGTCAAAAACCGCAAGTTGTCTTGACCATGCCATTGCTCGAGGGGCTCGATGGCGTACAAAAAATGTCCAAGTCACTGGGGAATTACATTGGTATCACCGATGCGCCGGGCGCCATGTATCAAAAATTGGTCTCGATTCCGGATGCTCTCATGTGGCGTTATTTTGAACTCTTGTCGTTCCGACCGCTATCCGAAATCAACGAGTTAAAGGCCAGTGTTGAGCTAGGTGCCAATCCAAGAGACATAAAAATCGAACTGGCGCGAGAAATTGTCGCCCGATTCCACGGCGAAGAAGCCGCCGCCAACGCCCACAAAGGCGCAGGGAACATTGTCAAAGACGGCGAAATTCCAGAAGATTGCCCTGAAGTGACTTTAACCCTCGAGGACGGAATGGACGCCATGCCCATCGCCCGAGTTCTCAACCAAGCAGAGCTAACCAAAAACTCCGCACAAGCCAAAGACATGCTGAAAAACGGGCGTGTAAAAGTCGACTGGGAAGTGGTGGAGCCATCGCTGATGCTACCCAAGGGAGATTATGTGATTCAGGCTGGGAAGAAGAAGATTGCGAGGGTTCTGATTCAGTAATCAGCCGGTAACTGAAATAGTGAATATTAACAATTGAGATGCTTTGGTCATTTTTTTTACATGGAAAATGTATAATTTGCGT
>JBPEWV010000218.1:0-9063 GCA_052032335.1 Pleionea sp. | reverse complement strand
TGCTTGAGCGTCAGCAACGCCGGACCCTCCTAGAGACATACTTCTTGGATCAAAAGAGGTAAAGCTTTGTGCAAAAGCTGGCGTAAGCGAGACGAAAAACGTCAAAGTAGCTGCAAATAATCTCATAGAGTTTGATATTGGTTGAAGTTTTAATGTTACTCAATTCAGATACGAGTGCACAAAAGTTTAACATCGTAGAGGTTGTTCGTTAATATAGCAAAAGTGAGTCGGTAAGGCGGCCGCTTGGCATTGAGGCGATGTGACTGTTAGGAGATGAATGAATGAATCTATGGCAAGATGATTTTACCTTGCAGCAGGATAAACTTTATTGTTTGTGCCTCAGGGCGCTCGAGGTTTACCTTGAATATCAGGCATGTGAATGGCAAATCCATTACCGCTATCGGTTCGACAATGATGAGACAGTCGATACTGCGCTGTCGTTTCAGCCCGTATCCGAACTACCGGATAGCGGATTGACCAGCACACGAATTATGCATTCTACGGTGAGCAATGTGTTGCAATTTCGACCCACGCTGGCCAACCGTCCGATCGTCGCCAAACCGCACACGCCCTTATGGATACCGTCGAATGAGGCGGTTACAATTTTTGCCAGCACACCAATATGGCTCGCGATATTACAACCAGAGTCAAGTCAGCCGCTGATGACGATCCCA
This sequence comes from Pleionea sp., assembly GCA_052032335.1. Lineage (GTDB taxonomy): Bacteria > Pseudomonadota > Gammaproteobacteria > Enterobacterales > Kangiellaceae > Pleionea. The sequence continues at coordinate 8,389 of JBPEWV010000218.1, read as the reverse complement.
AGTTTTATTTTGTCCGATACCTGGTTTGGCTCGAAACCACACGTGGGTGAGCTCGCTTATGCCAGCCGATTCAGCGGTCGTACACAACTTGAGTCATTGCCTCGCCGCAGTAGTCGAATCATTACTCCCTTGAAAATAATAAATCACAGCGACGAACACATTAAACTGGATAAAACGCCCATTCCGACCGATGTGCTGTCGGTTCACCTCAGTCAACGCGAGTTGTGGACGCCAGGGATCACCGCTATTAAAGAAAACGACGAAAAGATGACGCAAATTTCGGTGGATGAAACGTTGCACCCGTCATTGAAACAGACGACGCGTATTGTGGAGCCGAGAGAAGCGGACTCCAATACATTGTTATCCAAGACTTTTGGTCGCTTATTCAAATAGGGTTGAATCATGATAATTTCGATTGTTTATGCGCTTTTATTGTTGGTTGCCGGGTTCATTCTGGCACGAATTACAGCTACTCGGTTGACGTCTTTTTTGGATAAAAAGTACAGTTTGAAAAATACGTCAATTATCAAACGTCTGGCGTTTTATGGCGTGTTGATCATTTTCGTTGTTATGGCTTTGCATCAGTTAGGCTTCAACTTGAGCGTACTGCTTGGAGCCGCTGGCATTCTATCTGTTGCCATTGGTTTTGCATCGCAGACATCTATGTCAAATGTGATCAGTGGGTTATTTTTACTGGGCGAGGGTGCCTTTTCGGTAGGCGATGTGATTAAGGTAGGTTCAACCACTGGAGAAGTGATCAGTATAGATTGGATTTCGGTAAAACTGAGAACGCCAGACAATATGTACGTAAGAATTCCCAATGAATCAATTGTAAAAACAGAAATGACCAATATCACTCGCTTTCCCATTCGTCGTTTCGACTTTAACTTTTCCATTGCCTATCGAGAAGATATTGCTCGGGTGAAAGCGCTTGTACTGGCGTTAGTTAATAACAACAATCAATGCCTGGAAGATCCCGAACCAATGATAGTGGTGGAATCTTTTGCTGACTCAGGTATTGGCCTGAGGCTTGCCGTGTGGGCTAAGTCAGAAAATTTCCTAAAATTTCGCAGTCAACTGGCAGAAGATATAAAAGCGCTGTTCGACCGGGAAAATATTGAAATACCGTTTCCGCATCTGAGTTTGTACGCCGGGCAAGATTCCAGGCCAATAAAAGTGTCTGTGGAACGATCTGAATCATAACCATCGCTCCGAGTTTCAGCTGTCTATGACGCCAACGGCATAAACGACGTTACAATGAAGTTAAGCGCGTTACATTGAAAACTCTATGTCGAATCGACAAGGTTTCTTTCGGTTGACGTTTTATTGCCATTGATTTGTTTTGTTAAAACACTGACGAAACAACATCGGCTGACTCGTTGCGATGTCTATCTAATTGTCGATTCCGCTACCATCGTTCTGCAATATATCGAATTTTTTAGTTATATTTGTCGAAATTTAAGGCGAGCTGACTTTTCTCTAGCGGAACTTTTAGGCTTTATCATGCGATCAAGTAAGTTCAAGAAATTAGTTCGTAAATCAACATGTTAGTAGAAAGATATAGATGTAAATGGTCAACATTCGCAAGTCTTAATTGGAAGTCGCGCTAGTTAGACTGTGGTTCAGCTTGCCCGGTGGCATTATTGCCGTTGGTAAGCAGGAAAAATCTTCGTATAATCTGGGCTAAATCAATAGATTCAGGGATTTCTTATGACAACGATCGGTACACCATTTTCTCCATCGGCAACTCGGGTCATGCTGTGTGGAGCCGGGGAGCTGGGCAAAGAAGTGATTATCGAGTTACAACGCCTGGGTGCTGAGGTTATTGCCGTCGATCGCTACGCCAATGCGCCGGGCATGCAAGTAGCCGATCGCAGTCACGTTATTAATATGCTCGATGCAGCCGAATTAACACGCGTTATCAAGCAGGAGAATCCACATTTTGTCATCCCCGAAATTGAAGCCATTGCAACCGATGCGTTGGCTCAGTTAGAAAACGAAGGGGTCACTGTGGTTCCGACCGCTCGTGCTACACAGTTGACCATGAACCGCGAAGGCATACGTACTTTGGCGGCTGAAGAGTTGGGCGTACCCACCAGTCCTTATGCCTTCGCCGATAACAAAGATGATTTTGTTAGCGCCGTTAGGCAAATTGGAATGCCGTGTGTCATTAAACCGATTATGAGTTCGTCTGGTAAAGGTCAGAGTGTAATTAAGTCTGTCGACGACATTGATGCTGCCTGGCAGTACGCTCAAGAGGGTGGTCGTGCCGGAAAAGGAAAAGTGATAATTGAAGGCTTTGTCGATTTTGATTACGAAATCACCTTGTTAACGGTGAAGCATATTCATGGCACCAGTTTCTGTGAGCCGATCGGCCACCATCAGGAAGACGGCGATTATCGTCAATCGTGGCAGCCTTGCGCAATGAGTGAGAAGGCGCTCGCCGCGTCAAAAGAGATTGCGAAAAAAATCACCGATGCGCTTTGCGGCACATCTGGGCGCGGCATTTTTGGTGTGGAGCTTTTTATCAAAGGTGACACGGTTTATTTCAGTGAAGTCTCACCACGCCCGCACGATACCGGTATGGTTACCATGATTTCGCAAGACCTCTCTCAGTTTGCTTTGCATGTGCGTGCAGTTTTGGGTTTACCCATCCCGAATATTGTGCAGTTTGGACCGTCTGCATCGAGCGTGATTTTACCAACCGGACAATCGACAAAGACGCAATTTACGAATTTGGAAAACGCTTTGGCAGAGCCAAACACGCAGATTCGATTGTTTGGCAAACCTGAAATCGATGGTCGCCGCCGTATGGGGGTTGCTCTGGCGCGTGATGAATCAATTGAGCAGGCGGTTGAAAAAGCCAAGCGGGTGTCGAGTGCGGTGTTGGTTGAGTTTTAACACATAGGCTAATCGTTTTATCATAATTAATTAAGTCGTCATCTCTGATAGATGGCATCAATGTCACCTGAAAACGGATATTAAACAACAATGAAAGTTATCCTATTAAAATTTGCGCTGGTAATTGCTGTCGCCAGTACTTCTTGCTTTGCAACGTCAGAAGAAAGTAATAATAACTTTGTAGATTTTGACCCGATTTATGAGTTGCTCGAACAGGGGCCTGAAAGTCAGCAAAAGGCGGTTCGGCAGCTTTTAGCATTGGCCGATAAAAATAACGATCAGGCGCATTATATTCTTGGCGTGTTGTATCGCGATGGCGACGCCGTTGATGCTGATATTGACAAAGCCATTGCCCACTTTAAAGCCGCGGCATCCGCCAATGGAGCAAGCGCCATGTACAATTTAGGGGTGATCTATCATTTTGGCAGTCAGGTCGATGTTGATTTGAAAAAAGCCATCGACTGGTACCAAAAAGCTTATGTGGCCGGTGACGTCGATGCTGCCTACCAGTTGGGGCAGATTTACAGCGACGGAGTCGAAGGCACACCCGATTACGAGTTGGCCAAACAATGGTACGAAAAAGGATTGCCCGACACTGACGGAAGTTCGGAAACAGCAATGGGAGTGCTCTATCACTACGGTCGAGGGGTAGAGAAAGATGACAAGAAAGCTTTGGAGTACTATTTGGCTGGCGTAGAGCAGGGTAATCCTTATTCGATGGCCAACCTGGGCGAAAGTTATTTAAACGGTCGTGGCACGAAAGTGGATAAAGAAAAGGGAATTCAATTGCTTATCGAAGCTACTGAAAAAAGAATTCCTTACGCCGCTTACTGGTTAGGCGAAGAGTTTTTGAATAAAGAGAGTCAACATCACGATCTTAAAAAAGCGATCGAGTATTTTAAACTGGGCGGTGAATTGAATCATCGTGCTTCAATAGAAGCTTTGTTCGATATTTATTACGACGGAGAGGTTATCGAGCAAGATTTAGAACAAGCATTTTATTGGGCCAAAAAAGGTATGGAGAACGGAATAGGATTTCTGACTTATAACACTGCCTATATGCTCCGAAACGGTTACGGAATCGAAAAAGACCGCAAAAAGGCGTTTGAGATCTTTTTGCCGTTAGCTAAAAAAGGCGACACCGATGCCATGTATTTTGTTGGCTTTGATTATTACCTTGGTGAGTATGTCAAAGAAGACATGACAAAAGCGTTTGAGTGGTTGGATAAAGCTATGAAGCTGGGCGACAAAGATGCCATCGTTATTGTCGCCGAGTTGTACGCCAATGGCTGGGGCGTCGAACAAGACGTCGAAAAAGCGTTTGACCTGATCGATAGAGCGGTGAAAGAAGAGGTGAATGGTGCGACAGATATGAGAGCGGCCATTTGTGCGGAGCATATGTTTCGTTGTGCAGTAAATGCTTTATAGATTAGAAACCAGAGACTGAAATGATACGATCTATCTTAATCACTTGGTTTTTGTTGGTTTGTACCTCTGCGACAGCATGTTTTGAACCGATTTCAGGAGCCGAATACGATAATTTAATTGAAGTGGAACTGAACGAAGAGGAAGAAGCGTATCATTTAAAAGTTCCCAAGAAGCTCGACAACACCGGAAGCGCGCAAATCTTTCTGTCTTATAGTAAGGCGTTCAAAGACGGAGTTGGAGTAGCTGACTTTACCACAGAGCTGACGTTCGGTTTTAGTTGGAAAGTGATAACTGGAAGTTTCAAAGTTCCAAAAAGAGAGGGCTACACGCCCTATTTGCGAGTGGTTTGGCCCGGTGAATCGTGTGATACCGTTGCCATCTCTAGAGCTTTGGTAGCCGTTGAATAATGGAAGAAAAAGCGACTTTGGTGCAATGGAGTTTCAATATGCCAGTTTCGACTAAGGTCTGATTGTCTATGTCAGTTATCAGGTTTCTTTTTATAGGTTTTATTTTTCTTCTGACCGGTTGTGCGGGCTACAAAGTCGAAGGCAACCATGCCTATTGGAATACGTGGGATGAAGGTCTCGGTAGTAAGAGAACTGAGTTAACCTATGCTCACATTGCTACTTTTAAGATCCTCAAGCATAAACGATACGCAAAAGATAAAATTTACGCGTATTTTGAAGGTCAAATTATTCAAGATGCTGATGCAAACACATTTCGTTCCATCCATGAGTTTCGAGCAGTAGACAGAAAATTTGCCTATTATGGTGGAAATAGAATTGAGAATGCAGACGGTAAAACGTTTGAGTTTATTCAGGGAAGCTGGGCCAGAGATTCCAATGACTATTACTGGGGGCGCTTTGCCATTGATGTATGTGATTGGGCGTCTTTTTCTATAGAAGATATCGAGTTCGACTGGTGGGCAACTGATAAGTACTGTGTTTTCTATCAGAACAAAAAATTACCAATCAAAGACCGTGAATCCGTCGTCTTATTCAAAGGCGGCTATGCGAAAGATAAGTATTCTGTGTATTTTCAAGGTAAATTAATTCGCGGGTCAGATCCTGACTCATTCAAACTGATGGAAGGCTATTCTCATATGGCAAGGGATCGATTTAATTGTTACGACTATGGTGTCGCCACAGCTTGCCCTTAATAGCGATGTGAGTGAGTAGTAGTTTGTTAGATGAAAGCAGTTTTACCAGTTGATGGATGCGGGAGACTCCAACTGAAATGAAAAACTTGACAGAAAATTGCGGTAAATGTAATCAGAAACTGATAGACCTCAAGTTTGATAAGTGTATGTACTGCGGTGAGCCATTGCCAGAGAATTTACGCCTGACGAGTGAAGAAAAGAAAAAGCAGCAAGAAGAGAAACAGAGTTGGTACGAAGAAAATGAAGCGGAGCAACGGGAAATTCGAAAGCGTAAAAAGCAGGAAAAGACCGGCTCCGACTCTTGGTATGATGACTCTATTTCAGGTGACGTTGATTGTGGTGGTTGCGATTGACGTTAAAGTTTCTAATACTAGAATCCAGTTCAGGATAATTTCTTCTCTACTCTGACTAGTGCCGATGTGCCATAAGTATAAAGAAGAAAATACTGAATAGAAGTAAAGGAAGGAATTAGTTTGAAAAAATATCTACTAAAGCAAGCAATGATTTTGCCTTTGGCGGCGATGCTTGTACCTATCACGATAGCTTTATTTTTGCCTAATTACTCATCTATCTCGCAACATATAAGTGAAGTTGCCCTTTTAGACCATCCAATAGCAATAATCCAACGGTCTGCTGCCATATTGACAGGAGTTTCTATCGCGTTGTTTGGTGTTTGGTTATATTTGGCCAGGTTATTTAAGTTTACTGCACTGGTAGCTGTGATTTTCGCAATCAGCATGGTTTCTAACGGTATTTTTGTTATGGGAAGTCCGATGCACGGATTGTATGGGCTCGGTTTTTTTATGGTTCTTATTCCAGCATTTTTCGCAGCGGAAGTAGGTCGAGAAAATATATTTTTGAAAAACTTTTCTATGTTAATTGCTTTTCTAACAATGTCATATCTCTGGTTAATGGTATCAGGTCTTGATTTACATGCCATAAGAGGACTAACTCAACGAGTAGCAACGTTAATAATTTTTGGATGGTATTCAGTCGTTTGCTTTTCATTGCTAAAAAATAACATCAATAACGAGCGTACAGTTCAAGGAACATGAGGCAATATAACAAGGATGTGATAGTTCTCTCATGTAAATCCATCTAACGAGGTATTACAATCTTCTCTACAGCCGACGTTTTTAGTACTTTAAGATTTAGTCGCTGTTTGATAAAAGAAGGCCTTTATCTTTACTTCATGTAAGATTACGTTTTGACTAGATTTGGGCTCTACAATAATATGTTAATATCGTCAGTTTAAGCTAATGTTATCGACTATGGCCAAGGGGATTTAAACATTATGGGAAAGTATTTAATTTATTCAGTTGTACTTTTTCATGCACTGAATTTATTCGCAGTAGTGAAGCGTCATGATGTTGCTCCTGAGTCATATTCTTTAGAGCAAGCTCCTGATTACTTTATTAATATGCCTCATGAAGGTTCGGGAGTTCTAATAGATAGATATTGGCTTCTAAGCGCTGCTCATGTTATCTATTATGACGGGTATGAGGGAAAGACAATAACTATCCACGGTATCGAAAATACTATAGAAAAAGTTGTATTTCATCCGACATATATAAAACAAACAAAAGAAGCTTTTTCAGGCGACGCTAAACCACTAATGGACTTTCTTTACAAACGGTCTGATTTAGTGCTGCTTAAACTTTCTAAGCCAGTGACTCATGTTGAACCGATAGCGCGCTACTATGGTAACGATGAACTTGGAAAACAGACCTTAACCATTGGCACCGGAGCAACTGGAACGGGCTTATCTGGCGAGTTAATCGCTACTAAAACCAAAAGACCACTTAACATGTTTCGCAACCATATTGAGGGAGTGACTGAAAGGCACCTTAAAATGCGTTTCGACTCACCTGATAAAGGACTTCCGCTAGAAGGAATTCATGGCTCCGGAGATAGTGGTGGCCCGACCGTGATGATGTTTGATGACAAAGAATATTTAATAGGAATTCAAAGCTTTCGAGACTATGAAGGTGATTTGAAGGACTTCAAGGGGGCACTGTATGGTAGTGTTTCGGTGTTGTGTCGAGTTTCGGCTTTTAATGATTGGAACGATGACACGATTAATAAACACTCTAAATAAGTACTGTTCTATAATTTGGTAGAGAAACAGAGTTTTAGGACCAGGCTATTTATCTCAAGACGTTTAATGTTTTTGGTAGAAAGATTGTTGATGTTAGTTGAGAAAATAATCAATCGGTAGTCTCTTACGTGTGAGGCAATGGACTCAAGCGAAGAGCTAGCGAGATTAAAATCCCAGCTGATTTAAAGCGACTAGAGTGCAAGAGTATACTGCTGATTTGTTTCAAGAGTGGGCGACCTACGAAAATGATGAAGTAAGAATCATTTAGTGTTTCAAGTTTCTCTATTCTCGATATTTCTAGCATGTTGAAATATAGTTTGCAGTTGCTGCAAAGTCTCTGGAAAAAACATAGTGAAAGCATTCCGATTTTGGCTAATGCTCATGAATGAGTTATGATTCGAGACGTCCACACAACCACTCCTGATTTTGGATTTATTGATGTTTAAACGCTTATCAATCGTATGTGTCATTTTATGCCTTTCCACAGTTTCTTTATCAATTTCAGCATCAAATATTCTTGAGTGTGTGACTGGGAAATATAGTCAGCCAAATCATCCGATTTCAGGATTGCCAAACCCCGCTGCGCCGGGAGATTACAAGTTCAAAGTAATTGACTATGCACAGCGCCCAAGTTTCTTCCTATTCTCAAAGCCTGATTTGGTGACTCAAAATGTAAGCTTGCCTGGCTTTCTTGCTGACTTTTCTCGTAATCAAGAGTTTGGCAATGACGCGTATCACAAATTTGAGAGTGGCGAGTTACCTCTTGAGGGAAAAATTTGGCTTCCGTTGGGAGAAGAGCCTTA
>JBPEWV010000217.1:0-2164 GCA_052032335.1 Pleionea sp. | reverse complement strand
TTGGTTTGCTTTAACTTTGCAATCAGTGCATCGACATAGGGCTTACCCAACTCCTGAACTGCGACTCCCATTGCCGTTGAACGCAACGATGGAATGAGGGCGTCTTCATGCAATTGATTATCACCTTTGTAGCCAATATAAGCTTTTGCTTTTTCGGTCAATGCTTTACGAATCGCCTTGTCTTCTGCAGTATTGGCCATAAATCCGATCAGTCTTGTTCGCAGTTGTGTCGCATCGATCGGTTTTTTCTTGTCCAGCTCGGTATTATTATCTAACCCCAATTCGTTGGCTGCGTCACGATAAATATCGCCCGCTAGTTTACGAAATAACGGCTTATCTTTTTCTTCAGCATAGGCCACCAAGGTGCCCAGTGTGCCCATGCCCGAGACCATCACCTCCCAGGAGTCCGACTTCAAAGTTGTCGGGATAACGTCAACCAGAGCTTTCACTTTTAGATTACCACTGGCAAAAGAAGCGCTCATACTGTCGATTACCGCATTAGCTTCTTCTGCGGAGACTTTATCCAAGTTGGCAATCAGCTCTTTCCATCCTTTCGCATCAAAATTGAATCGATAATAACCGGCAGCATCGACATTCGGCATAATCCAATCAGCGCAGCCCGACATTTCCAACTTAACTTGTTGTTTGGCTTCACCCAAAACCTGACATTGCTGCGCGACTTCACCATCAACCTCGTAGCTCATACACACCGGAATATTCCACAAGGTCTTTTCTTTAAACTCTGTACCCACCGGTGCGTAACGCTCCTGCGATATGTCCAGTAATGTACGTTCATCATCACAACGTTTCGCAATATCCAATAATGGAACACCCGCTTGCTCAACGAAATTTCTAAACGACTGAACCACTTTTTCCGCACGCTTGGGTTCTAGCACACTGGCGATGGATTCGAAAAAGTCGATAGCGTCAGCGTTTTTCCAGGCGAACTTTTCCATGTGCTTCTGAACACCACGACGGAAATTCTCTTCGCCCATAAAACTTTCGACCATGGACAAAACGCCACCACCTTTCGAATAGGTAATACCGTCAAAGGCAGTAATAATGTCGCTATTGGTTTCGATCGGATTACGAACTTTCCTTGCTGAAGGAATGGAATCAGCACCCATAGCATTTTTAGAGCTGCGGTTTTGGCTGCGACGCCATTGTTGATCCGGAAAATGACGATCCAGTGCGGTGGCCGCCATCCAGGTGGCAAAGGCTTCATTCAACCATATATCGTTCCACCAGACGGGCGTCACCAGATTACCAAACCATTGATGCGCCAATTCGTGCGCATGTACCGACCAGTAACTGCGTTTCTGGCCAATCGACGCAGACTCATCCAGTAACAATAACTGTTCGCGATAGGTAATAGCGCCCGGATTTTCCATTGCCCCCGCCGCAAAGTCCGGTACTGCCAGGATATCGAGCTTACGATAAGGGTATGGTGTCTGAAAATAATCTTCCATTGCGTATAAAATGGCTTCGGTATTTTCTAGCGCGTATTTTAACTTTTCACCTTTTCCCTTGGTTGCAATACCGCGCAATGGCACAGTAAAGTCCCGCACGTCGTTCGTTGGCACATCCTGCCATTCGACCACGTCGAACTCGCCGACCGCAATGGCCCACAAGTAGGTGGGCATGGGTTTGCTGGTTGCAAATGAAACCTTCTTCCAACCGTCGCCCAACGATTGTGTTTCGGTTTCTGGCGTATTGCCTATCGCAGTTAACTTTTCAGGAACAATTAAGTCCAGATCAAACTTGGTTTTGAATCTAGGTTCGTCAAATGACGGAAAAGCGTACCTTGCGTAGATTGATTGCATTTGCGTAAACGCATAATGCTGCTCGCCATCTTTAACTCGATACAGACCTTGTAAATTTTCATTAAACGGTGCGTTATAAACAAAAGAAACCTCATAATTACCCTGTTCAAGAGCTTTGGCAGGAGTAACTTTTAACACGCCTTCGACGTTCGTATGCTCGGTTTTTGCTGCGATTTTCTTGTTCCCAGAGAGTATCCAGGTTTTCTCAACAGTCAACTCTTGACCGTGAAGATAAAAGTAAGGCAAGGTTGTGTGAGTTTTGATGTCTATGGACGCTTCACCGCTGAAACGGGTGGATTCAGGATCAAGTTTAATATCCAGATCGTAGTGCGTCGGTTCTA
>JBPEWV010000216.1:0-4765 GCA_052032335.1 Pleionea sp. | reverse complement strand
AGGCGACAATTCTGGCAAACATGTGTTGGGCTGCGAAGTGGACGCTTCTGGAAATATCTGGTTCACCTCAGAAGAAGGTCTGATTAGAGTCGACGATGGCTCAAGCGTGAATGGGAAAGATTCGTTTTATCCTTTGAATAATTTGAGTCAATCAGATGAGTTAATTACTGATTTTTTAATTGATAAGAACAATCAAATTTTTGTTGCGACGACTAAAGGACTCAAAGGGTTCGCACAAGGTCGCTTTTATATTTTTGAGTCGTTGATGCTTGATAAAAAGCCCGTGACTTCGATTACTCTGGATCAACAAAGTCGAATTTGGTTACTACAAGACGATCGATTCTTGGCCTATGTAAAGTCGGACTCGGAATGGAATTTAATTGAGGAGCCACTTCTCAAATCAATCAACCAAGCGATTGCGGGTAATCAGCCGAGTTCAATTAAGCAAACTCGAGATGGTGCCTATTGGATCACCAGCAAAACCTCGGGAATGTGGATGATGCCCAAGGGAACCAACACCTTGTATCATTTGAAAGGCGAAGACAGTGACTTTGCCATAACAGACAAACACATTGCTTCTGTGTTTCAGTCGAAAGATGGCATTATTTGGTTGGGGACCTGGCTTAACGGTGTTGCCAAGCTGACTCCGGGCGCGCGCGGGCTGACGACTTATTCCAAGTTTGAAACTGAAAATGGTGTACTGGATGAACCGAGTATCCGTTCAATTTTTCGCGACAGCCGTGATCGATTCTGGGTAGGAACGGACGGTTCTGGAATTTTACGCGGTAACGATTTAAAAGGCACCATGCGGCTGTTTAATACGGAGTCCGAATTTAACTATAAATTGCCCAGCGATTTTGTTCGGGTGGTGTATGAAACACAGAACGGCCAGATATTGATTGGCACTGAAGCTGGATTAGTTCAGTTTGACGAGCAGCTGGGCTTTCAATATTTAGAGCTTAATGGACGCGGTGAACTAACCACTGGCGCATTAATACGCGACGTTTTTGAAGATCGAAATGGTCGAATTTGGGTCGGGACCTACGACAAAGGTTTATTTTGGTGGGATGCCGATAAAAGTCGCTTTTATCCATTACCCTTATCTCAATCGCGAGCCGTAGAACGAGTTACCACAATTCGTCCCGATCACCATGGTCGTCTATGGGTCGGTACCGACACTTCGGGCGTTTTTATTCTTGATCCGGATACCCGTTCGGTTGAAAAGCATCTGCATGCCAATCTTGGTGAAAGGCTCAGTGTTCCCGGTAATTCGATCTGGAGTATTTATCCAGAAAACGACACAAGTCTGTGGCTTGGATCCTACGGAAGAGGAATCGGTAAGCTAAATTTAAACTCTAATGTTTTTCAGTATTTTACCGTGAAAGATGGCTTGCCTAATGATGTCATCTACTCCATTTTACAAGATGATAAAGGTTGGCTTTGGTCCACTACCAATCGCGGACTCACCCGTTACTTACCCGATGAAGGGCACTTTATTTCGTATTTTAAAGTTCACGGGTTGCCTCATAATGAGTTCAATTCGGGGGCGTACTTCAAGGATGAGGCAAACCAGACATTTTATTTTGGCAGTCTTCGGGGCCTTGTCGAAATTCAGTCCGATTCCATCAATCGCGATATCGCATCGCATAGAGTTTATCTGAATGATTTAAAAGTTAACGGAGAAAGTATTGAGGTTTCGACGCAAGACTATCAGTTAAATGGGCCAATCTATCGTTTGAATCGTCTCAAGGCATACAATCACTATGAGCGACTAAGCTTCACTTTTACAACCAATGACTATTACGCGCCAGAGAAAAGTGTATTTTCCTATCGACTGGTGGGGTTTAACGATCAATGGCAAACAACAGAGCCGAATGTTCGTCGCGTTAGCTTTAATAGTCTTGCGGCAGGAGATTACCGACTCGAAGTTAAAGCGCGAAACAGTTATGGCAGTTGGAGTGAAGATATTCTTCGCATCGATATCGAGTTGATGCCACCCTGGTGGCTGACTGGCTGGGCCTATATTTTCTATCTGGTAAGTTTGTTTGTATTTATTTGGATGTTGATTGAGGGGTGGTCGCGTTATCAACGACGTAATCGAGAGATGGTCGAGCGATTGCATTATCTGGTGAAGCATCGAACTCAAGAGCTCAAAAGCAAGAACGAACAGCTCAGTGAGTTAAATGCAGAACTGCAGCAGGCCAACGAAAAATTAGAACGAGTTAGTATGACCGATGCGTTGACCGGACTCGGCAACCGTCGATTGTTGTATCAATACTTGGAGCGAGATGTTGGTAATGTCAATCGGGCTTATATTTCAGTGAATCCAGACTTTTCTAATCTGGAGGAAGTACAAAAAAACGATTTAATTTTTTTCATTATCGATATTGATAACTTCAAACAAATTAACGATAACTACGGTCATGCGATAGGTGATAAGGTATTAATTGAAGTTACCAATGTGGTTTCTAAAATAATTCGGCAAGGCGATTATGTTATTCGTTATGGCGGTGAAGAGTTTTTGTTTGTGATGCGTGAAACTCATCGTAATGAAGCTCCTATTATTGCAGAGCGAATTTTACACGCTTTTATGGAACACAAATTTCCGATTAGCAGCGAACTTACTTTAAGCTTAACTTGCTCGGTGGGCTTCGCGCCTTACCCGTTTTCCAGCTATTATCCTTCTCAGCTGTTGCCCGAACAGATTATTCAGATCGCCGACTTATGTTTGTATTGTGCAAAGTCGAGTGGAAAAAATTGCTGGGTTGGGCTGGAAGGTCTGTACTGGGAAAAAGAAGTGGATATTTCAGAGGTCATCAAGTCACCAGAAGAAGTTATCAATAATGGGTTGGTGAAAGTCTATTCTGCCAAAGCGTTGGATGAATTGGTCTGGTCATCTCGAGATCAATAAGCAGGTCTTCAAGCCTTGCATTGAGTGCAAGGCCTAGAAGTAGGATGTTCAAGAATATTGTTTTGTCTAAATATGAGTTGTCATTTAAGAAGGGTCAGTGTCGAGGCATTAACAGTGTGTAATCCAGTTCAAGAACCAGTTTTTCGTTCTTCTTGTTTACGGGTTGCTGACTCATCGCCTTATCCATTTCAGCGGGTGTACAATTTTTAAAGCCATAGGTTCTAACTCGTACCCAGCCAACGTCTTTTCGACCGTCAAACTCACCTTTGTCAACGATAATGGATTGACTGAAAATGGTGTCACCAGCGAAGCTCGGATTGATATGACTACCACCGTTAATGGTCGCCAGCCAAAGACCATTGGCTAAACCATTATGGCTGTGCGCACGGCATAAAGACATTATATGGCCTCCATAGACCAGCCGTTGGCCGTGCTGGCTATTCGACATGGCAAATCCATCAAAATGCACTTTGGCGTTGTTTTGATACAGCCGGGTCGCCAGAGAATGATCCGAGTCATTGATGGTCATGCCATCAACATGATTGATCACTTCGCCCATGTCGTAGTCGTCCCACAAGTGAGGCGATGCCGTCCAGCCTGAGTCGAACTGATCCAGTTTTAATTCATTGGGAATGAGCGAGTCGGTCATTTCGACAAATGCCAGGGTGTCGGGCTGTGAATTGACCCCAGTAGGCGCTGAGGGCACTTTTTTGTGCACCATAACCCAGCGTTTCCACTGAACCAGCGTCTCTTCTTTCTGATTCTTGGCTACTGAGTGAACGTAAACGATCCCGGTTTTGCCATTACTGTTTTCTTTCAGACCAATCACGCGCGAAGTCACAGAGATGGTGTCGCCGGTAAAAGCAGGTGTTAAAAACTGGCATTCGGCATAGCCCAGATTTGCCACCGCGTTTAGAGAAATTTCGGGAACCGTTTTACCAAAAGCAACGTGAAACAACAGTAAGTTGTCAACCGGCATGCGCGAAAATCCGCACTGCTTAGCAACACTGTCGGCGCAATGTAAAACGTGACGGCTTCCGGTCAATGCTATGTAAAGCGCAACGTCACCATCGGTAATGGTTCTTGGAGTACCGTGAACCAGAACGTCGCCCAGTTCAAAATCTTCGAAATAATTTCCGGCAAAAGTTTTAGAAGCCGACATGTTATTTCTCCGGACCGCAAAGTTCACTTTGGCCAATTTTATGAACCGTATCGTACACCGCAAGTACACGTCCGGCCCATTCTGTTAAAGATGGTTCAATTAAGCGATCGTCAAGTACCGCCATTGAGCGCTCGGCTTTATTGGCTTCTTCGATGGCCTTTAGAATTCGTTTCGCTTTATTGATCTCATCGCGTTTCGGAGTGAATGCATCGTTGGTGTAGTTGAGTTGTATTGGATGAATTACGGTTTTTCCATCGAACCCCAAATCGCGTGCTTGTCGACAAGAGTATTCGCACGCTTCGACGTCTTTCAGATCGAAATGTGGTCCGTCGATGACGCATTTTTTGTAAGCGCGAGCGGCCAGAATGACCATTGACAGACTGGTTAGTAAACCGCTGCGGTCTGGCGTTTGGTTCAGTTTTAATTCATTGGCGAGATCGGTGGTTCCCAGAACAATGGCTTCCAAACGATCATTGGCGGCAATGTGTTGAGCATTGATGACTCCGAGTGGACTTTCGATATTCACCATAACCTTGAGATGATCTGCGCCCAGATTTTCCAAATGGTAAATCGACTCCTCCAGCTGTTCTGCGCTTTCCATTCTCGGAAATAACACGGCGTCGATGTCGAGTTCTGTCAACGCTTTAAGATCGTCCAATCCCCAAAGCGAATTGAGAGGGTTAACTCGCACC
>JBPEWV010000215.1:0-1806 GCA_052032335.1 Pleionea sp. | reverse complement strand
TCAGCAAGGAGAACCTCTTAATCAGGGGCCGGTGTTTACCAGTGCTTTTCATCTGCAAGGGGATGTTGACTCCGATGCCTATCAATACGCGCGATTTCATAATCCTACCTGGGATACGTTGGAAAATAGTCTTGGTCAACTGGAATCCGGGCGAGCGATTGTTTATCCTTCAGGAATGGCGGCCGTTGCTGCAGTGCTTACGGCATTAAGCCGGTCGGGGTCTACCATCTTATTACCATCCGACGGATACTATGCCACCCGGGCTTACGCTAAGGAATTTCTGGTCAAGTTTGGCGTACGCGTGATTGAGCGAAAAACTACCGAAATACTCAATCAGGACTTCTCCAATGTCGACTTGGTATTCGTTGAAACGCCGAGTAATCCATTATTGGATGTTCTGGATATCACCGAGCTGGCCAATCGCGTTCATCAGGCAGGTGGATTGCTAGCAGTTGATAATACCACCATGACACCATTAGGCCAGCAACCATTAGAGCTGGGTGCAGATGTTTCTGTCTGCTCCGATACTAAAGCTTTAAACGGACACAGTGATGCTTTGTTCGGTCATGTGGTTACTCGAAATGATAGCTTATTTGAGGCCATGAAGTTATGGCGAAAACTGTCAGGTAATATTCCGGGGCCAATGGAAACCTGGTTGGTACAACGAGGTTTGGGGAGTTTGGATATGCGCTTGGAACGAATGGTCAACAATGCACAGGAAATTGCTGGCATACTATCGCGTCATCCGCGTGTTGAGCTAATTCGTTATCCCGGACTGCCCGACGATCCTTCGTTTGCATTGGCAGAGAAACAAATGCGACTTGCTGGCTTTGTTATCAGCTTTGATTTGGGCAGTAAAGAAAGTGCTGTGCGATTTTTAACGCGTTCAAAACTTATAACTGAGGCGACCAGTTTTGGTGGTATGCACACAATGGCTGAAAGGCGTGCTAGGTGGGGAACCGACGATGTTCCTGAAGGGCTGATTCGGTTAAGTGTGGGATGCGAAAATGTTAAAGACCTAGTTGAGGATATCGAGCAGGCTTTGGCATTTTAAGCTGGATTTTCAGGTTCAACGGACTCATCAAAGAGCTGAGTAAAAAAATCAAATATTTCCTGATCCGATATTTGCTGAAATTGAGAACCCACCTGGATCTCGGCCATCAAGCGGTTGCTGTACGGAAACTCGGTAATTGATTTAAAGAGTTTAATCTGCATCGATTCTGAAATTTGATCGGCACGTTGATTTAAGTGTGCTTTACTGCCCTCGAAAAAGATAAGAAAACCATTGGTCTGAGGCGCGTCGACGGTTAACTGTGGAAATTGTTGCAGTAGCTCGGCAATTTCTCGTGCTCGATTGCACATCGCAGGAATTTTCGCTAGGTTCTCATCCAGCCCATCTAATGCAGTTATTAGATAAGGAAATGACGTAAAGTTGTCGCCAGCCAATCGAGTGCGCCAAGTTTTACAATTCTGAATAAAGTCGAGTTCACCGGCAAGTACAGCGCCTCCCATTCCACCCAAGCCTTTGTAAAGTGATACGTAGACGGTGTCGAACAATTGACTGATCTCTGCTTCTGAGCGTTGGTAGTATGAGGCGGATTCCCAGAGTCGAGCGCCATCGAGATGACGATGAATGTTTTGTTTATCGGCCCAAAGACTCTGATTCACAAGGTCGTCCCAGTTGGGGAGTTTAAATCCTGCCCGACGAAGTGGTAATTCAATGCTCAGTATCGCCGCTTGCTCTTGCTGTTTTGACAGGTCCGAAGCAGTTATCGAGCGGTTGTAACAGCCAACCGGTATTCCTTT
>JBPEWV010000214.1:0-2917 GCA_052032335.1 Pleionea sp. | reverse complement strand
CCGCCCGAAAGCAACACGCCGTAAGGCACATCGGTCATAAGGTGACGTTTAATTGCCGCGGTCAGTGATTCTCTTACCGATTGCACCGTTGCTGTGTTAGTTGCGACTGCCTCAAACGCCTGCCATGGCTTTTTATAGTAGGGTTTCATTTCGCCGTCTTTGCTGCACAGATAGTGTCCGGGCGGAAAGATCGATACGGATTCGCAAACATCAGAAAGCGCCTTCATCTCAGAGGCTACGTAGAAGTTTCCATGCTGATCGTAACCGGTGTATAGAGGAATGATCCCAATTGGATCGCGCGCAATCAGATAGCTGCCGTCGGTTTCGTCAAACAGAATAAAGGCAAACATACCGTTTAAATCGTCCAGCAAAGCTGCGCCTTTCTCTCGGTACAGCGCCAGGATCACTTCACAGTCGGACTGGGTCTGAAACTGATAGTCACTGCAATGAGCCGCTTTTAAAGATTGATGATTGTAGATCTCACCATTAACCGCCAATACTTGCTGTTTATCGGGCGAATACAGCGGCTGGGCACCATGCTCAACATCGACAATCGCCAGCCGTTCGTGCACCAGAATAGCCGCATCGCTTTGATAAACCCCCGACCAATCTGGGCCGCGGTGCCGTTGCTTCTTCGACTGCTGCACGGCTTGCTTTCGCAATGCGGCCGCATCGGACTTGATATCAAGAATTCCCAAAATAGAACACATACCGATTCACCTTTACACTTTATTCTTTAAAAAACAGAAAAGCTTTAAATATCAAACAAGACTTATTGATTAATTTTAATAAATAATTAATCAAAACAAGGCAAATGTGAATAGACTCAAATACATTTAGACAATTGATTAGAAATTATCTATTATTTTACTCAATAATCTTCGAATCGTTAAAATTGGTAAAGAAAAGTCTTGGAAAATCAAACAATCGACAATTTGGATAAAAAGATCATCAATGCGTTGATCAGCGATGCGCGCCGACCCTACGCCGAGCTCGCCAAAGAATTCGCCGTCAGCCCGGCCACAATCCACGTGCGAATCGAAAAATTAAAGAAAGCTGGCATCATCACCGGAACGCACATGCAAATCAGCCCCAAAAAGCTTGGCTACGACGTGTGCTGTTTTATTGGCATTAATCTGCAGAGTGCTGGTGACTACCCGCTGGTCATCAAAGAATTAGAAGCCATCGATGAAGTGGTCGAAGCCTATTACACCACCGGCCAATACAGCATTATGATTAAAATAATGACGCGTTCGATCGAAGACTTGCAGTGGTTACTGATCGATAAAATTCAATCCATCGAAAAAGTACAAGCCACCGAAACGCTAATTTCACTGCAAAATCCGATACATCGGAGTATTACGTTGTAAAGAGTCAGAATAAATTAAGGCTTGTCATTCAATTTCTATTTAAGCTCACATTTAATCGGTAGGGTACTCAGACAGATACAAACTCATACCTATGGATGACATAATCCCCATGGCTTCGGGCGACAATACAGCTCCGCCACCCAAAGCTCCCGGGCGAGGACAAAAGCCAATGTCCGCAACATATGATCCCTTGGGGAGCTTCTTACCTTTATTGTTAAGCCATTGCTCCAGCACCACAACTTGTTGAGGCATTTCCCACTCGCCTTTGCAGAGAACTCCCAAAGAAACTCCCTTTAGGCCTTCACTGATTCCAGTAAAATCTATTAAATTAATTGGCATGAGATTGTTTATAACACTAAGATATTCATTACATTTTTCCGGATAAATTGCTTAGTTAAGCTCTGCTAACTCTCTAGTTGCATCAAATAATTGTTGATTTGATTTAAGATAGTCTCATTATCTTTTTCTGTCTTATCTAATCCCTGATAGATCAGTTGAGCTTTTTCACAGTGCCGTTTCGCTTTTACAGGTTCATACGTAGACTCACTTCTATCCGCGTAAGCATGACAAAGATGGTATTCAGACTCATAATGCCCAAGAGATATGGCTTTTTGCCAATATCCAAGGGCAGCTTTTTGATCTATCTCAACACCATAACCAAAGAACAACAGATACCCTAGATTATTCAAGGAATCTATTTGTAAGTCAGCGTCTTCACTTGGAACCTCATCCAACTCTGAAAGCTGCCGCCATAAAGTTGCACATTTACCGTAATCCCCGTTACGATAATGACAAGTCCCCGTATAGAATAACTTCTGAGCGAGAGAGGAACTTTCATTGAGGTGAAGACTTTTAAGATCACAAGACTCTTTTGCCTCAACGCAAAGAGAAACTACTAACAACAAATAACAACTTATACTCTTCATAATAGACTCAGCTTCATTTAACCAAATTAAGACGCGCGCTTTTTTCTTCGTGCTTTATCAACCTTACTATGCGCATTTCGGCGAAGTACCGATTTAATCGTGAAAGCACCAACAAGAGCCAAAATAAAACCAATCGCAATTCTAGCTTCTATGCTCTCAATGTATATTTCACCATGCTTTCCAATCAGAATCCCTGTAAACACAACTAATCCAGCGATAAACAGATAGCAGATACCGAGAAGCAAACTCGAAAAATCCTGGCTTTCTCTTTCCCTTTTCACATTTGTGAATTCTTGCTTATGCTCTAAAGCTTTACGTTTTTTAGGATCATTCAGTATACTTTTTATTTCAGCCACTCGATCCGGCCATTCGTCACGGTCTATCCATTCTAAACTCTCTTTTAACTCTTCCAACGAGTACTGACTATAATCTGGTTTGCTCATAGTATTTATGACTTCAATGGGTCACAGGTTGCTTTTAACGTGGAGAACGACACCCATCGCTTTCACCTATCTCAACTTTCTACTGCGCACATATAACCTGACACCCAGTAATGATAGAACGACCAGAAAAACCAAACCAACAATGCCTAGTATCTGGTTAATAAAATCCCAAGGTGTC
>JBPEWV010000213.1:0-16793 GCA_052032335.1 Pleionea sp. | reverse complement strand
TTGCGGCTCAAGGTGGCGTTGATAAAGACTCAATTATTAGCAGCTTCTCTTTTTCGACTCAGTCGGTTGGCACCGTTATGGGGTCGGCAAAAGGTTTTTACGTCGACAAAGATATTTCACTGTTTGACCCCAGCGGCATGACTCCCGGCTTACCAACCTCGCCACAGTATCCAGAGTCGTCGTTCAGTCCATTGTTCACCGACACCGAGCCATTTACTGGCCTGGGCTACGCTGACCTGTACAAAGGCGAGGTAGCTCTCGATTATTTACTTGAAACTCAGACGGCAGAAAATCCGACTGGGCCGATCACCGGCTACTGGAAAGGCGCGGCGATGGTGCCGAATAATGGTAATCCTCTTGATTTAGTGCCCAATCCTCTGGCGGGTGGCTTTGTTACCTATTTGAATTCATTGCCTGAGAAAAACTCGGACGAAACAGTGCCTTTATTGGTCGCTGTTCCGAAAACCAGCTTGGGTTGTGTCAAACCTGCAGAAGGTTATCCAGTGGTGATTTTCCAGCACGGAATCACCAGAAATCGTACCGATATGCTTGGTGTTGCTGATGGTATGGCTGCGCCACCTTCTTGTCGAGTGGTGGTGGCCATGGATTTACCACTTCATGGCATTGCAGAGACAGATCCTGTGCATCAGGGGCTTCAAGCTGCGAGTGGTGGTCTTATCGGCATATTTGAGGGCTACACGGCAGGTGACGTGAGAGAGCGAACCTTTGGTGTCGATTTCATGGACAATGAAACTTCTGCTCCGGGCCCAGATGGCACACCCGATGAGTCTGGTGCGCACTTCATTAACTTGTCCAGTCTGTTAACGTCGCGCGATAATTTACGTCAGGGCGTACTGGATTTGTTAGCTCTGAAGTCTGCAATTCCCGGTATGGATCTTGACGGCGACAGTTCGCCCGATCTGAACGCTGAGGAAGTGGATTTTGTTGGCCACTCGCTTGGCGGAATTGTCGGCTCAAGCTTTGTTGCCTACGTCGATACAACCACGCACTTTATGTATCCTGATGTACCTATCGTGACGTCGCCAATTATTGATACTGGTTCGTTGGCAATGCCTGGTGGCGGGATCGCAGGTTTACTCAACGCTTCCGAAGCATTTGGCCCACGCATTCGAGCAGGTATCGCCGCGGCAGCCGGAACCACAACTGATGCTCCTGAGTTCGCGGCTATCCTTAATAGCTTCCTGTTCGCAGCGCAAACGGTTGTAGACAGTGGTGACCCAATTAACACGGCTGGTTTTGGCGTCATGAACGACGTACCAACCTTTATGATTCGAGTCGAGGGCGATGGTGTGGTTCCCAACAACTCTGCGACCGCTCCTTTGTCAGGAACCGATCCACTGGCTGCTTATCTTGGTTTAACGACGGTTGCAGCCGAAGAGCCGGGCTTGGTGCCTGGTAGTCGCCTTATTTCTCGATTTAACGTTGGATTGCATGGGACGATTTTGAGCCCGAACGATGCTGAAGGTAATCCGACACTGTTGAATGTTACACAAGAGATGCAAACCCAAATTGGTAGCTTTATTGCTTCTGACGGGGCGGCTGTTCAAGTTGGTGACCCATCACTACTTGACTGATCTCTGGTAAAGTTAGGTACAATGCCCTCGCCAAATATTTGGCGGGGGTTTTTTATTTGTGGTTCTGGGTTTGGGAGAAATACTTTGGAATTTTTAGCGGAATTTGGGTTGTTCTTGTTGAAAACGGCGACCATTGTGGTTGCCGTGGTGGTTATCATCGGTGCAATCGTCAATGCAGGGATGAAGAGCAAACAGCAGCACAAAGCCGGGCAGGTCGCTGTTACCAACTTAAGCGAAGAGCTTGAAGAGCTCGAAGACGATATTCGGCAAGAAACGTTAGACAAAGACGACTACAAGCACTTCCACAAACAAAAGAAAGAACAACATAAAGCCGAGCTAAAAGCGAAAAAGAAATCCCGAAAATCCGGTACGTCAAAAAGTGACGAGTCGTCAGAAAACGAAGCAAAGCCCAGACTGTTTGTGGTCGAGTTTGATGGCGATGTTCAAGCATCCGCGGTTGAAAATTTACGTGAAGAAATAACGGCGATTTTAAGCGTCGCAGAAAAAAATGATGAAGTTCTGGTGCGACTCGAAAGCGCAGGTGGAATGGTTCATTCGTACGGTCTGGCGTCATCTCAGTTAGCGCGAATTAAAAAACACGGGTTAAAACTTACCATTGCTGTCGATAAAGTCGCCGCCAGTGGCGGGTATATGATGGCTTGCGTTGCTGACACGATCCTGGCGGCGCCTTTCGCCATCATTGGCTCCATCGGTGTCATTGGGCAGGTTCCTAACTTCAACCGATTGTTGAAACACAATAAGGTTGATTATGAGCAACATACGGCGGGAGAGTTTAAACGAACGCTCACCGTATTTGGTGAAAATACCGAAAAAGCTCGAGAAAAGTTTAAAGAAGAACTGGAAGATACGCATCGTTTGTTCAAGCAGTTCATTAAAGACAACCGGGCGTCTCTCGACGTTGATAAAGTCGCCACTGGTGAGCATTGGTACGGTATTCAGGCAAAAGAACTGGGACTGGTGGACGATATTTTGACCAGTGATGACTTTATCGTTGAAAAAGCCAAAAAAGGCGAAGCGTTTAAGGTTAAATACGAAGTTAAAAAGCCTTTGTCAGAACGATTGCCGCTGGCCGTTTTTGGTAGCCTACAAAACACTTTGGTGAACTGGATGCAGAATGCCAACACCCATAAAATGTTCAAATAATAAAGTTGAAGAAAAGAGGCGGTTGCGCCCCTTTTTGTAGTTTGAATCGAAATCAGTAGTGATAACGTAACCGGTGGCGTGATGGATACGAACTTCTGGAAAGCACGTTGGAAGAAGGGGCAAACGGGATTTCATCTGAATAAAGTGCATCCGCAGCTGCAACGTTATTTTTCTCAATGCTTTACTGTTGCCCCTGTTTTCATTCCACTGTGCGGCAAAGCTCTGGACATCTGTTTTCTGAATAAAGAAATGGGTTGTCCCGTTGTGGGAGTCGAAGTGGCCGAACAGGCCCTTGCGGAGCTTGGCGAAGAGCAGCGAATAGAATTTAACAAAACTTATCAAAACAACTTTTCTTTATATCACAGTGCTGATTTAAAACTGTACTGTGGTGATTTTTTTGACATGTCGAGGGATCAAGTTGCCAATGTTCATCAGGTGTATGACCGAGCAGCCTTGATTGCATTGCCCGAGGCAATGCGCAAGCGCTATGTCGAACATCTTTTGTCGATAGTGCCTCGACCAATCAGTCTTATGCTCATTACACTGGAGTATCCGCAAGAAAAGATGACTGGTCCTCCGTTTTCGGTTGAACAAAATGAAGTACTCAAGCTGTTTTCTTCCGCTTCGAAAGTCGAGCGGCTACACTATAAGTCAATCATTGATAAAGAACCTAGGTTTATGAGTAAAGGTCTTTCCGATTTGTACGAATGTGTGTACCACATTAAATTTGAGTCAAAACACTTATGAATGAGAAACAGATAACACCCTACGCAAGCTGGTCCTCTCCGATAACTGCCGAAATGGTCGCCGCCAAAGGCAAGCGGCTGGGCCATGTTCAGATATTTAACAAGGTTGTTTATTGGCTGGAATCTCGTCCGGAAGAGAAAGGTCGGGGCGTTATCGTGGCCTGGAATGGGAAGAGTTACCAAGACGTTTCTCCCAAAGACGTTAGCGTCGGTTCGAAAGTTCATGAGTACGGTGGCGGTGATTTTATAGTCATGTCATCGGGGATTGTATTTACCAATGCTGACGATCAGCGTGTTTACTTGGCAAAAGATGATGCGTCAGTCGAAGCTCTAACGGATGAACCAAAGTCGAAAAGAGCCTGGCGATTCGCTGATTTTAGCTGTTCGCCCTGTGAGAAAAGAATTTATGCCGTGCGCGAAGATCACCACGGCGATTCGGTGAAGAATGAGCTGGTAATGATCGATGTCGAAAACAAAGAGGTCACAGTGGTTGCCGAAGGGTTCGATTTTTACAGTTTTCCCCGTGTTTCTCCGGGCGGCAATCGAGTTTGCTGGACGGCCTGGAATCACCCGCAAATGCCCTGGGATGGCACCGAACTTTGGGTTGCAGACATTCGGGCCGATGGCACTTTTGCGGCAGAACATAAGGTGTGCGGTAGTAAAGACGAATCCATCTACCAACCGTCATGGAGTAACGACGGCGTGCTTCATTTTATTTCTGATCGCTCCGGCTGGTGGAATCTGTATTCGTTTCGTGATGGCATTATGAATGCACTCATGCCGACGGACAACGACTGTGGATTGCCGCAATGGAACTTTGCCACCTCAACCTACTGTTTTGGCGAAGGCGATAATATTTATCTGTGTTACTTTGAAGAAGGGCAGCAAAGTCTTGCTCATCTGAACACCGACACTGGCCACGTAGAGCCGTTGACGCTGCCATTTCGTGACTATCCTGGGCAGATACATTTCGATAACAACAAACTGTACGTCGCAGCAGGCGCACCTGTTATCTCATGCGGATTGTTCGAAATTGACCTGGCCGATTTGTCTTATCGCCAGATTAACGGCAACAGTGAGTTGCCGGTTGCTCACGACTATGTATCGATAGCGAAACCGATCCAGTTCACATCGGCAAACGGTTATCAGGCTCACGGCTATTTTTACGAACCGAAACACCCTGAGTATCAGGGAAGTGATGACGAGAAGCCGCCCTTAATTGTTATGTCTCATGGTGGACCAACGGGTCATACTTCTACGTCCCTGAGCTGGGCAATACAGTTCTGGACATCGCGGGGATTTGCCGTGGTCGATGTCAATTACGGTGGCAGTACCGGCTACGGACGGGCTTATCGAAATATTTTGCGTCACCACTGGGGGATTAACGACGTTAACGATTGTGTTTACGCTGCGCGGTTTTTAGTCGAAGACAATCTGGTCGATGGCAAACGATTGTTGATTCGGGGTGGTTCTGCCGGTGGCTTTACTACACTGTGTGCGTTAACTTTCACTGATGACTTTGCCGCTGGAATGACGCGTTACGGTGTGGCTGATCTCGAGGCTTTGGTTTCCGACGGACATAAGTTTGAGGCGCGCTATCTGGATTCACTGATTGGTCCGTATCCGGAACAAAAGTCGGTTTACCATGAGCGCTCACCGATTCATCATACGGATGAGTTGGCCTGCCCCATGCTGGTGTTGCAAGGCAGTGAAGATAAAGTAGTACCGCCGCAACAATCGCAACAATTGATCAAGGCATTGGCCGAGAAAGACATTCCCCACGTTTACATTGAGTTTGAAGGCGAAGGCCATGGCTTCCGTCAGAAAGACAATATTGTACGTGCGTTCGAGTCAGAGTTGGCGTTTTACCGTCAGGTTTTGGAGGTTGAAAGCGACGAGGCGTTAACTCCGGTTACATTGAGCTAACAGGTAACGGAGCAAGGTGGTCTTTCGCAAATGCAAGCGAAAGGCCCTCATCGAACAGCTGGGCCGCTTGTTCCAAGTCGATCAAATTGGCGCTCAGCTCATATTTTAAACGTAAAAATAAGCCGTAGATTAATCGTGCGCGACTGGTACGTTTGCTTAAATTTAACTTTTCCAGAAAACGCACAATATTGCTGATCTGGCGTTGTTCGATGGTCTGAATGATGTCCGCAATCTTTTCATCTCTTAACGCTTGTGTGCGAATCACCTGTTCTAAAATTCGCGAGTCTTTATCAAGACTTTGCTGGTAGAAATAGTCGGTTGCGAAACTAGCGACTTTGCTTACCATTTTGTCGTGTTCAAAATCGGAATCGTTCAGGTTCTCAAGAAGCTGAAACGATTTGTTCTCGAAGTCTTTTGCTTGCTGCATCACCGACTCCATAAAATAGATAAACGCATCATGGATAAGATCGTAGATGTCTGCGAAGTAATAGGTTGTGGCCGCCAGCGGCACAGCGGCTTTGGTGGCAACGGCGCGGTGGCGAACACCGCGTACACCATCGTTAATAATCAGTTCCAAAGTCGCCTTGAGTAACGCTTCACGACGGGCTTTTCCATCGGAGCGAGTGGGTAACCGGCCCCGGTAATTAAACAATGGGGTTTCCATTTATTTTACATCACTGGCTTCGAAATCCATTCCGGCTTCGGGGTCATTAAACATGTCTTCATCGAAATCACCCTCCGATTTGCTGACGATACTCGCAACGGTGGCATCGCCGGTAATGTTGACCGCAGTTCGCATCATGTCGAGTAACCTATCAATGCCCAGCAGCATACCGATGGCTTCTGACGGTAGATTTACCTGACTGAGTACCATGGTTAACATCACCAGCCCAACGCTGGGCACGCCTGCAGTACCTATGGAAGCCAGCGTGGCCATCAAAATCACGGTCAGATACTGCGTTAAACTCAGATCAACGGCGTACAACTGGGCAATAAACACGGTAGCGACGCCCTGCATGATGGCTGTGCCGTCCATATTGATGGTTGCACCCAACGGCAACGTAAATGACGAGGTCGTTTTACCAATGCCAAGACGTTTGCGCGCAACTTCCATGGTTACCGGTAAGGTCGCAGCGCTGGATGCGGTTGAAAATGCAAACAACATGGCTGGCCGTATTTTTTTCAGTAGCGTTAGCGGATTCAACTGCGCAAACAGGGTAAGGAAAATCGGGTAGGTGATCATTGCATGGAGCATTAGAGTCACCATAACCAAACCAAAATATTTACCCAGCGTAATGATTTGCTCTATGCCAGTTTCGTAGACAACCACGGTCATAATACAAAACACCCCGTATGGTGCTATGTGCATTATAATTGTGACCAATTTGAGAATAACGTCGTTCAAGTCGGAGAACACTGCGGCAATACGCTGACCGCCTTCACCGGCTCGGGAGATGGCCAGGCCAAATAAAATAGCAAAAATAATCACCTGCAGCATATTACCATCCGCTAATGCCTGAAACGGATTTGAGGTGACCAGATTGGCAACGACTTCACTTAAAGCAGGCGCCTGTTTTGGCTCAAAGTCGGATACCTCCCTGATAACATCGACACCTGGGTTAACAATATTGGCCAGAATTAGAGCCAGCGTGATTGCCGACGCCGTCGTTAGCAAATAAAGAACGATACTTTTGCCGCCCAGAGATCCTAGCTTTTTCGGATCGCTTAATGAACAGGTACCGCAGATCAGCGAAATCAGTACCAAAGGGACAACGACCATTTTCAATGCATTGATAAACATTGTACGAATGACTTCAAAGGTCGGAATCAGATAACCCGTCCAGACGACAGCAGAGCCGGGAGCCAGCTTTTCAATAGCGGTGATGAGCCCGCCCAAAGCAGCACCGAGAATGAGTCCAGAAAAAATTTGTGTGCTTAAACTCATGTTACGAAAGGTGGCAAACATGCACTTTCCTCATTATTCTAATTTTTCTAAAGCCTATCAGGATTTATCTTTGGGTAAAAGTTACTTGTGCGGTGTCTGTCCTTAATGCGCACCGCAACAAAATTTGTATTTTTTGCCACTGCCACAAGCACAGAGTTTGTTTCGACCTTGTTTGTCGGTGGCTCGTACGAATGGTGTTGGCTTTTCGAAAACCGGTCGGCTGTCGGCCCAGTAGGTGTAAATTTCACGAATATTTTCTGGGATGGCTTTTTTCCAGCTCAAAATTTGTTCTCTGTTGGCCTGATTTCGAAGCTCGGCACCTGCTTTGCCACCGAATATGATGATGGGGTAGAGCCGCGTTTGCATAAATTCCGAGTCGGTCGACCACTGGTGTTTGCACAATGCAATGCCTTTGATATAGCCGCGACACCAGTTCTCGACCACGAGGTCGACGCTGTCGTGCAAATCACGTTCCAGAAACATGGGTTCAAATTTGTCCGGGGCTCGCGCGAGAATTGATTCAATGCCGTTCAGATGTCGAACCAACAACCCGTACAACTGCTCGATTTTATGCGACGCTTGCGACTGCCACTCTTTGGTTTGAAAGACCACAGGGAGCCATTCGTCGGGGCTGGTCAGTGTGGGTGCTGAAACAAGCGCGGTGAAAAGACCATCAATAGTGGATAAGTCGAGGGCGTTACCAGACTTTAAGAGTGATTCGAGGCGATCAATTTCAGCGCCATCAAGCGGGGTAATTAATTCCATAAAGCTGCAGCTTCTTTGTATCAAAACCGCAGTTTAACAAATTTGTCGGTTCTAGAGCAGATGAAATGTTCAATAAGCAAGGCTGGCGATGGTCGAAAATACACCAGCCTATCGGCCACTATACTAGCTGGAAGGGGTACACTGAGCCCAAATTTAAAATCTGGGTCAATTCGTCGAGCGCAGTGCGGGACTCGATCAGCAGTTGTGGATCGGCCAAATCCTGTTCGGTCAATTTATCGCGATAGTGCTTATCGACCCAAGCGTTGAGCGTGTTAAATAAATCATCCGACATCAGAACGTTCGAGTTGGTTGCTGCTAGTTCCGCATCGTTAAGCACGACTCGTTGCCGCAAACACGCCGGTCCGCCACCGTTGCGCATGCTTTGTTTTACATCGTAAATTTTGACCTGTTTAATGGGTGTCTCTTGCGTTACTAGTTCATCGAGATAACTTTTAACGCGTTCATTTTCTTCGCATTCTCCGGGCGCAATAATGGCCATCGAACCGTCATTTAAGGTCACCAATTGACTGTTAAAAAGATAAGTTCTTACCGCGTCGTCTACAGACACGCGATTGCTCGGCACTTTAACAAAATGAAACGGTGCATCGCCGTAGGCGTTTTTGATTTGCTCAAATGTTTGTTCGGTGTTGAGAAACGCTTCTTCGTGGTAAAACAGAACGTTTTGATTACCCACCGAGATAACATCATTGTGAAACACGCCCTGATCAATAACATCAGGATTTTGTTGTGCAATAACCGTTTTCGCTGGGTCTAACTTGTGCAAGCGCGCGATTGCCTGCGAAGCTTCATAGGTTTGTCGCGCCGGAAACTTTTTTGGCGCGCGTTTTGAGTTATCAAATGCGTACTTTCCGAAAACAAAAAACTCAACGCCAGACTCGCCATAGGCAGAGCAAAAACGCGTGTGATTGGCTGCGCCTTCATCACCGAAATGATCGCCCAATGGCAAAGGTTCGTGATGCACAAAATGGTTTGCGTCAGAAAATATACTGGCCAGAATTCGTGAAGTGGTTGGCGACTCGATAGATCGATGAAATTTATTCGCCAGATTAGCGGCGGTAAAATGGACTTTATTGTCTTCAGTGTCAGCGCTGGGCGAAACCGTACAGGCATTCGCAGTCCACATACTGGAAGCAGAACACACCGCAACGAAGACCTGAGGAGCCTGTTGATAGGCTTTTTTAATCACGTCGGCGTCACTTCCGCTAAACCCAAGCTTGCGTAAGGTGAACACATCAGGCCGTTCCAATGGAGGCAGTAAACCTTGCTTCAGACCCATGTCGTGCAGCGCTTTCATTTTCTGTAAGCCCTGTTTAGCGCCTTGTTTCGGACTTGAAGCCTGGGCTGCATTGTTAAGCGATGCAACATTCCCCACCGACAAACCTGCGTAATTGTGAGTAGGACCAACCAGGCCGTCAAAGTTCACTTCGTACGATTTCATTACTACCTTTCCTGTGTTGATAGCGCCGCGTCAAAAACGAGGCACCAAGGTGTTCAAATGAATAAATATTAAAGCTGGGTAGTCGAATAATCATGGCGTAATTTGCAAGATTATTCTTAAATAAAGTATCGGAGTTATTTCTGAACAGAAAGCCTAGCAGGAAACGATAAAAAACTAAAGTTTTCGAGCATGTTTGTAAAAGAATGTGTGTTTTTATAAGTTTCGTTGTGAAAGTCAGGTCTGAACAGAGCGTTATTTAGGGGAATTTGAGAAGCACGTGTTCCAATGAACTATGAACTCGGTATAATGATGAGTAACGCACTTAAACCCGCGAAAACAAAGGGCTAAAGAATAAATATGCAACAAGCGATGAATAATATTCTGATGCAAAAAGGGTTGCTGGAGTTGACCCGGAAGAATGAACAATCTTTCGAAACGCAAGACCCTATAAAATTGCAAGCAAACCTCTCGGTTCAACTCCTTGATACCGGTGTTTTGTTGGTTGAACCAGAGCAACCAAATGATGTTGACTTGGTGATCTCATCGGGCGTTCATGGCAACGAAACAGCACCCATTGAAATTGTCGATAATCTAGTCAAGAAGATTTTGTCAGAACAATTGCCCGTTCGCTCACGTGTTTTGTTCATTATTGGAAACCCGGTAGCAATGAATCTGTCGCAACGATTTGATCTTGAAAATATGAATCGTTTGTTCAACGGGAAACATCAAGGTAAAGATCATCATGAAGCCATTCGTGCCGAACGTCTGGAAGCCTTTGTGAAAAGTTTTTACAACAAGCGCAATGATGCTCGACGTTTTCACTACGATTTGCACACCGCCATCCGAGCTTCAAAGTACAAAAAATTTGCCGTTTATCCCTATCCCGATGGAAAGCCCTGGAATAAAAGCCAACTGGAATTTTTTCTGGCGTGCGGCATAAATACTTTATTGTTGGGACACCAACCTTCGGGTACGTTTTCTTATTTTACCAGTCATCAGTTTGATGCCGATGCTTTCACAGTTGAACTCGGGAAAGTGAAACCATTTGGTGAAAACGACATGAGCGAATTTACGGATATGACGCTCAATTTACAGAATTTGATTTCGGGTAACGAGATTAAAACCAAGCCATTTGATAACGACGATTTTATTTTATTTCAGGTGAAAGACGAGCTGGTAAAACGGTCAGATTCATTCGAGTTGAATATTGCCGATGATGTAGAAAATTTCACGTCTTTTGATAAGGGATTTCAACTCACCAATGATGTCGATGGCGGTTATGTGGTTGAACAGTCCGGAGAGGCCATTGTGTTTCCCAATGCGAAAATACCGAATGGTCAACGAGCTGGTTTAGTCGTTGTTAAAACGCAGCTTTAAGAGTTTATAGTTAATACGATATAGGAGTTCACATGAGCAAAGTAAAAGTATCGATAATAGGCGGGGCCGGTTACGGATCTGCAGAAATTTTGCGTCACTTACTGGTGCGCGATGACGTCGAAGTATTACGAGTTTCGAGCAAAGACTATGTGGGTGAGCCAATCAGTAAAGTACATCGAGCACTTGTCGGGTTTGATAATATTGTTCTCGAAGATATTTCTCCGCAAGAGTGTGCCAAGGGCGCCGATATAGTGTTTCTAGCTATGCCACATATTATTACCGCAAAGGTGGCAATGGAGTTGTTTGATCTTGATGTTCGCATTATTGATTTATCGGGCGACTTCCGTCTGGAAAATTTGGATGATTATTTGCGAGATTATGCACCGGAACATCCATGTCCTGATCGATTAGGGACCTTTATCTATGGCATGCCCGAGCTGAACGAAAGCAAAATAAAAGATGCTAAACATGTTGCGAGTCCTGGCTGTTTTGCAACCGGTATTGCCATGGGACTTTTGCCTTTGGCCGATGCAGGCTTATTAAAAGGCGTTAACGTGCGCAACGTTTCCATGACTGGCTCGTCGGGTTCTGGAGTGAAGCCGCAAGCCGGCACACACCATGCCATTCGAGTGAATAATTTAAAAACTTACAAAACCTTGCACCATCAACATCGCTCGGAAATTATCCAGACGTTAAAGCATGCAGGTGGCGATAAAATAGCCTTAGACTTTGTACCTGTGTCAGCGCCACTGGTGCGCGGAATCTTGGCAGTATCACAACTCGATTTACCGCAAGGGCATAGCGCTGAATCGATTCAAAAGATCTACGAGGAATACTATAAAGATCATAAGTTGGTAACCGTCATGCCAACAGGAGTCTCTCCTGAGGTTGTCGCTGTTGCGGGAACTGCTCGAGTAGAGATTGGTATTACCGTTCGCATTGATGAAGAGACTGGCGTCGAAACGTTATGTTGTACCTCGGCGATCGATAATTTAATTAAGGGTGGAGCCGGACAAGCGATCCAGAGCTTCAACCTGATGACGGGTAAACCGATGCATCACGGTCTGGACAATCCCGGAATGTGGCCTTAATCGGAGGCAATAATGACAGACAAAACGCCTAAAGTAGCGGTAATCAAAGTCGGCGGAGATGTTTTGCTTGACGATGCCGAACGAGAGGGGCTGGCTGCGAACGTTAAGTCGTTGTCGGAGCATGGCTGGAAAGTAGTTCTGTTGCATGGCGGTGGTCCGCAAACCAACCGTTTGCAGGAGAAACTTGGAATGACGCCGAACAAAGTGGGCGGCAGGCGCATCACCAGCGACAAAGACTTGCGCGTTGTTAAACAGGCGATTGCCGGTGAAGTCAATGTCGAGCTAACTTCGGCTCTGCTTAAACAGGGCATTCCTGCGTTTGGTTGCCATGGCGCTTCGGGACGATTAATTCAAGCGGTCAAACGACCGCCGCGAGTTGTCTCGGGTGCTGGACCTGATCCGGTTGATTTCGGCGAGGTGGGTGACGTGACGGCGATTAATCACGAGCTAATTAGCGGTTTGCTGTCGCTTAATCTCGTACCCGTAATCGCCACTTTGGGTGTCGGAGACGATGGTCGCATTTTCAATATCAACGCCGATACCACGGTAGTACAAATCGCCAGGCAACTAAAAGCCGATCTATTGCTGTTAACCACACAAGTGGGTGCGGTATTTGAAGACTTGGCAAAACCGGAAACCCGAATTCAATCGGTAACGCCTGATTCGGCAAAGTCGTTGATTGCCGAGGGAGTGATCCAGGGCGGTATGATTCCTAAAGTAGAAGAAGCCATCAGCTTACTTGATCAAGGGGTTGGCTCGATTGCCATTGTGTCTGGTCGGGAATTCGGTGCATTTTTGTCGGTCGCGAACAACGAAGGCAAGTTTGGAACCTTGATTCATAAGTGATTGCTGCAAGTGAGTGACACTTTGAATCAGTGGTTTGTCTATATTATTCGTTGTCATGACAATTCGCTCTATACCGGAATAACCACGGATATAGAGCGACGCTTTCAACAGCACCTCGATGGAAAGGGGGCAAAATATTTTTACGGACGACAGCCTCAAAAAGTTGTTTTTCGAGAATCTAAGGCAACCAAAGGTGAGGCGTTAAAGCGTGAAATAGAAATTAAAAAACTGACCAAAAAAGAGAAAGAACGTCTTATTCTTTCTCGTTGTGGTGAAATCTAACGCATTGGAGTAACCAGTAAACGATCGCCACGTGTGACACCTAAAGCCTGCGCCGACTGCTCATCGATTTGCAGTTTCTCATCGCTGACTTTTGCTGAGTCGAGAATGCATCGATAATCTTCGACTTTGGTGTTGGCAATAAGAAACTTTTGTTCCGATTCGGTTTTTGAAATAAAACTCAGCTTGTAAGATTTCGAACGCTTTATGGTATCGATATTGTCGGGGCGGGTTTCGATGGTGGGGCCAGCATCAAAAATATCCACGTAACCGCGATAACGAAATCCTTCTTTCTTTAACAGGTCGAGAGCTGGCTCTGTATCTGGGTGTACTTTACCAATCACTTCCTGAGCCTGCTTTGAGAGCATTGGCACATAGATTGGGTACTTGGGCATCAACTCGGCTATAAACTCATTGCTTTCTTCGCCACTCATGGTGTCTGCGACGTCAAAGTCCATGTCGAAAAAATGTCGCCCCAAACTTTCCCAAAAAGGTGAGACGCCTTCGTCATCAGAGTAACCGCGCATTTCGGCAATGATTTTATCGGCGAATCTTTCGCGGTGTGAGGCGAGGAACAAAAAGCGGCCTTTCGACAGCAGTTTGCCTGCGCCACCTCCACGATGATCGGGCGATAAAAACAAGGTGCAAATTTCGGTGGTGCCGGTGTAATCGTGGCCCAATAACAACGTAGGAATGGTCTTGTGAATGCCCAGTTTAGGGCTTGCGTGAACCGTGGTGCCGACTTTGTAGGTGTAAAAAGGTTGTTCCAGACCGACGGCCGCAGCCAAGCCAGAAGTTCCCATCACTTCACCCGTTTCGGAGTTTTCCAGTACAAACAAATAATTTTCGGGGCCGGGCTGCTCAACAGCATTGCTAAAAGATGCAATCGATAAGTCGATTTTTTCTTTTAACTTATCAATGTCTTTGGGCAAGGTTGTTAAACCCGTTCCGGTCTGTTGCGCCAGTGCAGCAATTTGCTCGGCATCGTTCCGGTTTACAGGACGGAAAACCATCATATCCGGCTATACTCCTATGCATAACTCTGAGTTTTTGAATCATTTTAATACGGTGAACCAGTCAGCAACCGCAGACGGAATTATCTCGGAAGTTAGCAAGGTAAGCATTCGCTTTAACCTCGTAACCTGTTGTAATTCATGATCATTTTTTGAGGAAACTCAATTCCAAATTTGATGAAAAACTCAGCTTTAATTTCGTCGAGTGAGACATTATAGACACAAACAATTCGTTTAGTTAAGTTCTTATTTTTATTGAATAAATATACAATTATCAGTGAATAAATATTTTTCCTTAAAAAGGGTAGAAATCTTCTATTAAAACCGCGAACATATTGTAATAAGTGAGTCAGATTTTTTTGAAGTCTGAATTTTATAACGCAGGTTTGAAAGGTAAGGTGTAACAGATGAGTAATATCTCTCGCGAAACATTTGATCAGGTTATGGTGCCAAATTATGCTCCGATGCAAATGGTACCCGAAAAAGGCGAAGGCAGTAAGCTGTGGGACACCAATGGAAACGAGTACATCGATATGGCGGGAGGAATTGCCGTTAACGCATTGGGCCATTGTCATCCTGCAATGATCGATGCGCTTAATGCGCAAGCCAACAAGCTCTGGCACATGAGCAATGTGTTTACCAATAAACCTGCTCTCGAACTCGCGCAGAAATTAATTGATTCAACCTTTGCAGAAAAGGTTTTCTTTGCTAACTCGGGTGGCGAAGCCAACGAAGCCGCATTTAAACTGGCGCGAAAATACGCCAAAGATCATTACGGGGAAGAGAAAAACGAAATCATCGCTTTTTATCAAGGTTTTCATGGTCGCACCCTGTTTACCGTCAGCGTTGGTGGACAGGAAAAATACACCAAAGGATTTGAACCTTTGCCTGGTGGTATCAAGCATGTCGAGTACAATAATCTAGATGCGTTGAAGGAGGTTATTTCAGACAAAACCTGTGCTGTGGTGATGGAGCCGTTGCAAGGTGAAGGTGGTATTATTGTACCTGACGAATCGTTCGTCAAAGGTGTGCGTGAACTGTGCGATCAACACAACGCCTTATTGGTTTTTGACGAAGTGCAATCGGGCATGGGGCGCACCGGCAAGCTTTATGCTTACATGCACACAGGTGTGACACCTGACATTTTGTCATCAGCCAAAGCATTGGGCGGTGGCTTTCCGATTGGTGCCATGTTAACCACCGATAAGGTTGCAAAAAGTTTTGTTGTCGGAACACACGGCAGTACCTATGGTGGTAATCCATTAGGTTGTGCCGTCGCCAGTGCTGTTTTTGATGTGATAAATACGCCCGAAGTTTTAAATGGTGTGGTTGAACGACATGAAAAGTTCAAAGCCAGATTGAACGCCATTAATGAGAAGTACCATTGTTTTTCAGAAATTCGTGGACGCGGATTGTTAATTGGCGCGGCGTTAAACGAAAAGTTTCAGGGTAAGGCTCGTGACTTTATGAACGCTACGCTGGAGCAGGGCGCGTTAATTTTGATGGCCGGTCCCAATGTATTGAGAATGGCGCCATCCTTGTTAATTACCGACGATGAGATTGAACAGGGACTTGCAGCGCTTGAGCGCGGAGTTGCCAAAGTAGTGGGCTAATAACTCGATTTAAAGTGATGGGAAAGCCAGCTTACTCGCTGGCTTTTTTCTTGCTGGATTTTTTATGCTCGCCCGGTTTTTGAATGGCAGCTTCAATATGAGGCCACATGTTTTCCAGAACTTTGGGTTGTGCTTCGGCCGTTGGGTGAACGCCATCGGGTTGCATCAATTCTGGATCGTCCCCCACGCCGTCTAAAATAAAGGGGACAAATTCGGTTTGGTATTTCTCGGCAAGCTCCTTGTATGCGTTATAAAACAACTGAGTGTACGCTGGGCCGTAATTTGGCGGAATATGAATGCCGGTTAATACCACTTTGGCATTTTCAGATTTTGACAACTGAATCATTTTCTCCAGATTCGACTTAATCGCCGGTAGTTGAAAGCCACGCAGCCCATCGTTGCCACCGAGCTCGATAACTACAATGTCAGGCTTATGTTTCTGCAATATCTCTGGTAATCGCTTTAGTGCGTTACCTGTGGTTTCGCCGCTGATACTGGCGTTCACCAAATTTATTTCGGGGTATCGTTCGGCCAACCGCTTTTCTAGCAAGGGTACCCAACCACTTTCCAGTGGAATGTTGTAAGATGCGCTCAGGCTGTCGCCCAAAACCACCAGTGTCTGACTGGACAATGTCAGCGTATACAATGACATAACCATTAACAAAATGTGGCTCAACGCGTTTTTGATTTTCATGTAGTCTTATACCCAGATGACCCAACTTAAGAGTTTACTATGCTATCAGTGACTGAATTAACAAAACAAGTACCGACTCATTCAGGCGAGTTAACCATATTGAACAAAATTTCATTTGAGGTGAAGGAAGGCGAGACCATTGCCATAGTTGGCGCATCGGGTTCCGGAAAGTCGACTTTGCTAAGTCTGATGGCTGGGTTGGACACGCCGACTTCGGGCGATGTAGTGCTTTCCGATCAAAATATAACCGAGTTAGATGAAGATCAACGCGCCATGTTTC
>JBPEWV010000212.1:0-2865 GCA_052032335.1 Pleionea sp. | reverse complement strand
GCTTTAATTCAGCGATCCGGGTCTGGTTAATATCGAACCCAATAACGGACTGTGTTTTGCCGAAGGCGACGGCAACGGGCAGGCCAACGTAGCCTAGGCCAATCACAGAAACTTTGCGGTTGTGTGACATGAGCTTCCTCAAAAGTCGTTCAAAATTGTGGAATAGAATTCCCTTTTCAGTGGCGCGCATTGTACCACGCTATAGAAAGAAATTGAGCTTTTTGCTAATCTTGCGCAGGATTTTTTAACCTGATGTGAATTATGACTCAAGCAACCAAGAAACTGGTCGTTAGCCCAGCCTCTCCCTGGAAACGTATATTTGCCTGGATTTACGACTGGCTGCCACTTGCGGGCGTCTTCGTCATGGTGTTTGCGATCGGTCTTGGTGTTGTTAACCTGGTATGGTCGGCACCCGCCGACAAAATCTCGGAGTCGCTCCGGTTTAATCCATTCTGGATGGGTTATCTGGTTATCGGAACCTCACTCTATTACCTCTACTGCTGGACCAAAGGCGGTCAAACCGTCGGTATGCGGACTTGGAAAATTCAATTACTGAAAGCCGATGGAAGCAAATTGGGTTGGTACGAGTCGGCCATACGTGCATTTTTATCGTTTGGAGGCATTGCCAATTTCTGGGCATTTATCGACGCCGACAATCGAGGCTGGCACGATATCGCGGTCAACGCCTATGTGGTTCAGTTGCCCGATCTTCCGAAAACGAGTGAAGAAAAAAAGCCGTTAATTTAAAAACTTAACCTTTATCCGAGCGGAATAATCGAATCCCAAACTCTTTTCGAATTCGACGAACAAAAACCAATCGAGCCAATAGCACAGCTTGAAGTGCAGCCATGACAAGCGCTTTATAACGTTGAACAAAGTAAGTGGCTTGACGTTCCGCCTCATTTGCAGCTTTAACAGAATCAAGTGAGACACCCTCGCCTGCGAAGAAAGTTCGATACATGTCGTGTAAATTCGAGAATAACAAAACCAGCAAAAACACCACCGCGATAAGCCAACCCAAGCGATATCGACGTGCCAAACAGAACAAGCCAGATAACGAAAAAATGAAAAGACCGATATTAAATGCAATGGTGTCCACACCAGAGTAAATTTTAAGCGAACCGAAACCGTCGAAAAAATACGTAAGTGCTCGAACTCCTAAAAACGCTCCAGAAAGTACCAGCATTAAAAACAATCCAACTTGAACTAACATAACCGATGGAAATTTATGTTTTTTCGTCATTGTTGGAACTTCAAGAACCGCTTTCGGCGTTTGATAATGCATGAATTCCCTTTAAGTTTATTTTGCGCGCTGTAAAAGGTAGCCCGATAAAACGGCAAACAAAGCAATCGGCATGATCGCCCCCAAAAAAGGTGGCAATTGATAAACCAGGCTGATGGGTCCGAAAAAATTATTGAAGATATGGAATGAAAAACCCACCACTATCCCAGTCATTAATCGCGCGCCCATACTTACCGAACGCATTGGCCCGAATATAAATGAACTGGCCAGAACAATCATAACGATGAGTGATAAGGGTTGAGCCAACTTGCGCCAGAACTCTAATTCGTAGGGACGACCGTCGAGTTGATTTTTTTCAAGGTATGCTTGGTATTCCATCAAACCACCTAAATTCAACGATTCGGGTTCAACCGTAAGAACATCAATGTGTTTTGGCTGTAACTCTCCTTGCCAGATAAATTCAGCACCGGAAGATTGTGCAATTTGTTGACCGTCGGGTCGATAATGTTGCGCGTTTTCGAACACCCACTGGTCCGAGCGAAAGAACACATTACTGGCCATGATAAAGTCAGTAATATTGGCTTGTTCATCGCGTCGAAATAAAGTGACGTCTTTCAGGTTGGATTGATTGATCACGCCTTTGATATGCAAAATATCGTTGCCCGAACGAGCCCAGACCCCACGGCCCGAGGCCTGAA
The DNA here is from genome assembly GCA_052032335.1 of Pleionea sp. Taxonomy (GTDB): domain Bacteria; phylum Pseudomonadota; class Gammaproteobacteria; order Enterobacterales; family Kangiellaceae; genus Pleionea. Next base: position 924 of record JBPEWV010000212.1, on the reverse strand, counting down.
GGTTGTTGCCACTTAAAGACGCAGCCCTGCCTTGTTGAGCCGAACTGCTGGCAGTTGGAGAAACCCATTCACCAATCGCAAAAACCAGAATCATCAATAAAATGGTGGCTTTTACCGCGCTACCCACAATGGTCATCGTGCGTATGCCGGCGGCTCGCATGACGGTTAATTCATTTTGCCCGGCCAACACACCCAATGCCGACAGGCCGCCAATTAAAACGGCCATGGGAAAAAATTCATAAAGCCTGGCCGGTACCAATAAAAAAGAATAATACAGAGCATCGGCAAACTGATATGTGCCCTGCCCCATTTTTCCTGCCTCATCCAACAGGGTGAACAAGGTTCGTAACCCGATAAGAATCAACAAAGTGTACAAAACACTTTGTAAAACCTGTTTGCCAATGTATTTATCAAGAATTGATAATCTCATCACGCAGCTCTTCTTGCTTTAATTTTTTTATGCGGGTGTCGATACAACCAAAGCGTGTAAGCGGCAAATAAACCATGGATCCACCACAATCCTAGCGCACCGGGCAACTTTCCATCTTCGATTAAGCCTCGCGACAAAATAATAAGAATCATGTAACTCATGTAAATTAAAATTGCCGGTAGCATTTTGGCAAACTTACCTTGCCGGGGTTGCACTCGCGACAATGGAATGGCAGCAAACATCAGCAGTGGAACACTCAACGGTATGGCCAATCGCCAATGCAACTCGGCCCAATAGCCGGGCGTTAGATCGGTTAAAAGCTCAAACGTTGCCACGGCCTTCAGTTTACCGTTATTCGACGTGGTAATTTGCGCTGGAATCTGCATTCGGTACTGTTCAAAAGCCGTAATGCTCCAGTGCGGCCCATCGACCGGAAGCTGGTAAGTCCGACCTTGATTTAATACCAGATGGTTTTGTTGATTTAATGATTTTGA
>JBPEWV010000211.1:0-6192 GCA_052032335.1 Pleionea sp. | reverse complement strand
GGTTGAGACGAATAGAAATAAAGCGCTTAGAAATATACGCATGGCGTCCTCTAAAATATCCAATAAATAAAAATTCTCCAAGTGGCGCGCATTGTATGGAACTAAAAAATATTAAAAAGGTAAATATTCACAAGTATTTCAAATCTAGATACACAATAATTCAAACCATAAAAAAACCCGCTAAAAAGCGGGTTTCTTGTTTCGTACTTTGTATTGTTTAGTAGCGGTAGTGATCCGGTTTGTAAGGACCTTCTACCGGCACTCCGATGTAATCGGCTTGCTCCTTAGACAATTTGGTCAGGTTGGCACCGATCTTTTTCAGATGCAATCGCGCAACTTTTTCGTCCAGGTGTTTCGGTAACACGTAAACTTTTTTCTCGTAATTGTCACCGTTTGCCCACAACTCGATTTGCGCAATGGTCTGATTGGTGAACGACGCTGACATCACAAAGCTTGGGTGACCGGTTGCACAACCTAAATTTACCAATCGGCCTTCGGCCAGAAGAATGATGCGTTTACCATCAGGGAAAATAATGTGATCCACTTGTGGCTTGATGTTTTCCCACTCGTATTTTTTCATTTTCGCAACTTCGATTTCATTGTCGAAGTGACCGATGTTACAAACGATCGCCTGATCTTTCATCGCCAACATGTGGTCTTCAGTTATAACATTGAAGTTCCCGGTTGTGGTGACGAAGATGTCTGCCATTGAAGCAACTTCTTCCATGGTCACGACGCGGTAGCCTTCCATGGTTGCTTGTAGTGCACAGATCGGATCAATTTCTGTAACGAATACCGTGGCACCTTGCGCCGATAACGATTGCGCACAACCTTTTCCGACATCACCATAACCGGCAACAACGGCAATTTTTCCGGCAATCATAACATCGGTCGCGCGCTTGATGCCGTCGAGCAATGATTCGCGGCAACCGTACAGGTTATCGAATTTCGATTTGGTGACCGAGTCGTTCACGTTAATTGCCGGGAATGGCAACTCTCCGAATTCTTTTTGCATTTGATACAAACGATTAACGCCAGTGGTGGTTTCTTCGGTAACACCCTGAATGCTGGTGGCAGCTCGCTCGTAGAACTCAGGATCTTTCTCCAACTGTTTTTTAATGGATGCGAAACAATACTCGGCTTCTTCACTGTCGGGCTTATCGAGCACCGAAATATCTTTTGCCGCTTTACGACCTAAAACAACTGCCATGGTTGCATCACCACCGTCATCCAGGATCATGTTAGCGGTTTGTCCATTTCCGAAATCGAGAATTTTGTGTGTGAATTCCCAATACTCTTCCAGCGTTTCGCCTTTGTAAGCAAACACAGGTACACCGCTCGCCGCGATGGCTGCGGCTGCGTGATCTTGCGTTGAGTAAATGTTACAGCTGGCCCATCGAACTTCTGCGCCCAACGCGGTTAACGTTTCGATCAATACGGCGGTTTGAATGGTCATATGCAATGACCCAGCGATTCGAGCGCCTTTCAAAGGTTGTTTATCAGCGTATTCTTCGCGCATCGCCATCAAACCGGGCATCTCGGTCTCAGCGATTTTTATTTCTTTTCGACCCCATTCGGCCAAAGAAATATCTTTGATAATGTAATCGTTAAAATCTGCGGCCATATTGTGGACCTTTTGTTCTGCATTCGACATGTGTTTTGTCTCTCCATTCATTTCGAATGGGCGCCCTTAGACAATGATTGATTCCAGCTGAGCGTGACAGAAATAATCCGCTGCAGCGCCCCTCAGCTGGAAGGAAAACTAACTGATTATTATAACCCAGCTGCCTTGCGAAGTGCGTCAGCCTTATCGGTTTTTTCCCAGGTAAAGTCGACATCTTCTCGACCGAAGTGGCCGTAGGCTGCCGTTTTACGATAAATCGGTCGCTTAAGATCCAACATGTCGATGATTCCCTGCGGTCGCAGATCAAACTGCTCACGCACTAACTTGGCTATCGTTACTTCATCGACTTTGTGAGTTCCGAAGGTGTTGATTGATATTGACGTTGGCTCGGCCACGCCAATGGCATAAGACACCTGAATTTCACATTTGTCGGCCAACCCGGCGGCAACAATGTTTTTTGCGACGTAGCGACCCGCGTAAGCGGCAGAACGATCGACTTTTGAGGGATCTTTACCGGAGAAAGCCCCGCCACCGTGACGCGCCATACCGCCGTAGGTATCGACGATAATCTTACGACCCGTTAAGCCACAATCGCCTACTGGGCCACCAATAATAAACTGACCGGTTGGATTAATATGGTATTTAGTATCACCATGCAGCCATTCTGAAGGGATCACAGGCTTTATGATTTCTTCCATTACGGCCTCGTGAATCTGGCCTTGAGTCACATCAGGATCGTGCTGTGTTGATAACACCAGGGCATCGACCGCCACTGGCTTACCATTTTCGTAACGCATGGTTAACTGGGATTTGGCATCGGGTCGAAGCCATGGCAATGAACCATTTTTTCGTACTTCTGCCTGGCGCTCGACCAAACGATGCGAGTAATGAATTGGCGCAGGCATAAGCACGCTGGTTTCATTCGTCGCGTAGCCAAACATCAAGCCCTGATCGCCAGCGCCCAGATCTTTGTTTTCGGCTTCATCAACACCCATTGCGATGTCGGCGGATTGTTTTCCGATAGCGTTTAAAACGGCGCAACTGGCGGCGTCAAACCCGACATCGGAACTGTTGTAGCCTATGTCTTCGATGACTGACCGCACAATGTCTTCTAAATCGACGTAAGTCGACGTTCGAACTTCACCGGCGACAATCGCCATGCCAGTTTTCACCATGGTTTCAACAGCAACACGAGAATCGGGATCATCGACGAGCATCGCGTCGAGTACTGCATCAGAAATCTGATCCGCCATTTTGTCGGGATGGCCTTCTGAGACCGATTCTGAGGTGAATAGTTGGTATTCCGCCATTGACTGAAAGTCCTCTTGTTAACAAAACCTCGACTCTGCGAGGTACAAAATGTCTGGGTGATATACGCTGATCTTCGCTAAACAGACTGCTATACCGCCAAATGTGTGCAATTCTACTGTGTACTGCTGTATTTTTCATCCTGTTTCAGCTTAATTCGAATCGGTATTGAGTAAAAGCCCTAAAACTGCGTCTTTGAGTAAAAATCGCCAACTCAAATAAAAAACAAAAAAGCCAATTAAATCATAATGTTTTGCGTGTTTATCAGGTTAAAATCGCGCACCTTCACCTTATGGATAATAAACGTTAATATAAGGCACAAAAACAACAATATGACACTGGACTCACTTGAAATGGCAAAGTTACAAACTCCACCGTGCGATTTTGGCAGGCCCGCGGGTCGTTTCTCTTTGCCCGGTGTCGATGGTACCCACTGGAACTTGCAACGGTGTCGAGGTGCCATGGGACTTTTGGTAATGTTTATCAGTAACCATTGCCCTTATGTAAAAGCCATTCGAAAACATTTGATCAGCGATGTCGAACAGTTGAATCGTATGGGCATAGGCGTTGTAGCCATTAATTCCAACGATCCATCACAATGCCCGGAAGACGCATTCCCTTATATGAAGTCGGTGGCCAGCCAGTACAACTACAATTTCCCCTATCTACTCGATGACACTCAAGAAGTCGCTCGGCAATACGGTGCCGTTTGCACGCCTGATTTTTTTGGATTTAACGCTTGCATGGAATTGCAGTACCGAGGCCGACTCGATCGCTGTGGTTTAGAGAGCGATCCCAAAGCGCCCAGAGAACTGGTTGAAGCGATGCGGCAAGTGGCCTTAACCGGCCAGGGACCACAGCACCAGGTACCTGCCAAAGGCTGTGGAATCAAATGGCTTGAACAGGTGATGGCTTAATGATGGATAAAAGTTACTGCGGTAAATTTTCCCGAATTAGCGATTCCAATTTGTCCAGATCAGGGACGGTTGACTGAATCGAACCAATCTGAACTTTTGCCTTATCCGCTGGCCCTAAACTGGAATCCTCGACCAAAGACACAGACGGCTCTGTTACATGCGTCAATCGAGGGATACCTTGTACCACGATACCGATGTGAGGAATGTCTGTTTCGTTATTCAAGGTATTAACAATCGCCACACGGGCACGTTTATTGGCCTGAGAGTCCTCCGCTCCATTCAACACGTCCAGTGAAATCATGGGCAGATCCTGTCCGTGCCAGTGAACAGTCCCGAGAAGCCAGTCGGGCCCTTCACTGCTCAATTCAACATCACTGAAAGGCACAATCTCGGCCACGGTGACATTGGGCAATAGAATACTGCGATCGATGATTGGGATCATCAAGCTGTAGACTTCAGGTACACTCGTTTCCACGTGATACTCCTGCTAAGTTAAGCGCTTTTCACTTGTGCGCTTTCGATAAATTCGACTAACTGCGACGCCAATTCTTCAGGGTTGCCAATATAAGCGGCTCGCTCTTGCTCCATAACACTATCGGGCATACTGCTGTTAGCGCAAGAATCGGGCGACTGTGCCCAAATGGTCACGCCGTTATCAATAACTTGCTCCACACCGACACTGCCATCGTTACCCATTCCTGAAAAAATAATAACACCGCAATTGTGTTGAAAAACGGAACCGGCTTCGGTGACCACATCGTCAATGCATGGCGCATAAGGCGGCGTCCATTTTTCTTGTTGTACATCAACAAAACCGTCTTCATCAAAAACAATTTTATTCTGGATCGGCGCAATGTAAACACAGCCCGATTCGACTTTCATTTTTTGGTCGACAATGATCGCTTTAAAAGGTGTTTGAGAATCCAGAATATTACACAACACCGGTAAGAAGCTGTCATCAATGTGCTGCGCCAAAACAAAGGCGCAATCAATTTTTGTTGGCAGTGCCTGCAAAAATCGCTTCACCGCTGCAGGTCCGCCAAGCGAAGCTCCTAACACCCAGAGCTTTTGATCTGGGATAACGGCTTCGGGCTCTTGTTCTTCTTCGACAAATTCAAACTGCATATCCGCCGCCGTATCATCAAGCAAGGGAATATCCGCTTCTGACAATTCGTCGTCCAATTCACCACTGTCTAACTCATGATCGTTTGAATCAGCATCGCTAAGTTCAACCTCGCTAAACTCAGCGCCATCTACTGCTGACAATTCGGCCTCGGAGTCGAGCAATGGCTCTGGCTCGATGAGCTGATCATGTGCTTCTTTCTCTGCAGAAAGCGATTCCCACTCCAACTCATCGTCGGGTAGATCCGGAGGGTAAGCATCGCCTAATGTCGAATCGGCCGATGCATCTTGCTGCTCTTGCAACTCGAAATCAGCCTTGTCCAATTCGATTGATTCGTTAGCGTCTTCCTGTTCGGCAACCTGCTCACCAAATTCGGTGAGCTCCACCTCAAAATCTTCAGATGGTTGAGCAGGTTCGGTAGTCTCATTATCGGTAAGTTGCTCAAGCTCCTGATCATCGATATCGATGGAAAATTCGTCTTCTTCGAGCGACTCAAAATTCGAAGAGTCAGACTTTTGTGTCTCAAAAGCAGCTGGTGATTCGCTGGAATCATCGACCTCTTCCAAAGTCCATTCGGGAGTCTCAATCGATGGTTCTTCACTGTGAGAGTCGTCGGCCGCGCTTACATTAGCAGCATTCGCGTCAGTGTCGTCGACAGTCTCCAAATCGAATTCCAGATTTAACGATTCCTGAAGTTCTTGACCGTCGGTTGTTTCATCAGACGACAAGAAATTATCGTCAGTGGAATCGTCATTCGAGTCAGATGATAGTTCCCATTGGTTTTCGTCGGGTTGGCTTTCATCGGTTCTGTTTGATTCTTCCGATTCTGCCAGTTCAAGCGGCGCTCCCAGATCAAACTCTGTTACACCTGTATCTGACTCAGTAACCGCAGTTTCGTTTGCCTCAACATTTTCGGCTGTAATCTCGGGGGATTCTTCCGGCAATCCAAAGTCAATTGCTTCGCCACCTTCAAGATCAAAGTCTGAAAAATCCTCGTCACCCGATTGCGAAGTTTCTTCGTCCACTTCGAAACTGTCTGGCGATTCGAAAAACGGTTCAGGCTTTTCATCAGCAATCGATTGCGCTGTCTCTGGCTCATCTAAAGATTCCTGTTCAGCCTCAAACGTCAAAGGTAATTCTTCATCTTCGGTGTTCGAAGTCTCGGAACTTGATTCAACTTGTTTACTCGCCTCGGCTTTTTCTGTTGACGCCGAGGATTC
>JBPEWV010000210.1:0-42365 GCA_052032335.1 Pleionea sp. | reverse complement strand
CAGCACCAATTCACGATCTACTAAAGTCGGTACGGTGTTATAGGGATTAAGATCCATTAAATCTTCTGGCTTATTTTCATCGGTAACTTCGATTGTCTCGAAATTAACGCCCTTTTCAGCCAGTACAATTCGCACCTGGTGGCTGTATATATCATCAGCCCCGGAATACATTGTCATTAATGAACGTTTGGCTACTACTGCCATAGAGTTTTTCTCCGCAAATAAAATTAATCCAGACAGGCCACGAAGTCGTGGCCATTTAGATTAATGGATGTCTTTCCAATACTCTTTTTTCAAGAAATAAGCCAATATGAAAAAGACCAATATGAACAGGAGCACGTACACTCCCAATGATTGTCTTTTTGCTTTAATTGGCTCACCGACATAGTCCAGGAAAGCAACCAGATCCCGCATCGCTTCATCGTACTGTTCGGGAGTCATTGACCCTTCAGAAATAATGGTGAAATCACCTTCTTCTGTTAAGAACTGGGTGCCTTGCAGCGGCTCCAATACATGCGGCATACCGACGTCTTTAAATACCGTGTTATTCACGCCATAAGGACGTTCCGGATCTTTGTAAAAGGCTCTCAAGTAGTTGTACAACCAATCGGCGCCTCGAAAACGAGAAATAAGACTTAAATCAGGCGGTGCGGCACCAAACCAATTCGCCGCGTATTTTTCTGGCATTGCCGTCTTCATCAAGTCGCCTGGTTTGGAATCGTCGAAAATAAGATTTTCTTGCAAGACTTCTTCTGGGATCCCTAAATCATCGGCCATTCGCTTATATCGCTGATATTGCAAACCGTGACAGCCCATGCAGTAATTCATGTACAAGGCTGCGCCTCGTTGCAGCGACGCTTTATCCCGAATATCAATATTAGCCGGATCTTTGGGTTTGTAATCGCCGCCTCCGGCGCCAATGACAGCTATCGAAAATGTAGTTAACGCAAGTGCAATTATTCTTTTCATTAGTGCGTCACCCTCTCTGGAACTGGTTTGGTCTTATCAAACTTATGATAAAAAGGAAGGAACAATAGGAAATACAAGAAGTAGTAACCCGTACAAATTCGAGCTATCAGAGTGTATAAATCTGAAGGAGCTTTCATGCCCAGATAACCCAGGATAAAGAAGCAGACTACGAATAAAGCTAATCCCAGTTTAAAAATCCAACCTTTGTATCGAATCGATTTAACAGGACTTCTGTCAAGCCAAGGCATTAAGAAAAGAACAACGATCGATGCCCCCATAGCAAGAACACCCAAAGCCATATCAGGAACCGCTCTAAGTACCGAGTAAAAAGGCGTGAAATACCAGACAGGAGCTATGTGCTCCGGTGTTTTTAAATTGTCTGCCGGTGTAAAGTTCGGTGGCTCAAGGAAGAAACCGCCGCCTTCTGGGAAGAAGAAGATCACCATACAGAACAAGAATAAGAATCCAGCCACACCGACAATGTCTTTTACCGTGTAATAAGGATGGAAAGGAATGCCATCTTTAGGGATTCCGTTTTCGTCTTTATGCTTTTTGATCTCGACCCCATCAGGGTTGTTTGACCCGACAGCGTGCAAGGCAACGATGTGCAAAAACACCATCAACAACAAAGCAATAGGTAAAGCAACGACATGCAAGGCAAAAAAGCGATTCAAAGTCGCACCAGAAATCAGATAATCGCCTCGAATCCACTGCACCAAGTCTTCACCCACTACAGGTACAGCAGCGAAGAGATTGATAATAACCTGCGCACCCCAATAAGACATATTACCCCAAGGCAACAAGTAGCCCATGAAGGCTTCGGCCATGAGTAGTACAAAAATAATCATTCCGAACAACCACACAAGTTCGCGCGGTTTACGGTATGAGCCGTAAATCATCGCTCGGAACATATGCAGATAAACCACCAAAAAGAAGGCCGAAGCACCGGTAGAGTGCATGTATCGTAAAAGCCATCCGTAAGGGACATCACGCATAATGTATTCGACCGAGGCAAATGCGCCTTCCGCCGATGGATTGTAATGCATGGTTAACCATATGCCGGTCAGCAATTGGTTCACTAAAACCAAAAGCGCTAAGGAACCAAAGAAGTACCAAAAGTTAAAGTTCTTTGGCGCATAATACTCGGCTAAATGCTCGTTCCAAACTTTGGTGGCCGGGAAACGTTCGTCAACCCAACCCATAAATTTTTGCATTCTAGTCATTATGCAGCTCCTTGATCGACACCAATAAGTACGGTGTTTTCGTCTTTGTAGCTGTAGGGAGGTACTTCAAGATTGTTCGAGGCAGGGACACCAGAAAAAACACGGCCTGCCAAATCAAACTTAGAGCCATGACAAGGACAGAAAAATCCACCGCCCTCTTCCGCCGTTAACTCTTTCTTATGTTGCGGAACACAACCTAAGTGAGTACAAATCCCGACAACAACAAAGATATCGTCTTTAATAGAGCGCGTACCAGCGTTGATGTAAGTCGGTTGTTTGGTATTCGGCTTTTCAGAATTTGGATCTTTCAACAAACCAGAAATCTCATCCAGTTTAGAAATATTTTCTTGCGTTCTTTTCACTACGAAAATGGGCTTACCGCGCCATTCGGTTTTGACCGCCTGACCAGGTTTGATTTTGCTCACATCGAGCTCTACAGGCGCACCAGCAGCTTGTGCTCGAGCGCTTGGTTGCCACGATCCTAAAAATGGTACTGCTATTCCAACTGCCCCTACCGCGCCTACTGCAGATGTAGACCAAAGTAGAAAGCGTCGGCGGCCGTTATCGACACCGTCTTTACTCATGCGGATTGTCTCCCCATCGGACTCTAATTAATTAGTTTGATTATTGTTTTTGAGTTGAAATCAATTGCCTCCATTGGAATCCCAAAGGAGCATTTCAGACCGCGAAATCATATAGAAAAAGCCTTGTTTTTACAAGGAATATACCGATTTGGGCGCGTAACCACCTGTTTTACATGAAATTTTATTTGAAATTTTTTTTTAACTGGTATAACGAAGGGATAATTCTTCTAAATTCAGAGAGTTAAAATGGTCAATACTTAATCACTGGCATAAAAAAAGCGCCCGGTAACCGAGCGCTCTTTGCAAAGCCAAATCCCCGAAAAGAATTAACGTTTGGAGAATTGAGGACGCTTACGAGCTTTATGAAGACCCACTTTCTTACGTTCAACTGCACGAGCGTCACGAGTGACATAACCCGCTGAACGCAGGTCGCCACGTAGCTCTTCGTTGTACTCCATCAGCGCGCGAGTGATGCCCAAGCGAATTGCGCCCGCTTGACCAGTACCGCCACCGCCAACAACCGTAGCGTGGATATCAAACTGCTCTAAAGTCTCGGTCAACTCCAATGGCTGACGAACAACCATGCGTGAAGTCTCACGACCAAAATATTCTTCAATTGGACGGCCGTTGATAGTAATTGCGCCCGAACCAGAACGCAAAAATACGCGTGCTGTAGAGCTTTTACGACGACCGGTACCGTAATATTGTTCTGCCATCTTAATGTACCTTTTAAATGTTCAGTTCTTTTGGCTGCTGAGCTTCGTGCGTGTGCTCAGGCCCTACAAATACACGCAACTTCTTGAACATTGCACGTCCAAGAGGATTAGAAGGCAACATGCCTTTAACCGCGTTCTGGATAATACGCTCAGGTGCTTTCTCACGCAGCTTGTCCAACGTAATAGAGCGAATACCACCTGGGTATTCCGAGTGTCTCCAATATGTTTTTGCTGTTTCTTTCTTTCCGGTCACAGCAATTTTCTCAGCGTTAACCACGATGATGTAATCACCCGTGTCTACGTGAGGCGTGTATTCGGCTTTATGCTTGCCGCGTAAACGACGAGCAATTTCAGTGGCAAGACGACCTAGTGTCTTACCGTCAGCGTCGACGACGAACCAGTCGCGCTTTACAGATTCAGGTTTTGCAGTAAATGTTCTCATTGTCTCTCTTAGCTCCCAAACGGGCTTTGCTGAATTCCTAGTACCAAGTTTAAACGGGGCTTGGATTATGGGCTTCTAAAAAGGAGCGCGAATTTTACAGAATGCGCCAATTATATACAAGGGGTTTGAGCAATATTTGTCATTCGCTTCAATTTGCCCTAAAACCCGATGGATCCTAACATTAGCGCAGACTTATGTCGCTTTTATTGATTTAGAGCCTGTATTTTAGCCGAATCGTTAAAAAACCCCTAGTTTTTCGCCATTTGGGCTTTATTTACACTCTGATTTGTTATAAAAGTCTCGATGGACTAGTTAGTTGGGCAGACCCAACCCTGACAATCAATCATTAATAACAACCGACAAGGGGCTTCAAACCATGGCTGTTAAAAAGAAAAAAGCACCAGCTAAAAAGAAAGTAGCTGCTAAAAAATCACCCGCAAAGAAAAAAGTAGCGGCAAAAAAAGCACCCGCGAAAAAGAAAGCAGCTGCAAAAAAGGCACCTGCAAAGAAAAAAGCGGCAGCTAAAAAAGCACCCGCTAAAAAAGCGGCTGCAACCAAGAAAGCGACGGCAATTAAAGAGCGTTACAACAAATCACAGATGTTGAACGAAATTTCTGAAAATACAGAGTTGTCTCGAAAGCAGGTTTCTGCGGTTATTGATGAATTATCGACGCTGATCGAGCGCCATATCAAAAAGCGTGCGTGCGGTGAGTTTGTATTACCTGGCTTAATGAAAGTACAAACCGTTCGTAAGCCAGCCACCAAGGCTCGCAAAGGGATCAACCCTTTCACTGGTGAAGAAACCGTATTCAAAGCCAAGCCAGCACGTACCGTAGTTAAGGTTCGACCGCTGAAAAAGCTTAAAGAAATGGCTGAATAAGCTGTTTGCGTTGAAACGGGGGTCGCCCCCCGTTTTATTGCTCAACCCAACCTGGCAATATCCCTTTTCAACTAATCTTAAAAACATTCACAACACAAATTTCCAAAGTCGATTTTTCAAGATTCCATTTCAAACTCTAAGGTAACCGTCTGATTTCGGACCGTAACTGGCTGCCCACCTTCGGTTTTCGCCTGATATTTCCATTTACGAAGTGCATTAACCGCGGCTTTATCAAATACCCGATGCGGTTTTGACTCGATAACTCTTATATTGGTTACACGACCGGTTTCGTCGATATCAAACACCAAAGAAACTGAACCTTCGGTACCTTCAAGTAAGGCGTCTCTGGGATAAAGAGGCTCGATTCGCACTGACGGAATGGCGTCTCCATCTTGCTGGCTCTCGCCCGGTTCGGTAAATGGAATACTCTCAACCGTCGGCCTATTAAATGCGATTGTGCTAGAAAAGTTAGGCGGCGACATAGGCTGCAGCGGGCTGATTTTATCAGGTTGACTTGTTGGTGCCGTAACAGCCTCTGGTTCTTCAGGCTTTTCTACAACGGGTTTTGGTTCCGGCGGTTTACGAATTTTCTCCAACAACGACCGATCAAACTCAATGTCACCATAATCGCTGGGACCTGATTGAACACCATGCGTTGCTTTCGCAGCAATCAGATTGCTCATTAAAAGCAATAAACCAAAAACCGTACCTATTGAACAAACCATTGAAATAAACAGTCTCATTTTCCTTCCCCATTTCTGTTTCGCTTCAATCTTACAAACGAAGCCTTCGAAAACTATGGGTTAAGGGATTTACCAATGAGTTTGATTCAGATAGCTGGATTTAATGATTTGATTGAAGGCGTTGATCAGCACTTGTGGGTATTCGATATCAGCCATTTCGTTAATTGCTTTTACCGACATAAACAGGCTTTTCTTGTATCCTTGCTCCCGATTTTCCAAAGCACGAGTTATAAAGCGGTCAACCAGATGAATTATCTTAGCCGCATCGGTTACCTTTTCCCCTGAGAGTCCTCGCGGAAAACCCGTTCCATTGGTTTTCTCGTAAGATTGAAAAACCAACTCAGATGCCCGGTTCCATCCTGGAATACGCGCCAGCATGTTGCCCGCAGAAATAACATGCCGACGATTCTGAGCATGATCACTGCCTTTAACAATACGAAAGAACTCAAAGCAATACAAAGCCGCCAACAGTTGATCTTCGTCCTCTGGCTCGGACAAGGTTTGATTAAGTTGTTTGGCGAGAGCAATTTGAACCTGCATGCGTAAACCATGCAATGGGTCGATGGTACGTTGACACTCCGACATGTAATGGAAAAACTCCATGTCAGTGGCATCAAAAATAGAAAAAGCCTCGCGCTCAATACGGCTAACGGCAATCATATTCAGAGAATAATGTCCGTCTAAAATCGCCAACTCGCCACGTAATGCCTCTTCCACACGCTGCTCCTCTTCCGAGTTTCGAACAGAATCGAGCAATCTTTCCAACTTGGTAAGGGATTCGCTGTCGATTCGATTTTGCGTCATTGTTTGCTTAAGCATTTCATCAATCGCATTGACACAGGTAATGAATAATTTGCCAAAGGCGGGATCAAAGGGATAAACATCGTTACGCACATCTTCAACCATTTCTTCGAGCTTATGCGTTGCTTGCACGTAAGGTTCGAGAAACACCATATTGCAATTACCCTTGATGGTGTGAATGGAGCGAAACAGACGATTGATCAAAACCTTGGGGTCTTCAGAATTTAAAACCAGACCGCACTGATTAATATCTTGAACACAGTCTTTAACGTCTGAATAAAATTCTTGTTTAACTTCATCATCGAGTTCTGCAAACTCGTTGCATATCGTTTCGATATCCATAAGGAGCATCAGGTATGAATTATGTCGAAATTTGAGATTAGATTAAGTATGGCAAATTATAACGGAAAGTCGAAGGCGGCGGTCACGCAAATCTGACCGCCGATGAGTCGGTTGTTGAAAGTTAGCTGACCAACAATGGTGCGATAACCAAACTCACAATCGCCATCACATTAATCAAAATATTCATCGCGGGACCGGAAGTATCTTTGAAAGGATCGCCAACCGTATCACCGACCACGGCGGCTTTATGAACATCGGAGCCCTTACCTCCAAGATTACCCTTTTCAACGTATTTTTTTGCGTTGTCCCAGGCGCCACCGGCATTGGCCATAGTCAGCGCTAATAATACGCAGCTCACCAAAGCACCACCCAACATACCACCAAGGGCTTCCGGTCCGATACCAAATCCGACCACCACAGGTGCAAATACCGCCAACGCACCCGGCAATACCATCCTTTTCAAAGCGGCCGTGGTTGCAATATCAACGCATCGGGCATTGTCGGGTTCGCCTTTTCCTTCTAACAATCCGGGTATTTCATGAAATTGTCGACGAATTTCCTTTATCATATCGAATGCAGCATCACCCACCGCTCGCATGGTGATCGCACTGACCAAAAACGGGAAAATCCCGCCAATGAACATTCCGGTCAACACATCGGGATTACTGATATTCAACGAAAAACCATCCAGCTTCTGGCTGATGGTTTCGATGTAAGCGGCAATGATTGCCAGTGCAGCCAAACCCGCTGCTCCTATCGCAAATCCTTTTCCAATGGCTGCCGTAGTATTTCCTACCTCATCCAGGCCATCGGTAATAGCCCGTGTTTCAGGCCCAAGCTCAGCCATTTCTGCTATGCCGCCTGCATTGTCGGCAACTGGGCCATAGGCATCGATTGCCATGGTGATACCAACGGTTGCCAACATGCCTACCGCGCCAATACCAACGCCGTACACACCAGCACCTTCGGGCAATAATGACGATGATATAAAAATAATACCCGCAATGGTTAAAACCGGTATAACCACCGACTCCATTCCGACCGCCAACCCGGCGATCATTACCGTGGCAGGACCCGTTTCTCCACCTTTGGCGATATCGCGCACCGGCTTACTGCCCGTATAATACTCGGTAACCAGTCCGATAATAATGCCACCCACAGCACCGGACACGACGCATAACCAGACGTTACTGCTTATGCCCAAAGCACTGATTACCCAATAAGCGACTGCAATTAACAGCACCGTCGCGCCTATGGTTCCCATGCGCAATGCTTTGGCGGCGTCTGAAGAGGCGAATAACTTGACCACCAAAATGCCAATGACGGAACAAATGAGACCTGCAGATGCCAGCGCCAGAGGTAAAAACATCAAGCTTTCATTGGTTTGACCGTTAGTAACCAGCTCTGCAATATCATCTGCTGCCATAGTCGAGGCAATGGCGATTGAAGCAATCATCGAGCCGCAATACGATTCAAAAATGTCCGAGCCCATTCCAGCGACATCACCTACATTGTCACCCACATTATCTGCAATTACGCCCGGGTTTCTCGGGTCGTCTTCGGGAATTCCAGCCTCTACTTTACCGACCAGATCAGCTCCTACGTCAGCACTTTTTGTAAAGATACCGCCACCGACACGTGAGAATAACGCAACGGTTGATGCTCCCATTCCAAATCCGTGAATTGCTTCGGCGTGTTCAGGGTTGGCGCCAAATAATAAATAAAGACCACCAAGACCAAGTAATCCCATCGATGCCACGGTCAAGCCCATAATCGATCCGCCAAAAAAGGCGATCGACAGCGCATCCGCAGGTCCTCTGGTATTGGCCGCAACCGTTGTTCGCACGTTGGCATGAGTCGCAGTGAACATACCAATGTAACCCGCTGAGGCGGAACACAAAGCGCCCACCACAAAGGCAACTGGTGTATGCCAGCTGCCAAAGCCGATATAAAGTAAAACGGTCAATATGACGGCAAAGCCGAATAAAATGGTGTATTCACGGCGCATAAATACCATTGCGCCCAGATGAATGGCGTCGGATATTTTTTTTATTTTACCATCTCCAGCTGGATGTCGTTTAACCAGTGCGAAAATGACAAAAGCAAAGACGACACCGGCAACACCCAGTATCGGTGGAAGATACAACAAGTCAGACATAAAACCCCCGCAGATAAATTTGATTCAGTCTCGTTATTACCCGAGCTTTGAATACCAAAGCGCTGTTTGAGGCGCCCTTCTGCCGACGGACAAGTGACACGGCTGGAACGATTTGTTCGCCACTTCTGGCATCGAATCAGCATTTATTTAAAAATGCCTAACAATAATCCAAGGTCATTATTGTTTTTATATCAAGTTATGTTTTTATAACGCCAGCCTCTTAATTAGCAAACAATCCAGCGAGATATTTCTAACCAATTGATAAATATAGAAATTTTGTTTTATTTTTCGGCAATTTATTTTGCAATGCAATAACTGTATAATACGCGACCTTTATCGTTCAGTTAACGTCCAACAAGCGGGATATCAGGATATCATGAGTTTAAACAAAGTAGCTTCAGGCAAGAACATTCCAGATGAGATCAACGTCATCATCGAGATTCCGGCACACGCCGACCCGGTCAAATACGAAGTTGAAAAAGATTCAGGTGCTATGTTTGTTGATCGCTTCATGGCGACCTGCATGCATTACCCTTGCAACTACGGCTATGTGCCACACACTCTGTCAGAAGATGGCGATCCGGTCGATGTATTGGTTCCAACGCCGTTCCCATTAATGGGCGGATGCGTTATTCGTTGTCGACCAGTCGGAGTACTTAAAATGACTGACGAGTCGGGTACCGATGCCAAACTAATTGCTGTACCGGTTAGCAAATTAACACCCGTGTACAAAGATGTGAATGAATCGACCGATTTACCCGAACTGCTACTTAACCAGATCGAACATTTCTTTGAGCACTACAAAGATCTGGAACCCGGCAAGTGGGTTAAAATCGATGGCTGGGATAATGCAGATGCTGCGAAAAAAGAAATCAATGACAGCATTGCCCGCTACGAATCAAGCGACGACAAACCAGCGTTTTAATCTCTTGTTCGAAACGAAAAAGCCGCATTAAGCGGCTTTTTTTATGCTTCAAACTTTTATTCCATGCGTTAACGAATAATTAAATCGCCAGATACCGTGCTCATTTTAACTCTTCCCTGACCCGAATTAAGCTGAAACTTTAAACTTTGTTCACTGATAAATGAGCTGTCCGGTTTGTCCTTCGTTAGCCGGTTTTCAATATCGCCACCCGGTCCGGTTTTCATATAAACCATGGCACTGACATCCTTACCAATCGCAAGATCAATTTCGCCATTTACCGAAGTCATTTTTATTTGCACCACCTGAGCGTCTTCTAGTTTTGCTCGCACATCCCCTGAAACACTGGTCACACTTAATTTTTCAGCTTTCGGTAAGTTCAAAACAACATCACCCGAAACCGTATTCAACATGACAGCTTCAGCATCCGCCTGAATGTCGATATCACCACTGACGTTATTCACTCTCATCGACTCCGACACAGAGCGAGCTTCAATCCGTCCGCTGACACTGGACACGTCAAGCGCACCTTCAATGGAGCTGGCCGCAATATCACCGCTCACGGTTTCTAACTGAGCCGCACTTTTCAATCCGTTCAGCTGCACATCGGCCGACACGGACTTAAATTGAATCGCGGTTTGTTGTGGTACAGTGATGGTAAGATCCGACGCTGACGATCCCCTTAATTGATTATTACGGGGCATTTCTATTTTAAATACAACTTTATTACCGCGGCGCTCAAAAATCACTTCTTCAGCGGCAGCGTCTACCTTACCTTTTACCACTATCTCTCGCGTATCGGTAGCATTTATCGTAACTGCACCACGCATTACATCAATGGAGATTCTCTCAACACCGTCGGCATCCAGAGATTGCTCAATTCCCCAGGATAAGCTGGAAAATAACCATAGAACCGTGATGCAAAAAAATCGATTCATACCTCACCTCTAAAATCAGGGTAATTTTGCTCAATATTATTGATCAGAACTTTTTCACTTCGATAGGTTTCTTGCAGCAGTTCTTCCAAACGCTCATTGCCCGGCTGTTTTACCATGGCTTTACGAATATCCAAAATGGCCTGCTCAATAACCGCAAGATTATTCCGAATATCAGCCACCAATTCAGGCTGCATTTGCGGTGACAGCTCACTGAATTGAGACATGAAACTGGCTCTGATTAATTGCCGCTCTTGCTCCATCAGCTGCAACTGTTCTTGTTGTGCGACAAAATTACGATGTTGCTGTTTAAAAGCATCGTAATCGTGCATGGTTTTAACCGACAAAAGCGAAGAAAAAACGGCAATCAACAAACTCGCAGCCACCGCAAACGGCATCC
The DNA here is from genome assembly GCA_052032335.1 of Pleionea sp. GTDB lineage: Bacteria > Pseudomonadota > Gammaproteobacteria > Enterobacterales > Kangiellaceae > Pleionea. The sequence goes on along the minus strand of JBPEWV010000210.1, from coordinate 31,250 downwards.
AGCGGTTGTTAACAGGTTTTGTGTTGTTTGACTCAAACTGTATTCTTTGTTCAATATTATTCCACTGGTCATTAACCGGCTCCAGCTCACGCGGTAATTCGCCAATGGCTTGCTGAATTTTGTTCCAGCTTGCGTCGTCATCACGTTCGCTCATGCTAACCTCTCTTTTAAAATACTTCGTGCCCGATGTAACTGAGCTTTGCAGGTACCTTCTGAAATCGATAACTGATCAGCGATCTCCTGATGTTTGAACCCTTCAATATCGTGCAGCACCAGAACCAGTCGAGCTCTATCGGGTAATTCGGCAATGGCCTGTTCCAGATCGCGTCGTAAGTCGAGTTGTGAGGCTTCTTCTCCATTGTGCTCCAACTCCGCGTCAGTTCCGTTCAACCACTGATTTTTTTGCACCCTAAAATGGCTAATGATCAAATTCGTGGTAATTCGGTGCAACCAGGTACCAAACTGACTATCGCCCTTAAACTGACCCAATTTACGCCATGCCATGACGAAGGCTTCTTGCAACAACTCTTCCGCCAGCGCCTCATTCGCCGCCATACGATAACACAGTGCATAAATGCGTTTATAAAAGTGCTGATACAAACTGGCAAACGCATTGGTATCTCCTTTTTTCGCGACAGCGACCCAACGGTCAACTTGGTCTCGATCACTCTTAACCTGCTGAATATCAATCAATTTGGCGCTCAAAATAGATCCTTTAAGGGTATTTTACATGATAGACGCGACAAAGCCTTGTAAGGTTTGAACTTGTGGATGTAAAAAAAGCCGCATAAGCGGCTTTTTATCGATGACACATGGTTCTGAGCATTCTGGAACTGGACCTTACACTCCCCATCACCCCTGTGCTAATAACTCTCTTAAATCAATGATGGCGGCATTGGCCCGCGACACATACGACGCCATCACCAACGAGTGATTCGCCATTAAGCCAAAACCATCGCCATTGAGCACCAGTGGACTCCACACAGTTGCCTGTGTCGCCTCAAGCTCACGAATGATTTGGCGCAAGCTAACAGTGGCATTTTTCTTTTCCAATACATTGGCGAAATCAACTTCAATGGCCTTGAGTAAATGGATCAGAGCCCAACAAGTGCCCCGGGCTTCATAGAAATTATCATCAATATCCAACCAGGGGGTTTTTACCGTCAACTGGTCTTGTGAACGGGTCGATTGCTCCGCTGCGGCATCACCAGCGAGATCCGTATTCACCCGCTCCTGCCCCACACTGGCGGTCAGACGCTGCGACAAACTGCCGAGGCGCTTTTCGACCACTTCAAGCCAGACTCTTAAATTATCGGCGCGCGCGTAAAACTGAGCATCCTGATTGTTGCTGTCGCGTAAATTATCGCGATAAGCCTTAAGTTGCTCAATGCCATTGTCATAAGACGACTCGGCTTCAGGCCACATCCAAGATAATCGATCAATATTGAATAGCGGCTCGGCTTCCTTCAAAAATGCATTTTCAACCGACTGAGACTGGCTACGGCTCATATGATTTCGTAAAGTACCTGCCATGTCTCTCACCTGAACCAGAACCCCGTATTCCCAGGCTGGGATGTTATCCATAAACACACTGGGCGGCATAATGTCATTGCTTAAAAACCCGCCCGACTTTTCCAACAAAGTGGAGCCAATTCTCATGGTTGTATTGACCGTTGTATAACCGACCACCAATTCTTTCTCAGCACTGCGGTTTTGGTAGGCTTGCTCGGTATGAACGTCAAATAAATCGGGTTCAAAACTCCAGTAGACCGATAACAAATACAATAAAACTATTAGAGGTATTAAACTGATTGCAGCAATTTTTAGCGGATTCATAAATGATTTAAACCTCTCACCGGTTGTGAATCGTCTTCATTCAGAGACTGCTCTTTATCTCAACATCAATGCGCTGACTCAGCCCATCGTCAAAGTGTAACATTACCTCAACTTTCTTGCCTTCTGAAACCGGATGGTTAAGACCCATCAACATGACGTGCAACCCTCCGGGCTCGAAGACGACCACTTCACCAGCATCAATCGACACCGATGCCCGGTGCCGCATTTTAGCCACGCCGTCTTCTTCAATCGTCGTATGAAACATGGTGTTATTGGCGAGCGACGTTTCAACATCCAATAGTTTCACCGCGTTTTCGCCTCGATTTTGTAGAGTAAAATACAGGGCAGATGTTCGCTGAACCGGCAAAGCCGTTCGGATCCAGGCATCTTTCACTGAGACAACTTGAGTCGACTCCTTCGCCCTTAATTCTATGCTTGAAAATAGAGTCATCATCACCATCAACAGGTGCATCAAAAACGTTTTGGCTTGCATTAATTTTCCAACTAGTGATTTCGCAATCGTGACGCTAGCATAAACGTTGATTCAACAAAAATCATCTGCCGATTACTCAAAATCGGCAGAAATGAGATCTGGCTAAATCTTATCCGTTAACAACACGGTTAGAAAATAAGCCACTAGCGTCGGTGCAGTGAAAAAAATCAACAAGCCAATCGCTACTACCCGAACAACGGTAGGATCCCAGCGGAAGTAATCGGCCAGTCCTGCACACACGCCCGCCAATTTACTGCGCGAGCGCGAACGATAAAAACGTCGTTTGTGATTCTTTTGGTAATAGGTATAACTCATGATGAACCTCTTTGTATGCGCCACTAACCGATTTGCGTTTCAATTAAGCATTAGCCACTTTTTTCTTCAGCGCTTCCAGCTCTTTGTCCAGGCTTTCGTTGCTGACCAGCTCGTCAATCTGATGCTTCAGCGATGAGTTTCTTCCTAGATCCATGGCTTCGACTTCAGCTTCCATCTGATCAATTTTTCGCTCATAAGCTTCAAACTTCTCTAATGCAGCATCAAGGTTGGGCCGGTATACCTGCTTTTTAACCTGCTTTTGCTTTACCAACGCCTGCTGACGCAATAACATGGCATCGCGCCGGGCCACTGCTTCATCCAGTTTTGACTGCAGCCGAGAAATATCCTCTTTCAGTCGCTCCAATGCCCCTTCAAGTTCACTAATTTCTCGTTGCTGTAAAACCAAGGTTTGTTCCAATCGAGACTTTTCCTGAAGTGCGGCCTTTGCCAAATCGTCGCGTCCTTTCGATACCGCCAGTTCTGCTTTTTCCTGCCAGACTGTGACTTCCCTTTTCGAGCTTTCAATTTTACGATGCAGTTCTTTCTTATCGGCCAGAGATCGCGCAGATGCGCTTCGCACTTCAAACAGGGTTTGTTCCATTTCCTGAATCATCATTCTGACCAGCTTTTCAGGATCTTCGGCTTTGTCCAGCAAAGCGTTGATATTGCTGTTCACAATGTCTGACATACGACTGAAAATACCCATAATCATTTTCTCCTGATTGATAATCTCTCGAACAAAGCAATTAGTCTTAAACCGCAATGCCCCATGGTTTGTTTTCAGAATGTAAGATTCAGGAAGCGTGCCAACTACTGAAATCCTTTTTTTTATCAAGAATTATCAGTCAGTTAGGCAGACATGGTGCTGTTAGATAATTTCCCTGAGAGAGTCGGTTAAATTACCTATTTAGGCAGTTACGCTAATAATTGGTGGGATTTACTCACTTGTTACAAGAGTCTGTCGTCGAAACTAACGATTACGCATTGCATTTAACGCATCAGCAATCACTTCGCTGGTCGCACCGGGCTGATTGGCATTTTCGCTGATGTAACGACGCCAGATGCGGCCACCGGGCTGAGCGTGAAATAGTCCCAGCATATGGCGCGAAACATGATTCAGTTTTCCACCTGCGGCAATATGTTTATCAATATAGGGCATCATGGCCAAAGCTACAGCTTCCCGTGACTGAGGTTTTTCGCTCGACCCATACAGCTGTGCATCTACGTCTGATAAAAAATACGGGTTTTGATAGGCCTCCCGGCCAATCATGACGCCGTCCACCTGCTCAAGATGCTGCTGACTCTGTTGCAGATCGGTGATCCCGCCATTGATTATGATTTCCAGCTCCGGGAAGTCCTGTTTCACCCGGTACACCCGGTCGTAATGCAAGGGAGGAATTTCCCGGTTTTGCTTCGGGCTCAATCCCGATAGCCAGGCTTTTCGGGCATGAATAATGAAGGTTTGACAACCGGTATCGGCTATTTTTCCAATAAAGGTCTTCAGATGTTCATAAGAGTCGAGATCGTCAACACCAGTTCGACATTTAACAGTAACGGGGACCGACACCGACTCGATCATGTGAGCGATGCACTCTGCAACCAGATCGGGTTCAGCCATCAAACAGGCTCCAATTTTACCGCGTTGTACGCGATCGCTTGGACAGCCCACATTCAAATTAATTTCATCGTAGCCATACCCTTCGGCGATTGCAGCAGCCTCGGCCAACTCCTTTGGGTCGCCACCGCCAAGCTGCACTGCAATCGGGTGTTCGCTCGCATCAAAGCTGAGCAACTTGTCACGATCACCATGAATCACCGCGCCAGTGGTCACCATTTCGCTGTATAAAACCGCATGTCGGGTTATCTGACGCAAAAAATAACGATCGTGGCGATCAGTCCAATCCATCATCGGAGCTATCGAGAGCTTGCGATCGAGTTTTAGTTTTGCGACTTGATTATGCGGCGGGCAGTTCTGGGTCATTCAATCTGGATCTACGGATAAACGAAGGCGAAATTATATAGTGTTTAGGGGATGGTTTCGACAATAGACGCGGATATTTATAGTTCTAAGAACAACGATGCCGCTGCCTGCGATAGGCTCAAAACTACCCATTACTTGCCCAGTAACTCGATATTTAATCGTGATGCTGAGAGGGCCGCTAAACCAAGTAGCGGCACCGTTCAGATGACCTGATTCATCTATCGTCCGCTTTAAATTTAGACGATTCACTTGAGAAATCATCTCACTGAATACCCAACCAGTTATATAAATTTTCTTTTTAAGAACCCATCCTCATTGAATTTAATTGAATTTGTACTAAATTATTCATATATCTCACCGATAAAATATTATTATGCAGCTAGACACATACCGCATTGTAGTTCTGCAAAAAGAGCCTGAGAATATTACCCGGCTTGAAAAGATATTCGGTCGAGAGCAACTTGAAGTTTCCAGCTTTAGCGATCGACGAAAGTTGTTGCAATACGTTCGCATGCAACCCGCTCCGCAAGCAGTTATCACTGACCTGGAACTCAACGATGGCGATACCTTCGATATTCTAGAACGAATTCGTCGAGACGCTCGCTGGAAAGACGTACCCATTATGGTGCTTGCGCCAACGGTCGACAAAGAACAAGCTATGCAGTTACAAAAGCTAAAAATCGACAACTACATGGTACGTCCATTTAAGCCATCAAAATTGTTTACCGACGTATTAGCAATGATGGGACTCGAAGTGGTCACCCAAAAACGTCCGGTCAAACGAACTAAATCTGGCGGATAGATTCCGTTTCATCCAAAACCCAAAGCTGTAGTTTAGGAGTCAGACGAATGAGAAAACTTATCATCACAACAGTCGCCTGTTTGACCATAAGTTCACTGTCGACGCCCGTTAACTCGGACGATCGACTGCTTAGGTTAGCGATCAGTTTGTGTGATTTTGCAAAAACCGATGATCGAACCTCCATGCGTCGCAAATTAAAAGCCGCTGGCATGCGACTGAGAGCGATCTACCCGGCGATCAAATGTGGCAGTGACGGCAGTTTGCTGCGTGTCGCTACCGTCAATAATGCGTTAGCCGCAGCAAAATTTCTTGCATCGAAAGCGGGTAGCGATGCCATCAAAGAGCCAGGGCATGACGGAAAGAACTTGGTAGAGTGGACCGAAGGCCTTATCGCAGCAGGCGACGAATCGAAAAAACCTTTCCTGGAACTTTACAAATCTCGCATGTGATAAAAAATTAAAGCTCCTGAGTACTCAGGAGCTTAACGTTAAATACGCTTTACTGGCCACTTAAACATCCCTTCCTTAAACACACTCCATATAAAACCGCTGCTTGACTCAGCTACAGCCTAAATTGTGACACCATACCTTTCAATTCAGCAGCCAAGTGCGCTAACTGTTGGCTGGCCGAAAGGCTCTCGTTTGAACCCGCTGCGTTTTGCTCTGCAAGTTCTGAAATGTTGGTAATATTTTCATGCATCTCATTGGTAACAGCGCTTTGTTCTTCTGCCGAGCTTGCAATGTGCGTACTCATATCGTTTATCACGCCAACGGCCCGTGTGATCGACTCTAACGCTTCTCCTGCTTTGGCAGTTTGGTCGACACTGACACGCGCTTCATCCTGACTCTTCTCCATAACGCTAACGGCATCTTTGGTACCGCTTTGCAATTGCTCTATCATGCCCTGAATTTCAGAAGTTGACTCTTGTGTTTTACTCGCCAGCGTTCTTACTTCATCGGCGACAACCGCAAATCCTCTACCCTGCTCGCCAGCTCGGGCCGCCTCGATTGCAGCGTTAAGCGCCAACAGATTGGTTTGATCAGCAATGCCTCGAATAACATCTAACACCGAACCTATATTATCGCTGTACTCATTCAATTTATCGATCACAGCTGACGCACTTTCTATTTCACTGGCCAGACGATTGATGGTTTGAATGTTTTGGCGAACAATATCTTGACCGTTCTGCGTTTCGGAATTAGCACCTTGAACTTCTTGCAGTGTGTTATTGGCGCTATTCGCAACCTCGTTGACCGTTGCGGTCATCTCCGTCATCGCCGTTGCAACCAGCTCGGTTTGTTCTCGTTGACTGCTTATCGACTGATTACTTTTTCGAGCAATGGTTTCGGTCTGCTCTGCACTCGCCGCCAGCTGCTCGGAGCTACTGGCGATATCGCCCAGTATTTGCCGTAGCTTCTCCACAAGATCATTAACACTTTCGGCTAACGAACCTAGTTCGTCATTTCGACGAATTTCAATTTTTCGCGTTAAATCACCATCAGCAACATTACCAATCACTTCGACGACTTCATTAAGTGGCTTGCGAATGGTTCCAATCACTATCACAGAAATTAGAACCGCAGCGGCAACACCAACAACGGATATAACGATGATAATCCACTGGCTGTTATTCACTTCAGAGACGGCGCTTTCTTTGGTCTCATCAGCAAATCGTTTAACCAAATTAACCGCTTCACGCATCTGTGAAATAGAGGTTTCCAGAATCGTCTCTGCTTCGTCCAGTAAACGTCGAGACTTGGCCGCTTCGTTCAGTTGATTAATGTAAAGCGTTAAAATGCCATCATTTCCGGTAGCAAAGTCATCGAATTGATTCAGCGACGCGCCTATCTCAGAAAAATAATCCGAGTTGCTCGCTGCAGTACCGGCCAAGCTGTTATAGTCGTCCTTCGCAGAGGCGACAATGGCTCGAAGATCTTTTCGAACGATGGCAATGGTATCGACGTTCTTCAGATTAAGTGCGTCGGTTGCACCGATGGTTCCCTCACGAATGAGGTTGCCGATGTTTCGAACCGTTTGCACATTTGACGAATCACTCAGCTCTTCACTTAAGTCATAAATTAAACTATCGAGTTCGTCAGCCGTATCTTCAAAATTCATTCGCCGATCAGAAATCCGATCTATCAACTCCAGCTCCTGACGATGTGCCTGAAAGATATCTGGCACTTTAATAAAGTAATTGGCAACGGTTTGCTGACTGTCCTGAAATTTTTTCGCCAATTTGGGATGCGACTTTGCCAATCCTTGCATGACTTTTACCCGCGTATCGTATTTTCCTCGGATCGAGTCGTACTCACTGACGAACGCATCCAGGTTACTTAAGGAGCGTTCTTTTTGATAACGGTTAACAACGGCATTGGCTTCCAGTAAATTTGAAATCAATTCTCCGCTGGTTTGCAGCATGGGTGTGGCTTCATCCACCACCGTACTCAGATTCTTATTAATGCTGTTTACGCCCATCAGACTAATCACAGAAATAATAAGCAGAAGAATGACAACTACCCCAAAGCCACCAGCAATACGGGCTGAAACGGTCAAATTCATAGAACATTCCCAATGTTTGTTCGGATAACGATGGCGCCAAGCCATCAGAAAAACGATTTTTCTAGTTAAATCACTAAGATAAAGCTTAGCTCAAGTTCTTGAGTCTTGCTAAATGACCCACCTTAATGCTCTATATCGGCTCTGAGATTGCAAAATTAAGGAAAGTTCTGAAGTTTTTTCGAAGAAACTTTTGTAGGTGTAGGAAAAACCACAACTTTTAGTCGATTGAAAAGCAATAAAAAGCCCCGAGGAACGGGGCTTTCTATCAGTTCAGGCTATTAACTAGAAACTGTAACCGGCTTTCAGGTAGTAATAACCACCGTTGAAGCCAAAGGGTGAAGTTACAGGATATTTCGCTCCTGCAACGTCTTCAGCGTAGTTACAGATTTCTCCATCACAAGGGAAGGTAAAGCTGGTAAGCTCATCTGGGTACTCGTCAAACAAGTTTTGAGCCCCAAAAGCGATGTTCAAGTTGTCCGACACATCGTAACCAATCTCCAAATCCACGGTAGCAGTACGCGACGCTTCAATGGGCAAACCGCCATCGTCTAGATGCGCTTCGTAGAATCCTGAGTAGTGGTTGTAACGAACTGTGGTGCGCCAGTCACCCCGACGATGGTTCATCGAAATAGTCGCACGGACATCGGGCAGGTTTTCTTCCAGCTGACGGACACGGGTTTCGTCAATGTTTGCAGGGTTAAACTCATCAACCTGAGTATCCGTCCAGTTGTAGACAAGGCCCCAATCGGTATCGCCACCCCACATTTCCATGGAATAGTTGGCTACCAAATCGATACCTTGAGTGGTGGTGTCAAAATCATTGGTAAAGAAACGTAGGCTGCTTAAACTGGAAGCGCCTTCGTACCCAATTGCATCAAGAGCTGCACGATCGGCATCACTTAAATCTTGAGTAGAGCTTAACGTGATACGATCTTCCATCTTGATGTTGTAATAATCGATGGTAACGAACAAACGATCAAGCTCGATTACGGTTCCGATAGAGAAGTTTTCCGCCTCTTCAGGTTGCAATGGCTCGGCACCTTTCAACACCGAACCCGGATCCGTTGGTGGCAGAGTCGCTTGATCTTGCAGCTCACCATCTTCAAATGCCGTGGTGACATTACGTACTCGAGACTGACCAACCGTTGGTGCGCGGAAACCGGTGCTGACAGCAGCACGGAAGGCCACATTTTCGGTCGACTGCCATCGTCCTGAAAACTTATAGTTGGTGGTCGTACCGAAATCGTCGTAATCTTCGTGGCGCAGTGCGGCAGTCAACAATAAGTTGTATGCAACATCCCATTCGAAATCGACGTAAGCCGCCCAGTTACCCCGATCCCAGGAGCCAGCGTCTGATTCTTTAAACCCTGGGAAACCGTTAGAGCCGATACCAAAACCTTGCTCCGCCAGATTATCGTTGAACTGAAAAGACTCCGGATTACCCGCCGTAATAGTGAACTCCGAGTTCCGTTGCTCAACACCGGCAGCAACCACACCGTTTTCCAGTGCGTAAGTCATGCTGGCGCTAAGACCGGTTTCTTCTTGAGTGTAAGCACCAGGTTGGAAGGAAGTCGGGGTATCTTCACCAAGTGCTGCATTGACTGTATTCTTAATCAGAAACTCCGACTCGGCCTTACCGTAGGTATAACTGAAATCATAAGTGAAACCTGTATCGGTTTCGCCTTTGTAGCCAAATGCTAATGACTGATCACTGACGACGCCACCAAATCGAGGTGTAAATCCACCGGGGAATCGTGAAAAATGAGTGAAACAGGTTGGGTGCGCTTCAATCAAAGCCAGCTGCGCAGGATCAGGGATGCCGGTATCAGGATCAATATCGATGCCTTGTACTGGGCAAAGTGAGTTGTCTGTATTATTCGGATCACCTACGAGTAAGGTAGCTCCCTCATCGTTAGAGAATACACCCGGACGAGTTGTTGGGTTACGGAAAAAGAAACCACCCTCGATTTCTCGTTCTGCCCAGTTACCAAAGGCATAGATGGATCGTTGATTGTCCAGATCGATGCCACTGTTAAAAAAGAATTTAAAATCTTCTTTGATTTCTGGCGACCCCCAAATTTGAGCAGGATCAGCTACATTGGTATTGCCATTCTCGATAAGGAAGGCAGCATCACTGCGCTGCACTGAACGACTGGTTGGATCCGCTTCTTTATACTCAACACTCAAATTCATAAAACCGCGTTCGGTCATTTCAAAACCGACATTACCGGACAGCTGGAATGATGTACCATCGCCCTCATAGAACTGACCTGTCTGTGCTTCAAAGAAACCACCAGACGAAGAATCATTTAATACGAAGTTCATGACCCCCGCTACCGCATCGGAACCGTACTGAGCGGCGGCTCCATCACGTAACACTTCGATTTGTTTTAACGCCACACTGGGAATAACTGAAATATCGGGGCCTTGAGAGCCATCTGAAACACCGCCACCGAGAAACGCGATAACCGATGCTCGATGACGACGCTTGCCATTAACTAATATCAATGTGCTGTCGGGTGATAAGCCTCTTAAGTTGGCCGGACGAACGAGTGTTGCAGCATCACTGATGGGCTGAGCATTAACGTTGTAAGACGGTACCGACACACTCAACATTGAGTTCATGTCGGTTATCCCCTGACTTTCAAATTCATCGCCAGAGATTATATCAACAGGTACAGCAGATTCTCCGACTGAACGAGGAGCTGCCCTGGACCCGACCACAACAACTTTTACTTCAACTTTATCTTCATCTTTTGATTCTTCTTCAGCAGAAAAAACTGGAATAGAAAGCGCGGTAGCAATCGCTACTGCCGTCGCTTTTACTCCAAATTTACGCTTAAAGGAACGATGGTTTGTCATAGGTTGTACTCCCAAGGTTTTTCATTATTATCTTTGGAAGCCATACTACTTAGACTGGCTTAAAAATTATCACCCTCGTGCTATTCAGAGAGTTAAAATTAATTTAACGAATTTTTATTCGTCCGAATAGACGAAAGATGATTAATAACCAATTCTATACAACAATGAGATTTTTTCCTGTTTTCAACGAATTATTTTTAACTTTTTTTGAGATATAACAAATCAATAGGATGAACTATGATTTATTTTTATAAAAAAATAATCTTTTATCGCTAGTTGCTATGAGCAAAACTAAGAGCGCAGTGCGGCGATTCGGTTTTCTAATGGCGGATGCGACGCAAGTAACATAGCCAGCTTTTTACCACCCGATGTAATGCCTAAAGCAGTCATAGTGTCAGGCAATTGATTGGGAATTTGTGTTTCGACACGCAATCGTTCCAAAGCCGAAATCATGGCACCCGTTCCGGCCAATTGTGCACCCGCTTGATCGGCACGAAATTCTCGTCGCCGACTGAACCAGGCAACTATCATTGCGGCAAAAATTCCTAAGATAATTTCAGCAATTAAAGTGACAACAAAAAAGCCTATGCCTCGGCCACTTTCAGTTTTGAAAATAACGCGATCAACCAGATAACCAATAATGCGAGCAAAGAACATGACAAAGGTATTCAGTACGCCTTGAATCAACGCCAGGGTTACCATGTCACCATTTGCGATATGCCCGATTTCGTGTCCCAGTACAGCACGAATTTCGTCTTTATTAAAACGGGTTAACAAGCCTTCACTCACAGCCACAAGGGCATCGTTTTTATTCCAGCCAGTTGCGAAAGCGTTCGACTGTTGCGCGGGAAAGATGCCCACTTCTGGCATGCCAATATTGGCTTGCTTTGACAGTTCTGCAACTGTGTCCAGAAGCCAACGTTCGGCGCTGTTGGATGGTTGTTTAATAATGTGCGTGCCGGTGAAACGTTTCGCCATCCATTTTGAAAGCAACAATGAAACAAACGCACCACTCATACCAAAAACAAAACAAAATATAAGAAGTGCCGTTAAATCAAGTTGACTTCCACTTTCACGAAAATAACTGTCAACGCCCAGTAAGCTCAACGTGATACTGGCAAGTATCACTACCGATAAGTTGGTTAATAAAAATAATCCGATCCGCATCATAAACATTCGTCTCCCGCGATGCACAAACCTCCATTGAATATGGTAGCGATCGCTCTAAAATTCAATAGGTCGCAGAGCAATTTACTCTAATGCTTGCTTTATTAAAACTAGAAAAAGGATTCAACTTTGAAGATTAATAATAACCTGACGATCGCCGGCCTGATGTCGGTGTTCCCATAAAAAAATACCTTGCCAGGTTCCCAACGCGAGTTCGCCATTCATTATTGGGATCGAAAGAGACGTTGCGGTCAGTGCAGCTTTGATGTGTGCAGGCATATCATCCGGCCCTTCCAGCGTATGGGTGTAAAGCGGGTCATTTTCTGGCACCAAACGATTCAACCAGTGTTCCAGATCGCGCTGAGCGGAAGGATCCGCGTTTTCCTGAATCAGCAAACTGCAAGAGGTATGACGAACGAACAGGGTCGCCAGACCTTCTTGAATCGATGACTGCTTAACTGACTCCGCCACTTTTCGGGTAAACTCGACCATTCCCTGACCCGCTGTTGGAATTGAAATCGAATAATTCATCGTTTTCTCCAGACCAATTTAACACGAGAGGTCACACCGCAGAGCAAGGTGTAAGCGATGGTGTCCGAATAACGAGCAACAGTTTCGACCGGCAACTCCGGCCCCCACAAAACAACCCGATCGCCCGGTTTATCCGTTCCATCTGGCCCGAGTTCCACGGCGATCATATCCATCGACACTCTTCCGGCCAAAGGCACCTGACGTCCATTGAGCCACACAGGCGTTCCATTAGCGGCATGACGCGGGTAACCGTCGCCGTAACCAATGGCTACGATACCAATCTTGGTATCACGCTCTGCAGTCCAGTCGGCCCCGTAGCCCACAGTCTGGCCTCGAGCGACCGGTTTTACCGCAATAAGCTCAGATTCCAAACTCATCACCGACTTCAATTGGTGGTCGCTGCCGGTGTTATCCGGTAACGGCGAACACCCATACAGCATAATGCCGGGGCGAACCCAGTCAAAATGAGCTTCAGGCCAGGCTAAAATGGCCGCTGAGTTGGCCGCCGAGCGCTCACCTCTGAGAGCATGATTAACGCTGGTAAACAGCTTGAGTTGCTCGGTTGTTTTGTCGCTGGCAATGTTATCGGCACAGGCAAAATGAGTCATCAGTCGAATCGAGCCGATATTATTCATTTCATTGAGTTGATGGTATGCGGCCTGAAAGTTGTCGGGGGTAAATCCCAACCGGTTCATTTCAGAATCGAGTTTTAACCAGATGTTGTGCAAATGGTCAGAGCTGGCTTCAGACAACCACACCATTTGTCTTGGACTGTGGACCACCATTTCAAGATCGTGCTGCATCACCAAATCTAGCTCGGCGGTCTCAAAAACCCCTTCCAACAGAACTATGGGTTGAGTAATGCCGCCCTGCCGTAATTGTATGGCTTCTTCGATACAGGCCACTGCAAAAGCGTCAGCGCCGTTTAAATGTCTGGCCACATCGACAATGCCATGACCATAACCGTCGGCTTTCACCACCGCCATCACACGGCTGTTCGGCGCCATTTGCCGAACCATCGACAAATTATGCTCCAGCGCATCGAGATGAATGATTGCCTGGGTTGGACGCATTAGAATTCTTCGTCGTACTCGTGCGCCAGATTGGCAAATCGGTTGAAATGCCCCTGAAAGGCCAGGTGGACGGTTCCGATTGGGCCGTTACGCTGTTTGCCGATAATAACCTCGGCTTTGCCTTTGTTGTCTTCGGAGTCTTTATTGTATACCTCATCGCGATACACAAACATGATGATATCGGCGTCCTGCTCGATGGCGCCTGACTCACGCAAATCGGACATTACCGGCCGTCGATCCGAACGCTGTTCCAAAGAACGGTTCAACTGCGACAGGGCAATAACCGGAACTTTCAACTCTTTGGCCAGTGCTTTTAACGACCGGGATATCTCAGAAATTTCCAGTGTCCGATTATCGGACAGCCCCGGAACCTGCATCAACTGCAAGTAATCGATTACAATCAAACCGATATCGCCGTGCTCACGGGCCACTCGTCGGGCCCGAGAACGAACCTCGGCGGGCGATAACCCGGGCGAATCATCGATGAACATTTTACAGTTGTTCTTTAATATATTGGTCGCAACCATCAGGTTGTCCCAGTCTTTGTCTTCCAGATGACCGGTTCTCAGTCGCGTGGCATCGACGCCACCGATGGAGGCAAACGAACGCATCAGCAATTGATTCGCCGGCATCTCCATACTGAACACTAAAACCGGTTTACCGCCATGAATGGACGCGTGTTCGGCCATATTCATGGCAAAGGTGGTTTTACCCATCGCAGGACGTCCGGCGACAATCAACAAATCGGTTTTTTGTAATCCGTTGGTTTTTTTGTCCAGATCGGTGAATCCCGTTGATAGTCCGGTGATACCGCCTTTCGAGTCTACAGCGTATTGAATGCGGTCAAGAGTCTCTTGCAGAAAGGATGACGCGATTTTCAGGCCAGCATCTTTGTTTTCACGCTTTTCGGCAATTTTGAAGACCTTCGACTCGGCGCTGTCCAGGATTTCATCGGGTTTTCGGCCTTTCGGAAAATAGGCCGTATCAGCGATTTCGTTGGACACAGAGATCAGCTCTCTAAGTACTGCTCGCTCACGAACAATTGCAGCATAGGCCTCTATATTCGCCGCACTGGGGGTATTTTTCGCCAACTCGCCCAGATAAGACAATCCTCCAACGTTGTCGGCCTCACCCTCGCGTTCTAAAAACTCATGTAGGGTAATAACATCCATCGGTTGGTTATTTTCGGCCAGATGGTAAATAGCGCGAAAAATCGCCCGATGCTCCTTGGTGTAAAAGTCATCGGCCACCAGCTTGTCGCTGATCTTTTCCCAGGCATCGTTGTCAAGCATCAAGCCGCCCAATACGGACTGCTCGGCTTCCATCGAGTGTGGAGGCATTTTTAGTTGTGCGGTTGCGGGGTCGCGTTCGGCCATGAAGTGTCGTTTTTCTCAGAGTTACTGCAAAATCAGCAGAGTATTGTAACGGCAAAGCGCCGCTTAGGGAACAAATGAGACGGGCTTCTTTATCGCTGAATAACGAGTTGTGACGAAACTCGTACTCACTAGCGAAAACAATCGCAGGCTGTGCATAACAATGTTGAAGCCACAAAAAAGGGCTGCAGAAGCAGCCCTTTTTCGCAAGTCTATGATTAACGAAGCATTATGCGTCTTCGGCAACCACGTTAACTTTGATTGAAGCAACCACATCACTGTGCAGTTGTACTTCGTATTCGTACTCGCCAGTGTTACGAATTGCACCGTGAGGCATACGAACTTCAGCTTTCTCAAGCTCAATACCTTCAGCAGTCGCAGCATCGGCGATGTCTTTGGTACCGATAGAACCGAACAATTTACCTTCGTCGCCTGCGTTAGCAGCGATGGTTAAGGTTAAACCGTTCAACTTCTCAGCGCGTGCTTCAGCTGCAGCTAAAATTTCAGCGGCTTGCTTCTCCAACTCTGCACGACGTGCTTCAAACTCTTCAATGTTTGCTTTAGTTGCAGCAACCGCTTTGCCTTGTGGCATCAAGAAATTACGTCCGTAACCGGCAGCTACAGAAACTTTATCACCCAGGTCGCCCAGGTTGCGGATTTTTTCCAACAGAATGACTTCCATCAGTCTTTCCTCTTAATTAATCTGACAACAATGACTTACTTATGTGAGTCGCTATACGGCAACAAAGCCAAGAAACGAGCACGCTTAACAGCTCGAGCTAACTGACGCTGGTATTTAGCGCTGGTTCCGGTAATACGACTCGGAACAATCTTGCCAGTTTCAGTGATGTAGCTTTTCAAGGTTGCCAGATCTTTGTAATCGATCTCTGTGACATTTTCTGCAGTGAAACGACAAAACTTACGACGACGGAAAAAACGAGACATAGTGATATCCTCCTAATTATTCAGCTGAAGCTTCGGCTTCTTTCTTCTCTGAAGCTTTGTCAGAGTCAGAAGAATCAGCTTTATCTTTCGATGCAGAAGCGCGTTCGCTATCTTCTTTTGCAAGTGGAGACGCTTCTGTAACAGCGTTTTTGCAACGGATAGTCATATGACGAAGTACTGCGTCGTTGAAACGGAAGATGTTCTCGATTTCTTCGATGGCAGAAAACTCACACTCAACGTTCATTAAAACGTAATGAGCTTTGTGAACATTTTCGATGGCGTAAGCTAATTGGCGACGACCCCAATCTTCAAGACGGTGTACGGTACCTTCAGCTTCTTTAACGATATTGGTGTATTTTTCGATCATGGCAGGAACTTGATCGCTTTGATCAGGGTGCACCATGAACACGATTTCGTAGTGATTCATTCATCTCTCCTTTTGGATTCCAGCCATCACGCCAGAGCGGGCGCTCATGGTAATGACAAGGAGTAAACCAAATTGTTGAAAACATTGGCCGGAAACCGTCTCCGGGCAATTTGAGCGCGCGATTATACGCACCCTCAGAACGATTAGCAACGATTTCGACTGGGCAATCCGTTAAAATGGACAAAAATTCGCCAATCCTCATCCAAAATGGCTATAATGGGTAAAGCTGCTGGAGAGTGCGTTGGATTTCACCATCACCCATAATGCCCTAATGGATCGTATTGAGGTGCTTCACCTCGGCGACTTGACCGTGCGCATCTTGTCTCAGTCTGTGCCTGCCGTTAAGCAACTGTGTACCAAACACAACTGTTGGAATATTCTGTCAGACGTTCGCCAAACCATCTATCGCTTATTGGACACCGAAGAATTTTCAGTTGCCCAGCAGCTGGCAGAAATCTTTCCGGAAAAGACCCACTTTATCATTCTCCATCTAGATTCGCAGATCCCGGTAGAGCGCTCGCGCCTGCTCACTCAAACCGTATTACTCCATGGTATTCAACTGAATTTCTCTTCTGACGAAGATGAAATCAGTTCGCTGTTTCAAATGCCATCTTACCAGACACCAATTGATGTCGACGCCCTGGTTGATGATGACCCAACACCAGACACTGCCGAAAACTAACCCAGTCAACCGACGCTAGATTGACCGGAGTTATCGACCGGATGGTTCATTATTATCATTGTCGGACGTGTTACCACTACCAGAGGACTTACCCGACAAAGTCACGTCATCACGGCTTTCATCAACATGAGCGGAGTCTTGATCAGCTTGCACAGATTCTGATGAAGCGCTTTGCTGCGGAGACTCTCTCCAATAGCCATCTTGAGTCAGGCATTGCCATCCCCAGCGCACCCAACGCACCAGCGCAAAAGCCAACCACAGCGCCCAAGCTAACATTACCGCCTTGTAAACCCATAGTGGCAACGAATAAACCGCAATTGCTGGCGTTTTATTCAGCGCTGCATCGGCGTACCAATAAAGCATGTTTCCGGTCGAACGATTGCCAGTGATTCCCATATCAGGACTGCTAAGTAGCGACAAGGGAATACTGCTCACCAGCGCCAGTAATATCATCACCGAGAAAACCGAAAGCATAATTTGAACCACATTGAACAGGGTTGCGCTTTGCCGATGGACAAACTTTCGATGCAGTCCCATAACCACAAACCACAGAGTAATAACCACCAAAAGAACCCAGCTTTGAGTGCTTAAACCGAGTCCCAGTAACAACCAGCTTATTGGTGTAATGGGCAAACAACGGGTTCGCCATACAACCCCTGCAAGAATTAAAAACGCTAACAATTCGCCCCAATAAATGATTGCCGGCCCGATGGTCGGCCCTTGCGTCCAAAGTACCCAGCGATCGCTTGGTACCTGCCACTGTATGCGCAGATTACTCATTGGGGCATTCAGATCAATTTGGGGTAAAGACGCCTTGAATCCCATCGGAGTCGATTCGCGCCAATTGAAATCGAGCGTATGCTCACCCGGACTGACGTTGTAGTTAATAACGCCGTCTTGAATCTGCAGGTACTCTTTGCGACCATCGACGCTTGCTTCCAACTGCTCTCCAGCCCCAACATGGATGGTGCTTTGTCCACCACGGCTGGCCCGATAACGCGCGTTTAAATACAGCTTTCTTTGCTGTTCGCCCGGCACCACATTAAGTTGAATCTCATCGAAGGTCTGACTAAACCCCTCGACAGGCTGAGGCCGTGAAATCTCAACAGAGAGCGACTCTCCAGCACGGGGTAAATACCGGAACGACCAGTTATCGATACTTTCTATCGACTGTGGCCGAACTTGGGGCACACCATGCATTTCAATGCGCCATTGATGCGCAGCGTGCAAAACCCACTCTTCGACATAGAAAGGAGAATTCTGCGCGGTTAAATTTATCGGTGAGTTTTGTTCCAGAGACGCGTTCCAGGAAACATGGTATTCACCGGCAGGAATTTGCACCTTGATGATTCCGTTGCGCGGGGTAAAGTCGGCACTGGTGACTCGTTCAAACGGCAGCACGGGTAATTCAATATTGATATCGCCTTTTTGCGGTGCCAAACGTTGTACCTGGGTCGTCATTCGCCAGTCAGTATCAAACCAGATCACGCGCACCACATTAACCATGGGTTGTATCGCAAGTGTTTGTTCAACGGGATCGGCCCCATTCACCTGACCCGACTCGGCCGAAGCTGCAATGGCCGACGCTTTTTTATTAAAGCCGATAGAATCGGACAAAAGGTTACCATTGATAAGCCCTTCCAACTCCCAACTATCGGATAAGTTCTGAATATTTTGTGGCACCAGAGGAAACTGTAAATTAAAGCTGGTTGCGCCACTCAACACCCCCGTTAACTCAACTTTGTGTCGTCCTTTCGTAATGTTCAACCAGCGCTGTTTGCTTTTATAAATCAGCCAACTTTGTGGCCGACCATCAATTTTAATAGACTGCACTACCCAATGGCGCGACGCAGGAATGGGAAACGCCACCTTCTCAAATGCGTCCACCTGCATTTCCAGGGTTAAGCTTTCGCGGCCATTTAACTCATTATTAAGAATGCGTACGCCCGAGATAGTAACGCAATTGGGCGAACACTCTGCCGGTTGGTGCAGCCATTGTTTCAACTCCTGCAGTGTTTGTTGATCCGGGATTTCCGCTGCGACCGGTTGACTCAATACGGGCAATAAAAAAATGAGCGCCATACCCAGATAATTCTTCAGACTTTGCCATTGAAATCGACGTTGCGTTACCGAAAGTCCAATCAGGGCCAGTAACCCAATGAGTCCGCCTATGATCGCCAGTCGCCATAAGGTCATTAACCAGGGCGATGCAATCCACAGGTTAACGCTCTGCTCCTGACTCACAGGAGAATTCCACGACAGTCGATACTGATTCCATTGCCAGTCAGGTTTACCGCTCCCGGTTTGGATCACGGTGTTTTTTTGATAGCGCTCCAGAGGCCGATGAATGCGACTTCCAGTAATCTTCACTTTCTCCGTTTCAGCAAAACTCTTTTCAGGCTGAATCATTGCGCTATCTTCCAACCGTGCAATAGATTCTGATTCTGCAGCATAATGTATCGCCGACGAAAATGAATTTCTTAACGGTGACGAATGCTCCAACTGTGGATGAATCAAAGTGCGAACCTGACCAATAAAAAAGATTCCGGAAAAAATAACGAACGACAATAAAGAAAGATAAAAATACCCGGTGGTCAATTTACCGAGCACCCCTTTCACGAGTTTTGACGTTCGGTAAATCACATAAGCAATGAGCAAACTCGACAAACTGACAATTGGCGCTCCGGTTTCATGAAACATCAAAACCAGCGTCACCAAGGTGACCGCGGCAATCTTTACATTGCCAAACCGAAATCCGATAACGGTCAACAACAAGACCCAGAAAACGTTCCATAAATTCCACTGTTGCAGCCAGCTATTACTCGACTCAGCACCTTGCGCGGCAATCAAACGATGTGCCGGCGGCAAATTCAGTGACCAATTGACCGCATCAAAATCATCGTCCCAACCACTGACCTGCAACTCGTTAACCGGATCAATCTCACCATTGGCCGACACACTTAAAGCCGGATTACGCAACTCAACTCCGGTGTCATTGTCACTCAGCTGAGTGATCAGCAAAGGCGCGCCTTGTTCGGCGGCATGCTCCAGTCGATACGGCGTTTGCATGCTCAGGCGCCAATCTTTGCGCATCTGACCGCGGATGCGATCGTCAAAGCGCCATTTGTCGCCATCAAAACTAAGCCAGATGGAACGGTCCAAAGTCATCTGATTACTTGCATCTTCGGGCAACCCACGAACTTTTTCGTCAATGATCGCAGTATTACTTTGCTCGAATAAAAAACTCGGATATTGACGCCACTCGCCAGGCAGTTTAGCCGACTCGGGATCAATTACCGGCAAACCAGAAAGTGTCGCCACCCGAATTTCCGAATTATTACGAAAGCTCCAAACCTCTTGAGCGGGCCATAATTCGTTTGAATTACTGAAGGATAACTGCTTAACACTGGGTTCGACGAAGGATTCTATGTGTAATGTCCAGTAACCTGGCTTGGCCTGAACAATCAACTCTCGTTTAGCATTCAAATACGCAGGAATCGGGCTGTTGATTGCGATGTGCCGAAATGAATCGAGCAACACGGTGCCCAAATTGATATCTCGTACCCGTCCCGAAATGTCCAATTGCAATCGGGTGATCATTTGAATCGGATGGTCATCACGAATCAATCGATAGACCCGCAAATTTAAGGCGTCTTTTTCCTGTTGCGGATTAAGCTGAGAGTTACGACTCGACTCCCCCAGTAAAACGTAATTGTTTTCAATATTCGGCGCGTGAACTTTGATGCCATTTAACGTCAGGTTCAACCCGCCCACAATTTCCGGGATATAAAACTTTTCCGGTTGTTGCTCCCATTTATAGTACGCCTGTATTTTCGCAACCCCTTTTTTCACCAACACAAAGGGGTGCCCGCCGCGTTTTTGCACCAACGACTTTTGACCGTTAACAGTAACGAGTAAAGGCCAACTTGTCTGATCGCCTGGTAAAGGTACCCAGTCCTTCTGATACAAGGTCCAGTTTTGCTCAACTTCAGCACGAGTCCGACTGATTTTAAAATCAAGCCTTCCAGGCCAGGCGCAAATATGATCTTCTTCTTTTAACAATTCACCACCATTAACGATGGGGCAATCTAAAAAGTCGAGATTCTTGTTAACCCAGGGTATCCATGGTTTTAACTCGGGTGGTACAGCGGCTTCGCGATTTTGAGCGGCGTTAGCACTGAAAAAATTAAGCATTAAAATGAAAAAACTTAACACGATTCCTATTCGACTCATTGCTTTCGCCTTTTTTAATTTATTTATTGTCCAGTTGACGCACCATCTCGAATAAACACACGCCAGTTGCCACAGAAACGTTCAAACTCGATACTTTTCCATACATAGGAATTTTAATCAGCTCATCGCAATGTTCGCGAGTTAACCGTCGCAGACCTTTGCCTTCTGCACCCATGACCAACGCCAAAGATCCTTTGAAACTCGACTGATAAATATCCTGTTCAGCTTCGCCAGCAGTACCTATTATCCAGACACCCAAGTCTTGTAACGATTTGATTGCACGAACGAGGTTAGTCACAGCAAAAAAAGGAACCGTTTCAGCGGCACCGCAAGCCACTTTTCTTACCGTTGCATTCAATCCCACCGACTTATCTTTCGGTACGATCACCGCGTCACAACCCGCTGCATCGGCGGTTCGCATGCACGCGCCTAGATTGTGCGGGTCGGTTACGGCATCGAGAATCAACAATAAAACTGGGCCTTGTTTATTCTCTATCATTGAATACAGGTCGTTTTCGGTTTGCACCATAGCTCCGGTGTTGGCAATTTCAGCGATGATGCCCTGATGGTTTTCTTCGGTCATTTTATCGAGCTTTGACTTATCCCAACGCACTACCGGAATGCGATGCTTGGCCGCAAGGCTCATCAGCTTGGCGGTTTTACCATCTTGCCGATTGGCCTGAATGTAAAGCTTTTTAATTTGATCGACGCTTTTTTTCAGTAATAACTCAACGGAATGAACTCCGTATACAATGTTGTCCGACATGTTAACTCTTACTTTTAAATTCGAGACTCGTGGTTATTTCTTTCCACGTCCTTTACGTTTCCCAGTTGGCTTTTTACCTTTGGGCTTCTTATTTTTTGTTTTTGGAGAGTTCGACGATTTCTTTTTACCCCCCGTTTTTTTATCCGACGGTGCTTTCGCATCTGGGTACTTCGAGCGGCGACCTTCACCTTTTCCTCTTGCTTTACCTTTTACTTTTGATTTGGCGCGGGCATAAAGCTTTTCCCTTTCACTCATCGGTTTAATTTTTTTGCTGCTTTTGCTTTCGATGAGTTCAAAGTCAATTTTTCGATCTTCAAGGTCGACTTTCGAGACTTCGATTCGCACCTGATCACCGAGGCCGTAACTCACTCCGGTTGCCTCACCGACAAGCCGTTGTTTGCCGACATTATGATGGAAGTAGTCTTGTCCCAAAGATGAGACATGAACCAGACCGTCAATATGAAACTCAGGGATTCGAACAAACATACCAAAGTTGGTTACGGCGACCACCTCACCGTCGTACTGATGACCGATGTGACTCGACATAAACTCACATTTCAACCAGTCAACCACTTCTCGAGTTGCCATATCGGCGTTACGTTCAGTGGCCGAGCAAATCTCACCGTACTGAGTCAACTCTTCGTGAGAATAATTTGTTGCACCAGTGTATTTCAGCGATTTGTCCTGTTTCTTCAACTGGCCTTTGATCATACGATGGATCAATAAATCGGGGTAACGACGGATCGGCGAAGTGAAATGGGTGTAAGCTTTAAACGCCAAGCCAAAGTGCCCCTCGTTATCGGGTGTGTACACGGCCTGATTCATCGAGCGCAGTAACATAACCTGAATTTGCTCAGCATCCGCTCGTTCAGATACCGACTTGAGTACTTCAGAATAATCTTTCGGTTCAGGAGAATCGCCGCCGAATAAAAAGATCCCCATTTCGCTTAGGTAAGCGCGTAAATCTTCGAGTTTTTTCTCGGTGGGTCCTTCGTGTACCCGAAACATACCGGGCACCTTTTCTTTAATAAAAAACCGCGCGGCTGCAATATTAGCGCAAATCATACACTCTTCGATGATGCGATGAGCGTCGTTGCGCACCACTGGAACAACCTTGTCAATTTTTCGGTCGTCATTGAAGATAATTTGGGTTTCGGTGGTTTCAAACTCAATGGCACCACGCTTTTTGCGTTCGTTGGCTCTTGCCTGATACAGACGATACAACTCTTCAAGGTGCGGTACTAACTCTTTATATTCGTTGCGCAGCGACTCATCGCCTTCGAGAATCTGCCACACCTTGTTGTAGGTCAGCCTCGCTTTCGAGTGCATAACCGCCGGATAAAACTTGTACCCGCTCAGCTTTCCCTTCGAACTGATAGTAGCCTCGCAAACCATACACAAACGATCCACCTTCGGATTCAAGGAACATAACCCGTTGGAAATTTGTTCTGGCAACATGGGCACCACATACTCCGGAAAATACACCGAGTTACCCCGTTGCTTGGCTTCGTTATCCAGCGCACTGTTCGGTTGAACGTAATGCGAAACATCCGCGATGGCCACCCACAGTCGCCAACCACCGCTTTCTTTCCATTCACAATATACGGCGTCATCAAAGTCTCGTGCGTCCTCACCATCAATGGTGACCAGCGGTAAATGCCGTAAGTCAACACGATTTTTTTTGTCTTTCTCGGCCACCTCCGGCTTCAACTTTTGTAACTCGGTCATCACATCGTCGGGCCATTCACGGCGGATGTTGTAATTGTGAATGGCGATGTCAATTTCCATCCCCGGTGCCAGATAGTCCCCGAGAATCTGTACTACCGCACCCACCGGTTGAGATTTATCGGTGGGTCGGCTGGTGATTCGGGCCACCACCACCTGGCCTTCTTCGGCGCCAGCAGCTTGGCCAGGCTTGATCAAAATATCTTGGGAGAATCGTTGATCATTCGGTTTAACAAATCCGACACCGCTTTCGCTAAAGTAGCGTCCAACAATCTGGATCGGCTCATCCGACTCCAATACTTCAACAATCTTTGCATCGACCCGACCGCGGCTATCGTAGCCCCGGGCACGACACACCACTTTTTCACCATGAAAAACCTTGCGCATCTCCCGGGGCGACACAAACCAGTCATCACCACCATCGTCGGGCACAAAAAAGCCGAAACCGTCTTTATGGGCCATCACCTTGCCGGTGGTTAAATCCAGTTTATCGATCGGCGCGTAAGCCCCTTTGCGGTTACGGATGACTTGTCCGTCACGCTCCATGGCTTTTAATCGACGGCTTAGAGCGATGAGGTCTTGTTCTTCAGAAAGCCCCAGTTGGGCCATAATTTCGGGAAACCGGGCCGGCCCCGGGTGTTGCTCTAACAACTCAAGAATGTATTCTCGGCTGGGAATCGGGTTCTCATACTTTGAGGACTCTCGTTTGTAGTGCGGATCTGTTATTGTTTTTTTCGTCATTTTTGTTCCATTTATTATCGTTATTACCAGTGTAACGAAAAAACCATCAAAACAGAATTGACAGATTCAAATCTGGCCCGTATATTTCGCCATCCCTTGTCGACAGTCTGAATGTCGCGGAAAGTTAAGCGTAAACGCAAAACAACCTGTTTGGTT
Organism: Pleionea sp.; assembly: GCA_052032335.1. Taxonomy (GTDB): domain Bacteria; phylum Pseudomonadota; class Gammaproteobacteria; order Enterobacterales; family Kangiellaceae; genus Pleionea. The sequence continues at coordinate 6,580 of JBPEWV010000210.1, read as the reverse complement.
GCACAAAATGCCCAGGTGGTGAAATTGGTAGACGATGGACAGGACAGTCCAAGTGTCTCGACAAGCAGGACGCTGATAGAGACCACGCGAAGCGGGTCGGCAGGCAGAGCGTAAGCGTAAACGCAAAATAACCAACTTATTTGGTTGCACATAATGCCCAGGTGGTGAAATTGGTAGACACGCCAGCTTCAGGTGCTGGTGACCTCACGGTCGTGGCGGTTCGAGTCCGCCCCTGGGCACCATTTCAAAAGTTTAAATTCAGAATTAATCGGTAAATAAGTGCTTCTCAAGCCACTCTCTTCGTGGCGGCCGAAATGTCGGACCATCGAGTCCGCCCCTGGGCACCATTTCAAAAAAGCAAAACTCCCGTATCTAAACTGACATTGTGCCAATAAAGCCACTCTCCTCGTGGCGGCCGAATCGTCGGACCGTCGAGTCCGCCCCTGGGCACCATTTCAAAAAAGCAAAACTCCCGTATCTAAACTGACATTATGCCAATAAAGCCACTCTCCTCGTGGCGGCCGAAATGCCGGAACATCGAATCCGCCTCTGGATATTAGCTTTTCGCCTGCCCCATTTTAAATACTGCTGCGCTTAAAACGCCATCCCACGGATTGTTTTCAGTTTTGGTTAATTTCACTCGACTCAAAAAATCTTGCTCCATTGACGCTTGTTTCTCATTCTTAGATGAAACCGTCTACACTAGTAGTCACCACTCACCAATCTACCATTGTATGCTGTCACTGCCCGAAAATGAAAAAGTCCACATTTGGCGCACGGAACTTCCGGGTTCGGAATCACTTCCTGTCAGTCAACAGAAAGAACTTTGGAAGCAACAAACTCACCAATGGATTCAAAACGTTTTAAAATCCCAATATGGGATTTCACCACCGGAGTCCATCATCGGTTATCAATCCAATGGTCAGCCTTACTTTGAAAACCTAAAATACCCGATGCACATCAGTATTAGCTATTCGTTTGAAATTTCAACATTTGCGTTATCGCAAAATCCGACTCTTGGCATCGATCTTGAAAAGCGTCTACCACAGAAAAACTTATCTTTTCTTTGGGATCAGCTGAATGTTACAACTGACAAGTTAACCGCGACCGACTTTTACGTCTTATGGACCCAGCTTGAAGCCTTTACCAAAGCCAAAAGTTGTTCATTGTGGCAAACACAGTGGGCCACACAACAACTACTCAGCCTACCTTTTGAGAATAAGTTATCTCATGGCGTGTTGAACGATGAGTCTTGGTATTTTTACACCGATAAGAATGACAAATCCGTTGTTTCCGTGGCAGTAAAATCCGAGGAACCAATTTCTGTTGAACAATACGATGGCATTACGCCACATAACTGAATCGATCGATTTACGAGCAGTCAGCCATATAACCTTACGATAAATACACTACCTCAATAAAAAAAATTGATTTAATACGCAAATAAGCAAGTATTCAATTGACTTTTCACACTGGTGGAGTATTTTTTCAAAGGCATTTAACAAAAAGGAGCCAGAAAACAATGAAAAAAGTATTAGTTGGAGCAGTTTTGGTATCACTTTCTTCCTTCACATTCGCATCAGAGTCAGGACCCGGTTGTGGTTTAGGTTCGCAAGTGTTTGAAGGTCAAAGTGGAGTCTTCTCACACGTACTTGCTGCCACCACCAATGGCACATCCGGTAACCAAACGTTTGGTATGACCTCTGGTACTTTGGGTTGCGACTCGAATCAAACCATTCAAGTTGCCAGTCTTTATATGGACTCAAATGTCGATAAGATTGCGGCAGAGATGTCCAAAGGTGAAGGCGAGTCGCTCAACGCATTGGCCGAGCTGATGGGTGTGGCTTCTGAGCACAAAGCAAATTTCAATCAATTATTACAAAGCAACTTTGATAAAGTTTTTGTTTCAGAAGAAACTACGTCAAGTGAAGCGGTCAACAACATTGTCGCTCTTATGGAAAAAGATAACGTATTAAAAGCTTACGTTAGCTAACATCCTGTCGAGAGGAGGTTCCCTCCTCTCTATTTTCAACCCTAACAACAAGAAAGCCCGTGATTTATCGAGCCCTATGTATTTTTTTGCTGTTCACTAGCAGTCTTCAAGCCAGCTCCATCGACCAAGAAACGCTAATTAAACTGTCTAATGAAGAACAATGGCGCAAGCTTGTTCACTTTCATCAAAGCAGTTTATTCAGCAGTGACAGCGAGGTGGATGACCCCGACTTTTTTATCAGCGCCAATGGCAAGCACTCGTTAATTGATGAATTAACCGCGACTCTTGAGAACTTTAGAAAAGACCCAAACGCTAAATGCAATTATCCGGCTCGTTACAATTGGCTTGCAGAAAAACTCCAATGGAAAGCATCGGTTGAGCAAATACTCAATGATTGTCCGAAGTTAAACGAGTGGTATGGTTCGATCAGCCCGGCGAAAGCGTCATTGATTTTTCCGGCATCTTACATCAATAGTCCGTCTTCGATGTTCGGTCACTTATTCATTCGCATCGACAGTGGCGAACAAAAAAATGACTTACTCGCGCACAGCATCAACTTTGGTGCCAATGTAAGCGATCAAGATGGTTCATTATTGTATGCCATGAAAGGATTGTTTGGTGGATACCCGGGGGTCGTGTCGCTTATCCCCTACTACGAAAAAGTTAAAGAATATAACGACATTGAGAATCGCGATATTTGGGAATACGAGTTGAACTTTACGCGTCAGGAAATACAGCGCCTGGTATTTCACGTATGGGAATTGAAAGACATTTATTTTGATTATTATTTTATTGATGAAAATTGTGCCTATCGGATTCTGGCATTGCTCGAAGTCGCTCGGCCCGAACTTGATCTCTTGTCATCATTTTATGACCGGGCCATTCCAGCCGATGTGATCAAATCGGTTAATCACGTCGACCTGGTAACAAAGATCAATTACCGACCTTCCTTAGCCACCGATCTTGCAAACAAGCTGCAACAATTAACTGAAGAAGAAAAACAGTGGATTATCAAGTTAGTTGACGAGCCCGAGCAGAGTGAGAGTGAAGCGTTTCAAAAACTGTCTCCAAGCCGCCAAGCGGCAATTTATGAAATCGCCGCACAATGGATCCGATATCAACTCAGCGATCGACCCAATACGCGTGAATTTGCCAAAAAAGGTTACGCTTTTTTATTAAAACGCAGTAAGTTGACGGCCCAAGCCAATTTAAGCGACATCGCTACGCCTGCCGTCAGAGACGACCAAGGCCACAACACTTTGCGAGTGTCGACTGGAGTGGGTCAACTGGCCGAACAATCGGTGGCAACGTTTTCGATCCGTTCGGCGTATCACGACCTAACCGATCCTGCCGCAGGTTACTTAAATGGTGCGCATATTGAATTTTTTGACGTAAACGCTACCGTTAACGAGAATAATCACTGGAAGCTGCAAAACTTCACACTGTTAAGTTTGATGTCGCTGTCAACTCGTGATGACTTTTTTAAACCTTTGTCGTGGAATTTTGACGTTCGTTCGGAGCGTCTGCCCTTATCCAACAACAGCAATGAATTATTTACCACAATTCAAGGCGGTGCCGGGGTGACCTATGGCTCCAGTAACAATCGGGTTTACCTGCTTGCCGGAGCGCAGTTGTTGAATAATGAACGCAGTATCAGTGATACATTTTTTCAGGCCTCGGTAAGAACTGGCTGGTTACTCAACCTGGATAGCGCCCAAACTCAAGTCGAATTTCAAGCAAACAAAGACACTGGACGGCAGTCGTTTGATACCGCAAAGTTCAGCGTCAACCACACTGTTAACCTGGGTAAGAACAAGGCGTTCAGCATTGGCTGGCGTCGAGATAAAATTGACAAGCACTACAATACCAGTCTATTTCTAAATTATCGATACTATCTATGAGCGATGAACTATGAACAAGGCTTTCGCAGCATTGCTTAAATGGAGTTCACTGTTAATTACCGCGTTATTCATCACCGGTTGCTCAAACCTGTTCTTTCATCCACAGAAAATTTTACTTCGCACGCCCGCTGATTTGGGCATCGACTTTGAAACCTTATCCATTCCATCTTCTGATAATGTTTGGCTGCACGGATGGTTATTAAAAACCCCCAGCGACGTTCAAGGTACGGTGTTATTCTTTCATGGGAATGCTGAAAATATCAGCACGCACATCAACAATGTTTACTGGCTGACCGAGTTTGGCTATCAGGTGGTGCTGGTGGACTACCGGGGTTACGGGCAATCAACCGGAAAACCGTTTATCGAAGGGGCGTTAAACGATGTTGTGTTCACTGCGCGTTACGTTTTCAACAACAATTTAGCTCAAGATAAGCCAGTATTTGTATTGGGGCAAAGCCTGGGGGCGGCTTTGGCGATAACGGCGTTTGCCGAAGCGGAAGATCTAACAAATCAAGTCGATGGATATATTTTTGAAGCGGCCTTTGCCGACTACCAGCAAATCGCCAGAGATGCATTGTCAAAAAGCTGGTTGACCTGGGCACTGCAGTACCCTTTGTCGTGGACGGTGACGTCATCTTACGCACCACAAGACCACATTGCAGCGCTCAGTGACATTCCTGTCTTGTTTATCTACAGCAAAGATGACGAAATCATTCCTTTTCACCATTACCACCAATTGAACGAGGCATTGAACTCAGAACATTCCTTTATCATTCAGAGTCACGATCGTCACATTCGAACATTCAATTACGCCAACTATCGGCAGCAGCTCATCCAGTTCCTGCAGAATCAATCGCTTTAACGCCAGTCTTCGTCAAACGCCGTCAGGGCCGAAAATTATTGACCAACCGATCGGCTTGAACTTCGAGGCGACCGATGCGGTGTTCAAAGTCACGAATATACACTTCTTTTTCAACAATCAGTTGTTCCAGCTTTCGATTTTGCTTTAGCAGTTCTTTTCTTAGCTTGGGCGAAGTGGAGTCGGCAATGATCAGCTCTTCGTTACTCGCAATTTCGTCTTCGAGTTCGTGTTGCTCTTTGTGGATTTGTTCTATATCTCGTTTCAGGGCATTAATTTTCACGTACAACTGATGCACTTGTTTACCCGAACGATAGCCCCGAAGAAAGCTGTATTCAGCATCACCCGAGCAAACGCCATTATAACTGGAACCCCGCTTGCCCAAATTAAACCCATTTTGCGGTCGGCAAAAATGTTTCACCCCCTCTCTGTGACCCGCCAAATAGGCCTGCAAGTCGGGAGTAATGCCTACGTCGGCGCAAGCTTCTCGATGCTGTCCGATTCGGCGCGACAACTGACCGCTCATACCATCTTCGTAACCAATGGTGCGCCAGTCGGCCATACGGCATTCTTCTTCGGACAAAGTCGCACACCCCGATACAATCAAAAGTCCGGCAACCGCCAAGCCCACCTGAATCCAACCTGTTCTCATTTTTGCCTCGGCATTAAATTTAAGTGCATGTTTTTCATAAAAACATAGCATCTTTTATAGTCTCTTTGCTAATGATACAGTAAATTACCCAACAATTTTGAGGCTCAAGACGGAATAGAATGAAGAAAAAGATTGGAATCGCACTCGGCAGTGGCGCTGCCCGAGGGATTTGCCATTTTGGCGTCATAAAAGCGCTGATGAAAGAAGGCATCAGACCCGAAGTGGTCTGCGGCACTTCGGTCGGTGCATTGGTTGGCGCAGCATACGTTACGGGCCACCTGAAAGCGTTAGAATCTTGGTTTCGACAACAAACCTCACGCAAAATGCTCAGCCACCTCGATATCAAGTTGTTTGCTTCTGGTGGTATCGCCGATGGCGAGCAGTTTATTCACATACTGAAAACCGAGTTTGGCGATTACCGCATTGAAGATCTGCCCATTCCTTACGCCGCAGTCGCTTGCGATATGAACACCGGCAAAGAAGTCTGGATCACCGAGGGTTCAATTTGGGACGCCGTTCGAGCTTCGGGAGCTTACCCGGGCTTGCTAACTCCCATCAAACGCGACGGTCAATGGCTGCTCGACGGTGGAATGGTTAATCCGGTACCCGTTACGGTTTGCCGAGCCATGGGCGCGTCACACGTTATTGGTGTCAATTTGAATCACGACCTGCTCTCGACCCAACAGCTAAAAGAAGAAAAAGAAAAGTCCGGATTACTCAATCTCGACTATCCGGTTATTGGAAAAATCCGTGACAAACTGGTCGACTCATTCGGCGACAAGTTCAGTTTTCAGTCCAAACCGAAAGAATACGCTCCCGGCATCATGGATGTTATCTCCTGCACCGTAAACATCATGCAAGATCGCATCACCCGAAGTCGACTGGCCGGCGACCCGGCTGACGCCATTTTTAACCCACGCCTCGCACACATTGGCTTTCTCGAAACCGACAAAGCCGATGAAATCGTCGAAGAAGGCGAGCGTTGCGTTATTCGTAATATCGATCAGCTCAGTCATCTAACTTAAGAGACCGCTATGAACACACTGTTTTCTATTCGCACGACTTTGTTACTCGTCTTCATGATGACGTCTCTACTAAGCAGCGCCAGCGACACTCATTTAAACTTCTCAGGAAAATGGTGTGGCCTCTGGGACGACACCTACAAAACTTGCTTT
>JBPEWV010000021.1:0-33052 GCA_052032335.1 Pleionea sp. | reverse complement strand
GTGGATTTTCGGGCTTGGCAGTATGAACTACCAACCAATGTGTATACGTGCTCAGATGCACAAGTACCAAAAGAGGACATCATATGAGATTTTATACCAATTCCCACAAGTATGCCTGTTGCATCGACTTGCACACCAAAAACCTTTAATAGGTAATACCTTGTTGAAGAAGAAATCTAACTCACCAGAGGATCATCCTCTGGCAATTGACGAGAAATCCACACTGCGAGTCGATGCTTAAAGGCGGCTAAATTTTCCTGCTCTTCTGGCATCGGTTGAATCAGCTGATCGTTAACTAAAAGACGATAAATACTTTCTACTTTATGATTGGCCGACATGGTCGCAGAAAACCCTTTAAACCCTCGGTTTTTCGCATAACGCTCTCCGACTTCGAGGGCTTTTTTTAACAATTCTTTTTCGTGTTTTAATTTTTTCATTGGCCACTCGTCTTTTAGTTAACTCATGGATCAGGAGCATCCAGTTTAATAATCGAAAAGGTTGCACCTTGAGGATCATTAATAACGGCGATTTTACCCACTTCAGGAACGTCAAATGGCTCAACGCATACCGAGCCGCCGAGTGACTTTACCTTTTCGCAGTCGGTATCGGGATCATCGACCGCAAAATAGGTCATCCAGTGAGGTGGAATATCGCCCCACTCTTCGGTCATTTGCATGACACCGCCTGCCGCCTGCTCGCCGTTGCTAAAAACCGTATAGGGGCCCATCGACATTTCTTCAGTTTGCGCGGACCAACCGAATAGCTCGCAATAGAATTTTTCTGCCGCGGCGGCGTCGTTGGTTGCCAGTTCGTTCCAGCACAGGGTTCCGGGATCGTTCACAATTTCGGCACCAGCGTTTTTCAGAGGCTGCCACAGCGCAAAGCTGGCACCTTGTGGGTCTTTCACAAAAGCCATTCGACCTGCTTCGCCAACATCGTAAGGTCCTAGCGAAACAGAACCGCCCAAAGCTTTTAGCTTTTCCAGAGAGTTGTTGATGTTTTCAACCGAGGCGTAGCAAATCCAGTGTGGGGGAATGCCTTGTTCAGTTTGTTCTTTCGCCATTTGGTACATGGCGCCCACGGTTTTTTCATTTAATTGCCAAAATGAATAGCTGCCCTGTTCAGTGGGCATATCGATGGCTTGCCAATCCATCAGTGCCCCATAAAACTCCTTTGCGGCATTGCTGTCGGTGGTTGCCAGTTCTGGCCAACAAAAGGTGCCTGGCTTGTACGCTTTTCGCAGTCCCATGATCGATCCCTCTTTGCTGATTGGGTTGCTCTAAGTATGCAACAAATCGCCGAATAAGCAATCGATTATTGAAGCGCAGAACTAATTTTAATCAACAGGAAGTTCAGATTGAGGGTGGCTCATCCTTGAGCTTTTAATGTGAGTCACTTTCGTGTCCCGACGTCCACTGTTGAGGCTTGCTTGGTGCTCGTTAAATCATTAAATGTACGTTTTTTTCGATTGTTTTCAGGTAACTTTTACTGCTTGGTTGTTTCACCAGCCATCACAACACTGTTGATTGCTGATTTAGATACTTTAATCTCTACCCGACGATTGAACCGGCGGCTGATTTCGGCTTCACCTTCTACTAGCGGCATGGTCTCGCCATAGGCGTAAACGTGGACTTTGATCCCGTGATTAAGCTGCGACTCCAATAAGTTTTTGATGGTTTGAGCGCGCTTTTTAGAAAGCTCGTAATTGTAGACCTCGGTGCCCACTTCATCGGCGTGCCCATGAATTGAAATTTCAGCCGCTTTTGACGCCTTCAGGTAGTTCAGCCACTCCTCAAACACTGCTTGTTGGTCGTCTTTTAGCTGATACGAGTCGAACGCAAACAGCAATGGACTGGCGGGTTGCTCGATGGTCACTTCAGGTTCTGCTTCGGCTGTCGTCTCTGGCTCTTGTGCCTGATACGCTGCCGGAGCCTCAGTTGTGTTCATGCTCGAACAACCGGCGATTAAAAATGTTCCCCAAATTACCAATAATGATAATCCCAACTTCATTGTTATCTCCTAATCAATTAAAAGCGACATAACCCGGGTTATGCCGAAAAAATTCCTGCGCTCGGGTCAAAGTATCGTGGTAAATCACATCTCCGACCTCGTCGAGGAAGGTTCGGTAATGCAGTACAGTGACCGGAGTGTTTTCACACGATTGCTTCGCGCGTTTCGGTGTTTGTTTTAACAACTTCGATAATGGTTTGAAGGGTGCAATGACACACAAATAGTTCTGAATCGATTCGATGCCCTGCAGCTGTTGCACGGCCTGCCCCACCTGGTGTTTGTATTCTTCTCTCTCGACAATACCCGAAATAACTGCCGTGCGACCCTTTATATACACTTTGATGTGTGGCTCATTCGATTTTTGTGTGGGATAAGCATTCATACCATTACCTCTTTACTGCAGGAGGCATGGCTGCCTCCTTTTCAATCAACGATCAACGCTCACTTACTTTGCGGCTTTTAAAAACACACTGTACTCTTCTTTGTTCAATTTTTGGTCTGCGTTGGTATCCAGCTTCTTGAACACAGAAGGTAAGTGAGCCACTTTGGTCGACTCTGTCATATCAATGAAACCGTCAGAATTGGTATCGACCATTGAGAATTCGATTTGAGCTTTGGCAATTTCTTCTTTTACTTTTGGCTTTTCATCGGCAATCACTGTCAGTGACAATGAGGCGGCAAAAGACATTAAGATAAATTTTTTCATGATTTTCTCCTTTAAGCTTTATTGGTTTTATTGAAAGTTCACCCTATCCTTTTCACATTCTGTGCCACAATTATATTTTTCTTTTTTATCAATGAGTTATATTAGGTAGCAGAAGGAAGGCCAGAAATTGGGTTGGCCAGACTGAACGTTTACTGTGTTTTCGTTGCCAATTGGCAACAAACTGGTTCACACATAGTGTAATCATTAAGTTTTTCAATAAGTTAGGCGGTTGCAAAACAGCAACACACAAGCAACCGATTGGACAAAAGAAGGCACTTGGCATGAAAAAAACAAGGCTTGGGCGGTTATCCATTTTGCAACGCTGGATACTCTCGCTTAGTTTGTCGTTGTTACCCTTTGTTGGCTCGGTAGTGTTTGCCCTTTGGACCATCGACCAACAATCGAGATGGCAATATCAGCTCACTCAGCAAGCGCTTAACCTGAAACAATTGAACCTGAAACTCAACGGCATGATGAGCAAAATGGAACGCTCACTGAAACAATATGAAGTGTTAAAAACGCCCGAAATCATCGAGTTGTTCAATACCAAGTTGGGCGAATTCAAGCAAACACAAAGCGAGATATTGCAAAATGGTCTGCTCACCGATTCGTCGGTGCAACAATTGTCTGAAGTGCTGGGCAAACTCAATTCACACCTTCTAACTGCGGTTAAGTCAACTCAAAACGGTCAACCCATAAACGATTCAATGGATGAGCCCTATGCGTTGCTGAAAAATTCAGCAACGATTGTGGACCAGACCATTGAAAGCCGCCTGGCAGAAAGTGCTGAAAACTTGAAGACCGCAGAATGGCAGATTGTTCTTTTAGGCAGCTTGATTATTCCGCTGTCGATTGTGTTATTTGTCATCAGCATCAAAAGTATTACCAGGCCAGTTCAGGCATTAAGTTCCGCAATCAATTTATTAGGTCGCGGTCGTTGGCATAACACCATTAATATTGAAGGCCCGGCCGATCTGACGTTACTGGGCGAGCGATTAGAGTGGATGCGGTTAAAGCTTAAAGAATCTGACGAGCAGAAAAAGCTGATATTGCGTCATGTGACACACGAGCTAAAAACCCCTCTTGCGGCCATCATGGAAGCGGCGTCGTTACTGTCAGACGAAATACCCGGAAAAATTAATAGCAAGCAGGCGCAGGTACTGAATATTCTCAAATCCAATTCTGAGACTTTAAACAATCTAATTGCGACCATGCTCAGTTACAATACAGCTCTGGTAAAACAGTCAACGCAATTTGAGCAACTGGATATCAGAGCGTCAGTGACTCCGTTAATTGCCGAGTTTTCACAATCGCAAAAACAAATCAACTGGAAAGTTTCGGAACACAGTCTCAATGTCACCACCGACAAACAACGACTCGATATGATTCTTCGAAACCTGCTGTCGAATGCGATATATTATTCCGGTGACAAGGTGACCATTGAATTGAATTGGTATCAAGATAACGACAATTGGATATTGTCGGTCAGCGATAACGGCGTCGGCATTCACGCAGATGATCTTGGAAAGATTTTTGAACCATTTTATCAAGGTCGTGTCACTCGAAGTGGCGCCATTAAAGGCAGTGGTATCGGTTTATCCATTGTTAAAGAGTGCGTAGATTCGATGCAGGGGAATATTCGTGTTGAGTCGAAGCCGGGCGTTGGCACAAAATTTTATCTGACCTTTCCAGAATTGAGTGAGTAAACATGAAGTATTTCTTAATAGTTTGTTCTGCCCTGACTATCAGCGGTTGCTCTATTCGAACAACAGAGCAAGAAGTGAAAGCTCAGACTTTAAACTACACCTCACCGTTGATGGTTGACTCGGCACCTACGCTGGAGAAACTGGTCAATTATCGAACCTGGCGTTGCAAAAACACGCGACAACAGATTGAATCCGAAGTTGAAAAGTATCTTCCCCTGCAGTCACCGTCATCACAATTAGAACTGTTTGTTTTAGCCAGTTGCTTGCCAGAGAATTACCGCAGTTTACTCTTGCGACAACTGACATTGTTTGAAAACAGCAACAACTGGCCCGACAGCTACCACAGCTTTGCCGACCTGTTGCAATCGCAATTAAAATTTCGCGACAACAAAATTGCGGAGAAAAATAAAACCATCGAAAAACTCAACAAAACCATTGAGGCTCTCACCAAAATTGAGCAAGAACTCGAAGGTCGAGAATGAAGATCAAGAATTATCATGCCGAAGGATAAAAGTATGACTGCGGAAAATCCCATTCTGGTTGTTGACGACGACCCAGATTTATTGCAACTGCTCGAAATGCGTTTAAGCGCGGCCGGTTTTAAACCATACTGTTGCAATTCCGGTGAGCAGGCACTGGAACAACTGGAGCATTTATCACCTGAAGCGGTGATTACTGATCTAAAAATGGACGGCATGGACGGCCTGCAACTGCTGGAAAAAATCCATCAAATAAGACCCGTATTGCCCGTTATAATGCTTACCGCGCACGGTTCGATACCCGACGCAGTGCTTGCGGCACAGAAAGGCGTCTTTGCTTTCTTAACCAAGCCGATCAATAAGCAGGAACTCATCTCGACTTTGGAACAGGCGTGTCATGCTTCAGGAAACATTAATCATCACGATGGCTGGGCCGACAAAATCATTACCCGCAGTGCCAGTATGTTCGAGTTACTTGAGCAGGCAAAAATGGTCGCCCGCAGTGACGTCAGCGTTTTAATAACGGGCGACAGTGGTACCGGAAAAGAACTTCTTGCCGACGCAATTCATACCATCAGCAAACGCAATAACCATCCTTTTATCCCCATCAACTGCGGCGCAATTCCGCCTGATTTATTAGAGTCGGAATTGTTTGGCCACAAGAAAGGTGCATTTACGGGTGCACAGAGAGATTATCAGGGTCTTTTTCAGGCGGCTAATCGTGGCACCTTGTTTCTCGATGAAATTGGCGACATGCCTTTAGCGCTGCAAGTTAAATTACTTCGCGTATTACAGGAAGAAAAAGTACGACCCGTTGGTGCGACCGAGCAAATTCCCATTGATGTGCGGGTGATAGCAGCGACCCATCGAAACATTGAAGAAAAAATTCAATCCGGTGAGTTTCGGGAAGATTTGTACTACCGACTCAACGTTGTTAACTTACAATTGCCTCCCTTGTCAAAACGCAAAGAAGACATCCCTCTTCTGGTCAATCACTTCTTAGCAAAAGTCGCTGATCGAAATAACGACGCCCCTCGAAAATTTTCGAAAGAATCGATGCAACTGCTGATGCAACACGAGTGGCCAGGCAATATTCGACAGCTGGAAAACCTTGTCGAAAAAATGGTGGCTCTAAGTCCGAATAAAGTTATTTCAGAAGCCATGGTGAAAAGCAGCTTGCCACAAGACGAGCCCGATGTCCTTTCGTTAACCGATGCAAAGCAAGCATTCGAGAAAAACTACGTTAAGCAACTGTTAAAACAAACCAATGGCTCAATACCCGACGCCGCAAAGCTGGCCGGACGAAATCGCTCCGACTTTTATAAAATAGTGAAGCGTCATAATATTGAAGCAGAGCATTACCAACATCAAAACGCTGAAAATAACGAAAATTAAAAATCGATATAATTACGCTAATTTTTGCAATGCTCTATCATGGGCTTTAGACAGCACCAAAATAGCAAGAATGGCTCCCACTAAAGCGTACAGCATGTCGGATTGAGTATCCCAGACGTATCCCTGAGTGCCAAGAAAAGATTCGGCGGCTTCGTCTGAAAGTAGCGCCACCCACCATTCAATAAGCTCATAAAAAGCGCTGAACGCCAGGCAAACAGAAATAATACACAAGTTTCGCCAGTGAGCCCCCGTCACTACCTGATGGCGAATAAACAATTCTCTCGCCAAAATGGCCGGAACAAAGCCTTGAAAAAAATGCCCCAATTTGTCGTAGTTATTTCTTTCTAACTCAAGCCATTGCTTAAACCACTCGCCTAATGGCACATCGGCGTAAGTATAATGCCCACCAATCATTAATACGATACAGTGGGCTAATATCAGACCGTACAAAAGATTGGTCAGCTTAAATCGTTTGTAAGTTAAAACGACCAAAATTAATCCAATTATCGCCGGCAAAACCTCGAGAAACCAGGTAAGTTGATCTTTGGGGTTGATGCCCGACCAGATAAGAACAGAAAAGAAGATTATCAGCCAGATTGCCTTTGCCATAGAGATACCTCCAGAACGTTAGCTTTTTACTTTTTGTTTCGCTACCCAACTGAAATGTTTGCTTAACTGCTCATCGTTTTGCAACAGATTCAAACGATTGAACCGGTTTGCCAAAGTCATTTCATCGTAAATTTTATGAATTCCCCGATGGCACTGTCGGCATATATCAATACCTCGTTGTAATTCATTTTTCGAATAGAGCTTTTGAAATCGTTTGCGCCGATGCATTTTTCGAGGAATCAAGTGGTGAAAAGTCAAATGAGTCTCTCGGGAGCATAAAGGACAGTGTCCAAACTTCTTTTTTATCGATAACTCCTACGCGCTAATTATTTAACGTTAACGAAATCAACCAAACGACCACTACTTAATGATGCTTCATTACCAGAAGTTGTAAAAATGATTACTTGATAACGTACTCACACCCTAACCCTGTCGCAACGACGATTATACGTGTGCCGCTTTCTCTTGTACGATATCCGCCAACATTTCAATATGCAACGGATTATTATTCAAACAAGGAATGTAGTGGAATTGTTGACCGCCATGAGCTTCATAAATCTCCCGGTTTTCAACCTGAATCTCTTCCAGGGTTTCCAGGCAATCGGCCGCAAACCCCGGGCAAATGACGTCGACTTTCTTTCCCGCCTCTCCCAAAGCTTCCATAGTCTTATCGGTGTATGGTTTTAACCATTCTTCACGGCCAAAAATCGATTGAAAACACAACTTCCACTCATCATCTGACAATTGCAATCGTTCGGCTAACAAACGCGCGGTTGTTTGGCACTCTTCGGGGTATGGATCGCCATTGGTGGCATAGCGTTTAGGAATTCCGTGAAACGACATTAAAAGAATATCGCCGCGCTCATGCTGTTGCCAGTGTTGCAAAACAGATTCGGCTAGCGCTTCAATGTATTTTGGATGATCGTGATAATCGCGAACAAAGGTCATAGACGGCAGGTTCCAGCGATTTTTCTGGACCTTGGCAACCCGATCAAATACCGAGGCGGTGGTGGCCGAAGAAAACTGAGGGTATAACGGAAGAACCAAAATTCGCTCGCAATCGGCTAACGCTTCAATACCTGCTTGAAGGGAAGGATTGCCATAAGTCATTGCCAAGACTACTTTGGCTTGCACTTTACGCTGGTTTAACAGGTTTTGTAACGAAGATTGTTGTTGCTTCGAAATGGCCAATAAAGGCGAGCCTTCGTCGGTCCAGACCGATTGATACAACTTGGCTACCTTGGGCGGCCTGACACGCAATATCACCCCGTGCAACACCGGACACCAAATCCATCGGGATAAGTCGACAACCCGTTTATCGTGAAGAAATTCAGCCAGATAAGTGCGCACCGCACTGGCGGTCGGTTCGTCCGGAGTGCCGAGGTTTACCAGCAGCACTCCCAGATTGTCAGATTTGGTCATAATCGAAGGCGTTTTTACTCGCTCAAAGCGTCATAAATTTTGTCACGAATGTCGGTGACACCACCGACCCCGGGTACTTTTACGTACTCAGGTGCGTGTTCAGAGCCTTCTTCTGCAAATTTTTTGTAGTATTCGACCAGTGGTTTGGTTTGATCATCGTACACTTTTAAACGGTGACGGACGGTTTCTTCTTTATCGTCATCGCGTTGAATCAGAGGCTCGCCCGTCTCATCATCTTTGCCGTCGACTTTTGGTGGATTGTACTCAATATGGTAAGTACGGCCCGAGTCAGGGTGTACACGACGCCCGCTGAGACGCTTGATGATTTCTTCATTATCAACGTCAATTTCGACCACATAGTCAACATGGATGTCGTTTTCGCGCATCGCATCAGCTTGTGGAATGGTGCGAGGAAAGCCGTCAAGCAGGTAACCTTTGGCGCAATCGCCCTGCGCAACCCGCTCTTTAACCAACCCGATTATGATGTCATCAGATACCAGTTTTCCGGCGTCCATAACTTTTTTCGCTTCCAGCCCCAAAGGCGTTCCAGCTTTCACGGCAGCGCGAAGCATATCGCCTGTAGAAATTTGAGGAATACCGTACTTCTCTTTGATGTACTGAGCTTGAGTTCCTTTTCCTGCGCCTGGCGCACCCAATAAAATAACTCGCATACTCTCTTCTCCGGGAGTCTTTTATCTGAAGACAATGATTGTGACCAACACTATGGCCGTTCGCTTTATGTAGTCGCTAAGATACCTATCACGCACGGCTAACTCAAGGAAATTATGGCACTTTCTTAGACTTAAACGGGATCCCCTCTTAAAACGCGAGTGAGAGTTGATAAAACAGCCAACTTTTAAAGGTCGCCTAGAAGGCTCGACTGCACGAAAAAGGCCGCAACAATGTGCGGCCTTTTCTGCAATGAAGGGATGATTACTTCATCAATAATTTATTTAAACGGCGTGTGAAGGTGCTTGGATCTTTCAATGAACCGCTTTCAGCTAACATCGCCTGCTCAAACAGGAACAACGCCCATTCATTGAATTCGTCGCCCTCTTTCTTTGACGCCAGCTGAACCAGAGGGTGGTCAGGGTTAAATTCAAATACCGGTTTGATTTCAGGCATATCTTGTCCAGCCGCGGCCATCAACCGAGCCATTTGAGCTGACATTTCACCTTCCGAAGAAACCACGCAAGCAGGAGAATCGGTTAAACGATGGGTTACTTTGACATCCTTTACTCGATCACCCAGGTTTTCTTTAAACCGCTCAACCAACGGTTGATTTTCTTTTTCGATTTGCTCGCGCTGTTCTTTCTCTTTTTCATCTTCCAGATCACCCAAGTCCAGATCGCCCTGAGTAATTGAAGTCAGCTTTTTCTCTTTGTATTCGGTGAGATGCGAGATTGCCCACTCATCAATGCGATCGGACAGTAATAAGACTTCGATGCCTTTCTTGCGGAACACTTCAAGATGAGGACTATTTTTAGCGGTATCAAAACTTTCGGCCGTGATGTAGTAAATTTTGTCCTGCCCATCGCTCATGCGCTCAATGTAATCGTCCAACGATACCGATTGCTTGCTTTCGTCGGTATGGGTGGATGCAAAACGTAACAAACCGGCGATCTTTTCCTGA
This sequence comes from Pleionea sp., assembly GCA_052032335.1. Lineage (GTDB taxonomy): Bacteria > Pseudomonadota > Gammaproteobacteria > Enterobacterales > Kangiellaceae > Pleionea. The sequence goes on along the minus strand of JBPEWV010000021.1, from coordinate 23,092 downwards.
TTGCTGAAATCTTCGCCCAGGCCCTCTTTCATTACGTTACCAAACTGCTCCCAGAAATGAAGGTAATCTTCTGGTTGGTTTTTAGCCAGTTTTTCCAGCATGCTTAACACGCGTTTCACGCAAGCATTTTTCAGCGACTGGCTGACCGAACTGTCTTGTAAAATCTCACGCGATACGTTCAAAGGTAAATCGTTGCTATCGAGCACACCGCGTACAAAGCGTAAATAGACCGGTAAAAATTGTTCTGCGTCATCCATAATGAAAACGCGTTGCACATACAGCTTTACACCACGAGAACGCTCGCGATTCCACATGTCGTATGGGGCGTTTTTAGGAATGTACAGCAGACTGGTGTACTCCTGTGTCCCTTCCACTTTATTGTGTGCCCAGGTAACAGGTTCGGCAAAATCGTGAGAGATGTGCTTATAGAATTCTTTGTATTCGTCATCTGAAATATCCGACTTGGCACGAGTCCACAGCGCCGTTGCTTTGTTGACGGCTTCAAATTCAGTCGACGGTTTTGGTTCTTCACCATCTTTTGCTGGCTCGGCAGGCTTCAACATTTCTACCGGAACAGAAATGTGATCGGAATACTTGCTGATCACCGAACGCAATCGATAATCACTCAAAAACTCTTTTTCCGCTTCTTTCAAATGCAGAATGATATCGGTACCGCGACCTGACTTCTCGGCTTCGGCGATTTCAAACTCGCCCTCACCCTCTGACGTCCACTGCCATGCTTCATCGGACCCGGCAGCTTTGGAAACCACAGTCATTTTGTCGGCAACAATAAATCCAGAATAAAAGCCAACACCAAATTGACCTATCAAGTTGGCGTCTTTTTTCTGATCCCCAGATAGCTGAGTTAAAAACTCGGCCGTGCCAGAACGAGCGATGGTACCCAGATTGTTAATCAAATCGTCTTTCGACATTCCGATACCGTTATCGCTAATCGTCAACGTGCCACTGTCTTCGTCGGTCGTGATGCGGACACGAAACTCGGGGTCGTCAGCAATTAATGCGTCATTATCCAACGATTTGAAGCGCAGCTTATCTACCGCATCTGCCGCATTAGAAATAAGCTCGCGCAAAAAGATTTCTTTGTTGCTGTATAAGGAGTGCACCATCAAGTGCAATAACTGCTTAACTTCCGTTTGAAAACTGTGTTTTTCCATATTCGCTGCTTCACTCATTAATCTATACCTCCGGCAGAAAGCGATTAATTCTATTGGTTAAAGTAAAAAATTCAGTGAAACTGTAATGGGGGCAGGCGAGATAAATTCAATAGCGAAATCAGTTTATTGAGGGATTTTTTTTATTAAATGCTGAACCTCACGATTCAGCCAGTGCTGAACCCCGACCGATTCTTTTTGTGCCGCGAGCAGCAATCGCTCCTGATCTTCGGGAGCCAGACAAACGGTAAAACGCCCGACAAACGGCGTAATACCGGTAAACCGTTTTGAGTCGGACAGCGCCAAGTAGTCATCGATTATCTCAGCAAACCGATGTTTAAGCTGTTCCAGGCTTTTCCCTTCGAAAATCAAAACATCCTGTGCATTAATAACTTCACCTAATATGCAGTCTGATTCTGGCTCATACTCAAGCTGAGCAACAAACCCCTTATAGGTTAACAAGGCCGTGATCCTTTTAATAACAAACTACTATTAACTATAGCAGCTGATTCATCCCGGAAGCGTGGCTAAGAAGGTGTCGTTAAATCAATTACTTATGGTACGACTGAGTTATTATGAATATTTGATTTAAATGTCGAGTTTTCGGCGCTCGGTAATAGAGCGCGCGAGCGTATTGGAATCGAGGTATTCCAACTCGCCGCCCATTGGCACGCCTTGAGCAATGCGTGTTACCGGTACACCGAAAGGTTCGACCAAATCACGTATGTAATGCGCCGTTGCCTCACCCTCAATGGTTGAGCCCGTCGCCATTATAATTTCACCAACGTGGCCCTGTTTCAACCGTTCGGTGAGTAAATCAAGGCCCAGCTCATCTGGCCCTATGCCGTCGAGCGGTGACAAATGCCCCATTAACACGAAATAAGTGCCACTAAATGCGCCTGAGCTCTCGATGGCAATCACATCCGCCGGAGACTCGACGATACACACCAGGCCAGCGTCGCGCTTTGGGTTACTACAAATAGTGCACAATTCGTTCTCGGTGAAATTTTTGCATTGCTGACAATGCTGAATACGCTCCATCGCTTCGAGCAACACCCTGGATAAATGACGGCCACCTGAGCGATCGCGTTCCAGCAAGTGGTAGCTCATTCTTTGCGCACTCTTTCGCCCGACTCCGGGCAAACATCGCAGCGCTTCAATCAAGCTTTCAAGTAACGGCGACTGCTTCATTAGAACGGCATTTTAAAACCGGGAGGAATGGGCAACCCTTCGGTAACCGACGACATGTGCGACTGTGATTCCGATTCGACTTTACGCACCGCGTCGTTGATTGCTGCGGCAATTAAATCTTCGACAATTTCTTTATCGTCTTTCATCAAGGAGTCATCAATTTGTACGCGTCGAACATCGTGACGACCAGTCATGGTGACTTTAACCATCCCAGCACCCGATTCGCCAGTCACTTCAAGATTGGCCACTTCTTCTTGCGCTTTTTTCATCTTTTCCTGAAGCTCTTGCGCTTGCTTCATCATGTTACCTAAACCTTTCATCAGGCTAATACCTCTGTAATTAGTGAATTTGAATGTCGTCTCGCGTTAGATCAGCAGAAAATGCGGTTAACAGTGAGGCGACTTTATTATTTGCTTTGAACTCATCTTTTATCGATTCCAGACGAGCAATATGATTTTGTTCGCTGATTTCTTTAGGCGAGCGTTCTAAATGTTCGACGTACTCAAAATTAAGTTTGATTGGCGCACCCAGATTGGATTCAAGCTCGCTCACAATTTTTTGCTTGGCGTTATCAGTGACAAAATGCTCAACCGACTGCAGTAACTGGAGGTTTACTGCCCCATTTTCAATGGTCTCAACCCGGCTATTGTTTAAAACCTGGAAAATTGACCCGGATAAATTCAGTTGCTGGACCAACCGATGCCAGGCCGAAGGATCACTCAACTCATCCAGAGTTACGGGTGTGGTATCCACCTTTGATTGTGTATCTTCCGCTGCCAAGCTGTCACTGTCCGACACATTTTCGGGTAATTCAGTTGCATGCGACTCAACCGCTTCCGACATTTTTAATAAGTCAGACAATCGAGGACGTTGTTGCCCTGCTTCCTCGGTTACAGATTCAGATGCCACCTTCGACTCATCTTTTACACTCGATTCATCGGCTTGCACCAAAGCCTGCTCGCTTCGATGACCTGAATTTTGTAAAGACTGCGGACTGGTATCTTCTTTCTCCGTTGTTTTTTCAGGCTCAATTATGGGGCTCTGTGTTTCATCCTTGATCGTCGCATTTTCAGCAGAATCGGCTTCCACTGTATTTTCGACGGTCCGCTCGGCGGCGGTTTCGCCTCTGAATTCACTTTCAGGTTCACAGGATTTCTGTTCGGGCACGGTTTGAGGGCTAATATCTGGATGGCCAGTATTTTCTTCTAAGACGGCCCCTTCTTCGTGTTGGACGACAGAGGACTCGACTGTCGCTAATGCTGGACTAGCGTTTTTTTTTTCGCTCTCTCGGCCCGATTCCGTGCCCACCTTATTAAACCCAGAAGCATCGCCAGATTGAGCGGGGCGAAACGCCAACATTCTCAATAAAGCCATTTCAAACCCCTGTCGCAGATCGGGCGACAAAGGTAAATCTTTTCGCGCATGTGTGGCCAGTTGGTAAAATAGCTGGATGTCTTGAGGTGAAAACGCCGCCATCAACTGCGCGAAATCGCGGTCGTCGTTACTCTGCTCTCCCACCAGTTGAGCTACGGCCAATTGGTGCAATGTAGAAATTATTTCAGCGAGTACGGATTGATAATCTGGGGCGAATTCACTCATGCGTGCAGTAATCGATAGAATAGCCGCTGCGTCATGTTCGGCCAGAGCCATTAAATACTCGTAAACAAATTTTTGGTCGACGGCCCCCAACATATCGCCCACATCGTCTTGCTTTAACTTTCCACCACCGAACGCAATCGCCTGATCAAGCAAGCTCAGTGAATCCCTCATACTTCCGTCGGCGGCCTGAGCGATCATGGCAACGCTAGCCTCATCAAACTCAATAGACTCACTTTTTAAAATATTGATTAAATGACCAGCGATGGCGTCATTGGTCATTCGCTTTAAATGAAACTGCAGACAACGCGATAATACTGTGACCGGTAGTTTTTGCGGATCGGTCGTCGCCAATAGAAAAATGACATGCGGTGGCGGTTCTTCAAGCGTTTTTAACAACGCATTAAAACTGCTGTTCGATAGCATATGCACTTCGTCTATCAAGTAGACCTTGTACCGCCCACGCGTTGGACGGTATTGCACGTTATCCAGAATTTCACGAGTGTCTTCGACTTTAGTGCGGGATGCGGCATCGATTTCCATCAGATCGACAAAGTGCCCCTGCTCGATTTCCTGACAAATATCGCATTCGCCGCAGGGCTGTGAAGTGATCCCACTTTGACAGTTCAAACACTTGGAGAATATGCGTGCAATCGTCGTTTTACCCACGCCACGCGTTCCAGTGAATAAATAAGCATGATGCATTCGGCCCTGATCAATCGCATTGACGATGGCGCGTTGTACGTGTTCTTGCCCGACCAACTGTTGAAAGTTCTGGGGACGCCATTTTCTTGCTAAAACCGTATAGGACATACTTCACTCATAAGTCGATGATCGCGTGGAAACGGCCATTATAATCAACTGGATGCGGAATCTCTAACAAAAGATTTTCGATTAAAAATCAACCTGAATGACTATAAAAATGAGTGTGGGATTTGGGTGGGACCTGCCAGCCCGACCTCGGCACACGAGTCGGTCACTACCGTTGCTCCCTTCCGGGCCTGGCGGGATTCGTGACGTATCGTTGCGAGGGAACCAGCAGGTACCCATAACGTGATGAGCGCGCATTATCCCTAATTTATGACGAATTGAAAACCCCTGTTGAAAAAGATTTTTTTGCATAGTTTTCAACCAGATAAGTCCACATGATCAAAGCTGCTATGGATTCGCATCGCTACTGGTCAAACATCGCTCAATGCTATTAGCAAGATTTTCTCCTGTTGCTATAGTTACATATAATTTACAGCTATAAACAGCGTCCTGTAATACCCAAAATCGCCCTATTGTTATATTTACCCATCAAATAATGAAGTTCGTCACGCTTTTAGGATTTTGATACGCAAATTTCTACACTAAATCCCAATTTATCAATTACGCTTAATCATTGAGGCTTAATTATTTAGGTTTGCTGGCTGCTCGTGCTCGAGTTGTCGACTGCTAATGTATAGTTGTTTGTTCGAGGTTAATAATGTTTGCATTCATTTCAGATTTTTTTAAAGGTCGTCCGAAGGAAGAGGAACAACCGAAACTATCACAAGTAAAACGCAATAGTGAGGCGCAGAAAGAGCGTACCATTAATTACGATCCGGCGTTGATCGATACACTCAAAAAGGATCATTCCAAACTGGTTTCACTTTATGGCCAAATGTGGAAGGAAGGATTCGAGAAGAAAGACTACAAGAGGCTCTCCAGCATCATCGCAGAATTTAAAGCAGGGTTTCAATCGCATCTGCTAAAAGAAAACGTTAAGTTTTATGTTTATCTGGAGCAGTCTCTGTCAGACGACTTGCACACACTTCAAGTCGTCAAAGACTTTCGAAGCGACATGAACGATATTGCAAATGCGGTTATCCAGTTTTGTAAGAAGTATCAACATCAGGCTTATACGTTAGAAATGGAGCAAGAGTTCGAACGCGACTACGTTAAAATTGGCGAAGTGTTAACACGTCGAGTCAGCATGGAAGAAAACGAGCTGTATTTACTGTATCAACCTGCATAATTTGAATTTAAAAAGAAGTAAGCCTGTCTGAGAACGATGCATTATGTATCAGCTTTTTAAGACAGGCCTTAAGAATGAGTTAACCTCGCTCTTAACCAGCAACAGACAAAATAAAAATAAGAAAAAATGAATTCGTTGCAAGGATCACGATGTTACGTAAAACCTTTCACCTTAAGGACAGCTGTGGGCGTTTGGTCATAGGGTGGTAAATATGACAACAGCTCTGTTCGAAGCGAAAGAGGCTTTAAAGGAATCATTTGCCAAATCTCCAATTGTTATAGTTGGAAACGGACCCGTGGGTGTAAAAGCAGCTCAACGCATACTCGATAATTCAGATTATCATCATGTCGCGATATATGGGGACGAACGTTCAACGCCTTATAATCGTGTTCAATTGTCTTTGTTTTTATCCGGAAAAGTCGACCAACAACAGTTGTCGAATCCTATCAGCCTCAAAAAATCAAAACGACTGAAAGAGTATGTCGGACATCGAATTACCCACATCGATTTCAAACGTCGGATTGTTACCGACCAGTATGGTTCGGAGCAACGATTTTCGAAGTTGATTCTGGCCACCGGTTCAAGCGCATACATCCCTGCGCTCGAAGGAATTAAAAAAAGTAACGTTTACACTTTCCGCTCCATCGACGATGCAAAAAAACTGATCGATTGCCGTAAGTCGAATCATAACGTATTCATTGTTGGTTGTGGTGCACTTGGACTAGAAACGGCTATCGCTATGAAAACACCGTCCAACCGAGTCATGGTTGGCGTGCGTGATAAATTGCTTTCCAAGTACCTTGATACCGAAGCCAATACCATTTTGAAAGATCGTATCCAATCGTCTGGGGTTGAACTGATTTTCAGCGATCCTATCGCCAAGTTTTCCGGTAACAACTACGCCGAGTACGTTCATTTCGACAGTGGCCGCAAAGAACGGGTCGACTCTGTCGTGCTCTGTACGGGCATCCGCCCAAACGTTTCGCTTGCCAAGCAAGTTGGCATAGAAGTTAATCACGGTATTAAAGTCGATGATTACATGCAAACAAACATCGAACATGTGTACGCGATTGGTGAATGCGCAGAACACAATGGTGCAACTTACGGTATCGTTGCGCCGGGATTTGAACAGGCAGAAACTTGCGTTGATCACATCCTCGGTTCGTATAAAAAATATCAGGGAAGTATCAATAACCTGAAGCTGAAAATTCAACAGCACGAAACAAGTATTTTCGGCGATATAGAATCGCCTGCCGATAAAACTTACACCTATACCGATCGCTTAAAAGGAGTGTTTCGAAAAGTATTGGTTACCAATAATCGCATACAAGGTTTTGTCTGCATTGGTGAATGGGATGATCAACAGCAACTAAAGTTCTATATTCAGGAACAAAAAGTTATTTCCAAACGGTTGTTGAATGAATTTGAATCAACCGGGCTCATTTGGGGCAAGGCCGAAATCATACCGATTCGACAACAACCTGAAGAATACATAGTCTGTCTTTGTCGGGGCATTACTCGTGGTGAAATCAGTAACACCATGGATTTAGGCTATCGAACCGTCGAGTCTTTGTGCGACAAAACTGGCGCGGGAAAAACCTGCGGCTCTTGCAAGCCCCTGGTGGCACAAATGCTGGACGCTCCACTCCCGAATCTGGTAATGCGCCATCATCGGCTAATTTACTTCAGTTCGCTGTTCTCGATTATTCTTATTGCGGTGCTTTTTTTGATTCCTCCTTTGACGCCTTCCGACAGTGTTCAAAGTGAATGGAATGTTGACTTTCTTCTGTTCGAAAATTTTTGGAAACAAGTTAGTGGCTATACCTTACTGGGTCTCTGTGTACTCGCAGGAATGCTCAGTGCACGAAAACGAATCCAGAAAATGACGTTTGGAAACCTGGATAACTGGCGACTCTTCCATTCTTTAATCGGCGTAGTGGCACTCTTTGTTCTTATTGCGCATACCGGGTTCAAACTTGGCAGCAATCTGAATCTTGCTCTAATGACGGTATTTTTATTGGCAACCACAACCGGCTCACTGGTGGGTGTATTCATGTCTAAAAACCATCACTGGACCGATCTTAAACTACGAGAGCATCGCAAATGGTGGTCTCGAATTCATTACACACTGCTTTGGTTGTTGCCTGCGTTGTTGGGCTATCACATTTTTGCCGTTTATTATTTTTGAGTCATTTATGAAAACAATAAAAATCAAGTTTTGGCAATATGGAATCGTCGTCACGTTAATAATTTCAGTGATATTGGGTTACAACCTGTTCAAAGGAGATAAAAGTTTGTTTCTCGCGGGCAACGCCACTCACGGGCACCACCAAATCGAATTAGAATGCGCAGCTTGCCATACCGAGTCATTCGCCGATAAGGATGTGGTTCAGGAAGCCTGCGAAAGCTGTCATCTCGATGAGCTGGAGTCAATCAGCGACACACACCCTAAAAAGAAATTTCTTGACCCCAGAAATGCCAATTTACTGGAAAAAATCGAAGCTCGATACTGTGTTACCTGTCATACCGAACACAAACCCGAATTAGCCAATAATATGGGCGTTACGCTTCCTGAAGATTTCTGCGTTCATTGTCATAGCGAAATTGCCGACGATCGCCCCAGCCACGCAGAATTTTCCTTCGACAGCTGTTCTGATGCAGGTTGTCACAGCTACCACGACAATTCGATGCTTTATGAAAGCTTCTTAATTCGACACATGAACGAACCGGCATTAAAAGAAAAACATCGCCAGCCAACCAGAACAGCACTTATACGCTGGCTTAAAAAGAATCCTGAAGTGGTCCCTCTGACCGAAAATGACCACAATGGCGCCAGCCTGCTGACTGCCAGTAGCAACAACACATTTGATGCCAGTGGTTCAATCGTTACTCAATGGAGCCAAAGCACCCATGCCCAGGTGGGCGCGAACTGCCTTGATTGCCATCAAGAAAACACCTCTCAAGTCACTCCAGCTCAACAACTGGAGAGCTGTGGTAGCTGCCACGAGAAGCAAAATGAGCAGTTTCAACTGGGCAAACATGGTATGCGGGCCACCTTAGGACTTCCAACCATTTCAACCGATGAGGCACGCATACCGATAAACTCAAACACAGAGCAACAACTGAGCTGCAGCAGTTGCCATAATCCACACAAACCCGACTTACAGCATTCTGCCGTTGATGCCTGCCTTGATTGTCACAAAGATCAACACTCGATCGCTTATTTGACTTCACCACACCATCAACTCTGGCTAAAAGAACGAGCCGAAATTTTACCCGAGGGCTCAGGGGTCACATGCGCCAGCTGCCATTTACCGAGAATAAAAAAAGGTCGACGAGTTGAAGTGATGCATAACCAGAACCACAACCTTAGACCCAACACTAAAATGCTGAAAAAAGTTTGCATGAACTGCCACGGTCTTGAGTTTTCCATCAATGCACTGGCAGATGAAGAGTTGGTCAAAACAAACTTTGACCAAGCACCCAGTCAACAACACAAGACCTTTGAACTTATTCAAAAACGCATTGAAAAAAGAAGGCAACGCCGAGAGTAATATCATTCACTGTTAAGGAGATAGAAATGAAAGCAATTAAGTTAATCACCATTGGAATAAGCGTACTGATAAGTTGTTTGACGGTACAGGCAAGCGGTATAACACCACAAAAAATGGCCGACGCAATTTTTTCTGTAATCGAGTCTGATCGCACGGTCTACACTCGCAATGTTGTCAACCGACTGCAAAATGAAGAAGAGATTATCGAAGCCAGAGAGCACTGGAAAGAGGAGCAAGCGCTTCCACTGCCGGCTCAAATGTTACGCATGGGCTCGGAACGTGTGCGCGAAAAAGATTCCGGTTTTACCTATGCCCTGCTTTCTTTAGCTGCCATCAACAAGCAAAACAAGCCAAGAACAGAAATGGAGAAAAAAGGACTTGAAGCAGTAGCCGCAAACCCCAGTAAAAATTTCTATGGCGAAGAAACTCTGGGTGGAAAAAAATATTTCACCGCGGTTTATGCAGACATCGCAGTATCAAAAGCTTGTGTCGACTGCCATAACAAACATATCGATAGCCCAAAAACGGACTTTAAACTGAACGATGTCATGGGCGGTATTGTTATACGAATCCCCCTCGACTAAGTAAGTCGGCCATAAATTATTGCAGGGTGAGCTCATTTCACCCTGCAATAATTCGGTCTAAACTGTGTCATTTGATTGAATCCCGGTTTAATCTCTTGCAAAATCGCTCAGTTTCAATTTTACTGTTATTTCGCACCCCAAAAACGGGTTAATAATATATTGGTATAAACCAGTCAGGGATCATGAACGCATCTCAAAAAATCATCCATCAGCGGTTTCTGGCGCAGCCTAAAAACCTAAAGTCTATTCGAGATAAACTCTATAGTTCGATGAAAGATAAAGGTTTTGAAGATGACTTTGTGTCAGAAGTGGTTTTGGCGGTTGACGAAGCATGCCAAAATATCATTCGACATGCCTACAGATTTGACGAGCATGGCGAGATTGATCTTGGCGTATATTTGGCAAATAATGTTATTTCAGTTGAGCTGTTGGACTTTGCCGAGCCTGTCGATCCTGACTGTTGTTGCCCAAAACCACAAAGCGAATTGAAGCCTGGTGGTCTGGGAACATTGTTTATGAACAAGCTTATGGATTCAGTCGCGTACGAATGCCCTCCCCCTGAAGGAGTCGGCAATAAACTGGTTATGACCAAAGGTAATCAGTCGTCTATTTCGACATAAAGATTAAATTTTAAAGCTCTTTCAAGGATACGTTTAATGAATTATTCAGTCACGCAACAAGGCGATATAACGACCGTTTTCTTATCCGGCGATGTCGATCTTGAACGCTCTCCGATGGCGAGAAAAGTTTTATTGGAAACCGTCGATCAGGGCCAAAATCTAATGGTCGATATGTCCGCCGTTAATTATATCGATTCGTCGGGTGTCGCCAGTCTGGTCGAAGCGCTTCAGGCATCGAAAAAGAAAAATCTAGAGTTTTCACTCACCGACGTCAGCGAACCTGCCCTGAAAGTATTCAAGCTTGCACGACTAGAAAAAGTATTCAATATTCGCTAAAACCAGCGTCACTTTTCTGTGACGCTTTGATAGAGATACGCGACTAAACGTGGAAGCATTCGACTAAAAGTGATTATGTAATTTAAATCGACATCTCATGGTTAACCACCAACTACTCGATTCAATTTTGGCTTTCAGATACCTTTTAACATCTGCTTTTGCGTCTTTCGCCTCTCGACTACCATGAACACCATGATAAATCGATTGGCAATACCTTAATTGCTTAAACACTTCATCTGACTGCAATTCAAGCGGCTTGTCTTTTAAAAACCAGACTGCTTTCACCAGCGCAAAAATGTATTTTTCAACCTCGGTTAACTCATCAACAGATATATTAATTACGTCTGCTTGCTCTAAAGGTTCAAAATATTTGATCTTAAAATAAGCAGACCAAAGGCAAATATTACTGAAACAATTGTCGGGAGGACTGCTCAAGGCTGATGCAATTGCCTTTCTAGCTTCATCCCATCTACCCTTTGCTCCTAACGCCCAGCGATAGTGATACCAGATATAGGCCGGAAATCCTTCATTGCGCGCGCGTTCCTGATACCACTTAATTGCTTCATCAAAACTTCCTCGATTGCACAGTAAATAGCCGTAGCTACCAAATAAATAAACATCGGACTCTATTTTCTCTCGGTGAGTTCGAGTAAATCCTTTAGGCGGTAACTTATTTACCTCAATAAAAGCATTAAAATATTCTTGCACGACCGCGCTCCATACGTCAGACATTTCATTCTCGTCGAGAAACAGTCTTAGTTGCGACAAACCATTATTATTTGTTCGTACTAATCGAGCCCATACGGTTGCGATCGCTCGACAACAATTGTCCTGCTCCATTCGATTTCGCAACGCTTGTAAGAATTCGCTGCGATAGGATTTATCAGTGTACAAATCGTAAGCAGAGTGGTAAATCCAGGGATTGTCGTGATTGAACTCAATTAATGAATTGGCTAACTGAGACAACTCACTAACTTGTTGCGATAAAACTAAGCGGTGTATCTTACGCACGATCAAAAGTGGGTCGTTAATAAATCGAGCAGCAATTTGCTCCGCTTTTTCAGCATCTGACAAGCGTTGTTCACTGAGTAAGAAGTCCAGCCAACTGAGGCTAACATGCATATCAGAAGGCTCAATATTGAAAGCTTTAGATAACCAGGATGATGCGAGTGTTTTATCGTCCGAGCCACCATACTGAAATAAAGTTTCTGCGCAAACACTCAATTGGTTAGCATCATTCGGAGACAACTCAATAAGCTTTTTTGCTACCGTACATGCACCTGAATACTCAGAAAGTAATACATACCACTCATGTAACTTTTGCCAACCCTCGATGTAAAAAGGAAACTTTTCCAATAGGCTTTTTAGATTTTCTATCGCTTCTCCATATCTTCCTTGCTTTGCGAAAACTTCAGCCTCGAGAAACAAAATGGTTACTGGAGGATTATTGTTCCAACAAGGATGTTTCAGCTGCAACAGAGCTGCACCATACTCATATTGCGATAAATAACAATGGATCAGCTCCTTATGCAAAGAAACTGACTTGGTACAAAGCTCAAGCCCTTTTTCCAAAACCTCTCGCTTATCTTGGACAGTGTCTTTAAACCGTGAATAAATGATCCAGCAATCTGCAACATGAGGCTTAGTCTCCACCAGTTTTTTTATCATACTTTCTGCTAACTCAGAATCCTCTTGCTGTTGACTTAATATTTCCAGTTGATTCCAAGCCCAGGGATAATTTATTTCAAGTTCCACAGCTTGCTTTAGCAATTCAATCGCTTTATGTTTTTGGTTCAGTCTTAGATAGAGATCCGCAAGCAAACCAAGTATTATTCCATCTTCAGGCGCATACCTGGACGACTTTTCCAGTATAGAAATCGCTTTTTCGAGCTCACCGGACTTTTGCAACACTTCTGAACATCTTCTCGCCGCATAACCCCATGACGGATTTAATGTCAAAGTTCTTTCAAATGAAGCTATCGATAATGAGTAGTCACCTATTAAATCGTACAGCTCAGCCAACTCCAAGTACACTCGCGGTAGTAAAGGGAATTTATTTTCTGCTTGTTTCAAAAAATGCAACGCTTTATCGGTGTTACCCAGCGCTAACCATTGCTTTGCCAGTAAAACATAGGGATACCAAGATTTTGGATATTGAATCAGCCACTGCTCACACCAGTCCAGTAATGTATCAGATGAGACCCATCCCCTGCTGTAATGCCACAAATTCCAAAGAAAATTACCATTAGACGTCCTTTGCTCAGACAATCGCTTCACTTGCAACAAGGCTTCTTGCCTTAGTTCAGCCCCTAAATGACTCGAAATTAACATTTCAAACGCTTGATCACTGTCAATATTGTCCGTAATGGCTTTCCATGCATAGTCCTGAGCATCATCTATCCGATCCAAACATAAGGCGACCTTAGATAGCATTGAACACGCGATGCTATAGTACGACTTATTACCTATTGATGATCGAAGCAATGCCTGCGCTTGCTCATATTCAGAACTTTCTATTAACAAGTCAGCGTACTGTGTTATTGCGTTTATGTCGTAGGGGTGTTCCTCAACCAAATATTCAAGCAACTGTTTACGCAACGTTGTATCTTTACTCCAGTCAACGGCTAACCAATTGGCGAACAACGCTTTATGGTATTTATCGTTTAAATTTTTAAGCGTCAGCTCGATCACATCTTGACGACCGAAGGCGTCTAAAATCTGAAAATAACGACTATAAATGAAGCGGTCTGTTGGGTACTTTTTTAATAATGATTTGTATATTGCCGCAGATTTCATCTGTTTATTGTTCAGATAAAAATAATCGGCCTTCAGAAGCTCCGATGACTTTTTATCGAGTCGTTGAGAAAGTGATTTAAATAACTTCTTAAACTCCCGCATTTCACCTAAATGTAGGAGTTTTCTCAAATAAAAACTTATCAAATTCTCATCGTCAGGAAGCTCTTCTAAAGCCTTTTTGAGAACCGAAAGACCTTTATGCTCCTCGTCTAGCTTCGAAAATGCATTAAATAATGAAAGCGCGGGACCGCTATTTTTACGACTATAGCGACGCCAGCGTTGATGTAAAAACTTCAATGCACTTTGTTCATTACCCAATAAAAGAGAAGAATTAAAAAAGCTTTCGCTAAACCTTTCATCGGTATCGTTAAGAGTCAGAGCCCATCTATAGCAACGAACTGCTGCATCACGATTGCCTTTCTGCCAGTAAATATGACCCAGTAGCCAATTGGATTCTGCGCTGTACAAAGCTGCTCTATGTAACCTCGGTAACAAAGCAAGCGTCTGTGTTTCGAAGTTTTGGTCGTCATATGTTTCATATACTAAAGCTTCAAGCAGTTCATGATAATGATAGGCTTCAAATTTTTGTTTTAAATATTCGAGCCCCTCTTTACGACTACCCAGTTGGGAAAATGACTGAAAAAGAGACTGAATAATCCAGATCTCTTCTGGAAATCGCTCAAGTAGTTTCTCTGTTGAACACTTGATGGCATATTCATCTTGCAAATATATCGCCCAAGAGCGGTTAGCGAATAAGGTCAAACGATGATTAGAAAAGTTTTTAATTAACTTGTTTAGTAGCGATCGAGCGCCATCAACATCATGTACTCTTAGCGCTGACTGAAACTGCTGATTGATCTGATAAGCCGTTTCGCTCGGAAGCTCAATGTTTTCTATCTTCTCTAATTTTGATGATGGGCCAAACACCATACATCGAGGACCCACACTTGCATTATATTCGCACAGCTCTTTGGCCAAATACTCGCATACGGTGACCGATGATGGATCCATCACATACAATATACCGGTTCGCTGGTTGTAACCAGAAACTACTTGCATATGACTCTCTCGACCTGAGCGAGTGACCAAAGTGAACGGCAAGCCTGCATCGATAAGGCATTGAGCAATAGGCCAAGTTAAATCAAACTCACGAAACGGTATTTTATGCTGGTTTAACCACTGATGTTGCAGATAGTCTGGCGTACCATCAAAACAAATATCCGCAGCAATTTCTTCTTGCCTAAAATCACTTCCATGATACTGAAGTATCGAGGCCATAGATGCGGGAGCGCAAGTTAAAAACTTTTGTTTGATGTATGGAACTTCAAGACGAACGGTTTTATCTTCAGACGTATTCTCAATATTTTCTAACAAGACTTTTGAGTAGTAATCATCGAGTTGCTCCAAATACTTTTTCGCCATTCGATAGTTTTGACGTGTCACCTCAATATGAGCTTTAAAAGCTGTTAACTGTTGAGTAAGACTTTTATCTGTATTTCTAACTGCGAGTTGATGTATTTGCGATATAGCATACTCAATATCATCAACTGCATGAATATCTTTACTCAATTGGGCCAGTTGATACCAAGGTCTTACCGATTGATATTTTGACGACTCCGTTTTTAATATTGCAATCGCCTGCTCTTGTTTAGAGTCGAGCGATAATGCTCGAGCCAACCGCAATAACGATATCTCACTGGGTGTCTTTAGGTATTCTTGCTGATACCAATCACTGGCTTCATTAAATTTCTCCTGATCAATCAACAAGCTTCCATATAACCCTCTATTCCAGTTGCTCTCAAACGCCTCTTGACTGGCCTGATATTTTTCAAGGGCAACATCAAAATCTCTTAACTGTGACGATACTATTGCCTGCAAAGCCAACCAATCAGCTGTCTGTTCATCATTCAAGTCGTCGCGCGTCAGAAACTGACGACTCAGCTGCCAGACAAAATCGGGGCCTTTTTTATGTAAAAAATAATAGCTCGCGTGTAAGGCCCGTTCCGGACAATCCGGTCGCTGCCGGTAGCTTCGAAGGGTAATGAAATCACTCGACCGTGCAGCACCTAAACGATCAAATAGTTTGGCGAGAGCCCTAGATTCAGTCTGAGACAAAGACGCAATCGCTTTATCCCAAATAACACGGCCTTTATCAAATGCATCTCGATAAGCGCCTTGCTCGATCAGAGTTTCAACTTTAGAAAAAGTGGTATCTTGTCCACTCAATACAGTTTCCATAATAAAGAATTCCATTCTTAAATAATCGAACTGTATTAAACATCATCTTTTTATGAGATTCAATGAAGACAATAGTTAAAATTATCAAAAAAGGCCGCTGTCGCGACCATTTTTGTAAAAGGATGAGCATTTTGGTGGGTTAAATTATGTTCAGCGTTTAATCACATCACCGCGGACATTACTCATTGACAACCCACCACTACCCTCTTCAAGAATAGTAACGCCGTTCTCCAGGTGATTTAAGTCGATGCTGCCAGAGCCATCATCGATGGTAACGTGGCCATCGATATTTGAAACGGACATACTCCCAGAGCCATCTTCTATGTTCAGAGTCGACTTAAGATTAGTCACTACGATTCCACCAGAACCGTCTTCTATTTCAACAGGACCGGTTACATTTCTGACTTCGATACTGCCGGAACCATCATCAACCCAAACGCTGCCATCAACTTTGTTCACATCGAGGCTTCCTGAGCCATCCTTAATTTTTAAGTTCCCACTTATATCGGCGACTTCAATACTGCCAGAACCGTCTTTGATTTTTACTGCATTATTAATCGAGTGAAGCTTGATAAACCCTGAACCGTCGGTAATATCGATCGCCATTCGCTGTGGGACTTCGACCACTAAATTTATGTAGGGGCTTTCGCCAAACCAACCGCCATCACCCACTTCGGTTCGCAGTGTGGCCGAGTCGCCCGACTGCTCCAGTTCTAACTCAAACTCGCCTTCATTTACTCGAAGCTCTGCTGAAACCTGAATTTCGTTAATATTTTGTTTACCGATAACGGTTAAAGAGCCAGCGCTAACATCTATTTCAAACGACTTTAATTCTGTCGCCTTTAAGGTCAAGGTTCGAGTTTCTTCAATATCGAAAGCTTGCACAGATATCGAACTCAAGCCGATAACGAGTGATGTTCCCAATAACTTCAGGTTTGAGCGATGCGTTCCCATTTTCCAATCCTCTTATTATGATTCTGAAATTTCCAGTAGTGAAATTTAACGACTTAGACTTAGCAAGATTCAAACCATCTTATCTAAAGCTTTATTTTTCAATAAGTTAAGGTTTTTTACAATGCTTACAAAAACTTTAGACGTCGTCAAAACGAAAAAGGTTTAATCAATCTGACCAAATTAACGATTTAAAATAACTCCAACACCAGCTTGTTGAACGCTTGAACCACAGGCTCTTTAACTCTGTTTTTTAAACAGGTCACTCCCAACTCAAAGGGTTTGGGTAACAATGGCACCGTGAGGACCTGTACCTTTTCCTTGACCGGGCTATTTTCCAATACTGGTAATGGCACTACCGACACCCCGCATCCGAGTGCCGTCATGCTAACAATGGCTTCATGGCCGCTGACGTGAGCATAAACCGATGGCTTAATGCGCATACGCTTGAGCCAGGCCCAAGTGTGTACCTTTGAGGGCCCTGACTCTGGCAATACAAACGGTATCTCTCGCCAATCCGGCTTTTCAACATTCAATTTACCTGTCAATTGGCCACTGTCGATTGGCGCGATGACTTTAAGCGGAATAATATCGATGGTTTTAAAATAGTATCGAGTAGCCAACTGTTCCGGAGCTACTGCAAATGCAATATCGGCCTTTTTTTGCTCAATTACTTCGAAGGCGTGAGAGACGTCACCCGTTTCCAGCTTTATCTCAACATCGGGGTAACGTTTTCGAAACTCTGACAGTAATTTGCTCAAGTAAAGGTGCGCCGCGGTAACCGTACAGTAAAGTGTCAAGGTTCCGGTTACCTTAGTAGCATCGCCTTTAAAATCTCGCTTTAACTCATGCCAGCGCAGCATGACGTCGCGTGCAAATACAACAAATCGCTCACCTCTTGGGGTGAGTTCAACACTGCGATTATCGCGCACCAGTAGTTGCTGTCCAAACTCATCTTCGAGTCTTTGCATCATACGACTTAATGTTGATGCACTGATGTGCAGCGCTTCCGCTGTTTTAGCAAAGTGCAGGGTTTGGGATAGTTTTAGAAACGCTTCAAGCTCTCTTAAATTCAAGCGGTGCTCCCCGTTAGCAACAATTCATTATTGCAAATTTAGCAATCATAAATTGATTATATATCATTTTACGCAACGCACAATTCGACTTATTCTTAAATGCATCTTTGAGTGAACGGGTTAGCAATATGACAAATTATTTTAACGATTTAAGTTTCCGGGAAAAGTTAACGCAATTGAGTGTATGTCGACTGATGTCGAAAGAAGAATTTTCACAAGGATGTAACCTGCTAAAACAGAAAAATATTGTCATTGTCGGCTGTGGTGCACAAGGATTGAATCAGGGTTTGAATATGCGCGATTCTGGGCTTAACGTAAGTTTTGCGCTTCGCGAGAACGCCATTGCAGAAAAACGAGACTCATACTTAAGAGCTTCTGAAAACGGATTTCGTGTCGGTCGCCTCGAAGAGCTCATTCCAGACGCCGATCTGGTTTACAACTTAACACCCGATAAACAACACAGACAGGTAATTGAAAAACTGCTTCCGATGATGAAACTAAATGCCATTCTTGGCTATTCTCATGGCTTCAATATTGTCGAACAAGGTCAACGCATTCGAGACGATATTACGGTTGTCATGTGTGCACCTAAATGTCCCGGTACCGAAGTTCGTCAGGAGTACAAACGAGGATTCGGAGTGCCAACTCTAATTGCCGTGCACCCTGATAACGACCCACATGGAAAAGGCCTGGATTACGCAAAAGCACTGGCTTCTGCGACCGGAGGCGATCGTGCCGGTGTACTAGCATCGTCTTTTGTAGCGGAAGTGAAATCCGACTTAATGGGCGAGCAAACCATTTTATGCGGGATGTTGCAAACTACAGCAATACTTGGCTACGAACAGATGGTTGCCCAGGGCATCGAAAAATCTTATGCCGCGCAACTCATCCAACACGGTCTCGAGGTGATAAGCGAAGCACTCAAAACCGGCGGTGTCACACTTATGATGGATCGCCTCAGTAACCCAGCAAAAATCAAAACTTTTCGATTATCTGAGCAAATAAAGGCGCTTTTAAAACCTCTTTTTGAAAAACACATGGATGAGATTTTATCCGGAGCGTTCTCTCTGCAAATGATGGAAGACTGGAAAAATAACGATGCCAACTTGCTGCGATGGCGAGACGAAACCAGCAACACCGGTTTTGAACGAGCGCCAAAATCAGACAACTACATTGTCGAACAAGAGTATTTCGACAAAGGGCTGTTTTTAGTAGCCATGATAAAAGCGGGCGTTGAGCTCGCTTTTGATGTCATGGTGGAGTCCGGGATATTACCTGAGTCCGCTTATTACGAGTCTCTGCATGAGACGCCGCTAATTGCCAACACTATTGCGCGAAAGCGTTTGTATGAAATGAATCTTGTGATTTCTGATACTGCAGAATATGGCAATTACTTGTTTGCAAACCGAGCGATTCCTCTGCTTAAACAGCAACTCATGCCACAAATTTCTAGGGATGTTCTCGGCGCCGGATTGGATTTGTCCGATTTTAGTGTCGACAACTCAGAACTGTTGGCGGTGAACGAAAAAATAAGGAGCCATCCAATAGAAAAAGTTGGTAAAACGTTACGTGCGTACATGAAAAACGTCGACTCGGATGTTGCTTCTGCCAATTAATCCTTGATGTGCCTGACTCTGGCGAACTCACTTCCGTCTGCCCCCCTTCCGTCTGCGCGCCCTTTGGCCCTCTCTTGTCAGAGGGCTTTTTTGCTACTTAGCCAGTTTTTCCAGTTATAAGTTGAGATACACTAAATTCAACCCTTTCATTTTAGGCGATTCGTTTATACTCAATCACTGAGCGTACGCTTTTGTCAGGTCAAAGCACCATAAGTTCAGTTTTTGTTAAAGTAAGGACTGTTACATTAACCTAGTTTGAAGAGAGTATTATGAAATTTTTTTTGACGTTGCTGGCTATTGGCTTCATTAACTGTGGCTTTACGTCCGAGCGTAATAAGCTGTCCGATAGCTTAATACTCGAGCAATCAATCGTGAATGCCGATGTTATCCAATTTAAGAATGACGAAAAACTATACCCCGAATCCAGCAGTTTTAAAATTGTTCACTCCGTGACAATGAGCAATGAACGAGGAGAACGCTGGGCAACAATTACGCTCCAGAACCAGGCTGCAGGACGAAGAATACTCAAAAGAGAACACATTATGGCCGTTTTCGCGAACGGTATTAGAAAGTTTCCGACTCTAGAAGAATACACTTTAGAATCCAATGAAATTCAATCGATTAGCATGTACTTCGGTAAAAACAAATTTCCAATTCTCAAGCTCTTCACCAGAGAGTAGCATCGCATTGATTGCTTTCCCGGAGGGTGTCGTTGAGTTCTCAGCGCCACACAAGACTTCTAGACGTCCAACAACACCTCCTGACCAATTAGTGAGATGCATGATCTGAAGTAATTTTACTCAAGATATAAATTAAAAGTTCAAGCTAACTTGCCACAATAACTCTAACCAATTGTAATAAAAGGTTTTTTATTAGCCGAACTGGCAATTGTTATTATTACCAAAATAAAAGTTTAATAGTTCCTCATACAACTGGTTTGAGATGTATTATCATTTAATTCAGTCTAAAATTAACCATCTCTTACTTCATTCGAGGACTATTCGTTGAAATACGTTGCATTTGCTCTTCTGCTTAGTTTAGCGGCCTGTAAAACGGGCACCGTTTCTAATAACGATCCCGCGTTATTAGTTTACGCTGGTGAGGTTCAATTAAAACAAATTGACGATCCTATTATTTATAACCAGTTTAAAAACGCACTCAATAATAAAACACAAGTGCTATTAAAAAAGCGACCTGACTTTCAATACAAAATCGTAATGAATTCAGGAAGCGAACAAAGTGCCTGGTTAATTTCTAACGGTAGTATTGTCACTAATGCTGCTGACGACTCGGGTATATTTTATAAAGTCGACTTTTCAACTTCTCTTTTAAACATCGATTAACAAGGGCATCTACATGAATTCCAATAAACTAAACACATTAACAGCCATCGTTGTAAGCGCTTTAGTGGCACCATTAACGGTTGATGCCAATATTGTTGACGTTATTTCCAATCACAAAGACGATCGAACCTTTGCCAAAATAGTGCGAGCAGAATTACCCGCCAATAAATCAGCCACTTCTGCACTCGATATTTTAGAACTCTACAAAAAAGAGCTAAACATCGAGCACATAATGGGGCAGCTTCAACCGGTGAAAACCAAACAAAGTCTCACGGCAACTCATTATTATTTTCAACAAACTATTAACGATATTCCTGTTTGGCGTTCGGAAGTGATTGTTTCAATCAACAAGAAAGACACTTCAAAAGTAAGAGTTTTTAATAATACCTTTCCTCAGTTAACGGTGGATTCATCCAGCAAAGCAATCATCGATTCGAATAAGGCTCTACAACTCGGATGGCAGAACCTTCAATCCAGCGGTTTGTTACTGGCCGAACCCAAAGCCTCATTAGTTTACATTGCAAAAAATGGCAAGGCACAATTGTCTTATGTTACGCAATTAGTCGCCTCTTCGCCTCGTGGTGACTGGCAACAAATTATTGATGCAACGACAGGTTCGATTGAAGACGTCAAGAGAATTGATTTGCCAACCTTTAAAAATGCCAATGCCGATATGCCCGAAGGCGGATGGGTATTTGCAGAAAATAAAATGAGCAAATCGTTTGCGGAAGCTTTGAGCGAGCTTGAGCAAAAGCAAAAAAACAAAAAGAACTCTAAATTCACTCTGCTGGCTGAAGGCAGCGCTTTGGTATTTGACCCCGATCCGCGAACGACTTTAAACGATGCGTCTCTTGAAGACGATTCGCCCTCGGCCAGTTTTGAGGACGCTTATTTAAACCGAACACTAAACGACATTACTTTCGATGAAGTCAGTGGAATTTACAGTCTTGAAGGGCCATGGGTACAAATCATTGACTGGGATCCACCTACTTCAGCTCCAAGCACAACATCCGATGGAAACTGGACAGCAAAACGCGGCGATGTGGCCTTTAATGATGCCATGACCTATTACCACATCGATTTAAATCAACGATATATGCAATCATTGGGCTTTACAGGTGACACTGGCATTCAGGAGCTTTCAATCGAAGTTGATGCAAACGGTGCCAGCGGCGCGGACAATTCATTCTACTCTCCGACGCCTAATAGAATGTCGTTTGGTCACGGTTGTGTCGATGACAATGAAGACCTTGATGTCATTTTGCACGAATACGGGCACGCCATTAACTTCTCCATTAACAGCAACTGGGGTGGAGGCGATTCTGGCGCTATCGGTGAAGGATTTGGTGATTATTGGGCGGGTTCTTATAGCTACAGTACACCCAATGGCGCAACGTTTAATCCTAACTGGGTTTACACCTGGGACGGTCACAATCAATGTTGGAATGGACGAGTAATGAATCGCACAAACTATGAGTACGATTCGAGCCAAACTTACGGTGCCCATGAAATCGTTAATGGACAAAATGGTGATGAATTGTGGTCAACCCCTCTTTTCCAATCACTCATTCAACTCATCGACATGGGACAATCGCGAGAAGAAGTGGATCAGATCATTTTAGAAGCGCAATTCGGTCTGGGTTCTGGTATTACGATGCCTGAGATGGCGGAGTCTACCGTTGCTGCTGCTGAGGCATTGTACCCCGACGGGCCTCATGCGGAAGTTTTTTCCAACAATTTTGCTCAAGTCAAAATACTTCAAAACTCTAACGCTCCGATAGTCAGCGTGGCCAACCTTAGTCAAACTGTCGATGCCGGAAGTACAGTGACATTGGATGCTTCAAATAGCAGTGATCCTAACAATCTGGCGCTGACCTTCGTCTGGTCACAACGTTCTGGCACCACCGTTTCGCTTATGAATTCAACTTCTGCAGTAGCAAGTTTTGAGGCGCCTTCTTTGAGCAGCAACTCGTCACTTACGTTCCGAGTTACTGTAACGAACTCAACGGGCAACATCAGC
>JBPEWV010000209.1:0-37277 GCA_052032335.1 Pleionea sp. | reverse complement strand
GGAGAGCGAGGTTTTTTCGATACCGCTGTGGAGGTCGATATACTCATCGAGGAGTCGTGCCACTGCGACTTGAAAGACGCAGCATTGCGACGTGCTCATGCAGCGTTAATTGCAGCATTATGGCAAGGGTTATCCAGCAAGCAATGGTGTCGTCTATTCAACGCTTCGGGAAAAAAACAACAAGAAGAAATGTTAAGAGACGCGTGCGCAAACTTGATTGCCAAAGTTACAAAGGTAAAAGGTAAAATAGTAAATGAACGAAATTGTTGATGAATTAAGAGAACGCAATGAAGACCGTTTTGGAAGTGTCGAGTTGCCTGACATCGACACTCTGGTTGAAGTCGAAGAGCAACTATTAATTGGTCTACCGAACGAGTTTAAAGAATACCTATTAACACTGAGTGATGTGGTTTATGGCAAAATTGAGCCGGTTACCGCAAGCGATCCACACATGCACTCCTATCTTCCTGAAGTCGCAGCCGTCGCCTGGGATGCTGGTGTGCCGAGAGAAACCATTCCAATTTGTGAATATCAGGGAAATTACTTCATTGTTACTCAAGAAGGCGAAGTTCAGTATTGGGTTGATGGTGAAATTCAGGAACACGAATGGGAGTCGGTTTGGAAATGGATCGAAGACGTCTGGCTAAATGGTGAGTTGCCTTAAGCGACTAACAACAGAGATGATAAAACATTCGTTAATAACTCATATTATTGGCTGAAAGTAAAAAGTGATCGCTGCTTGAGCTAAGCGACCACTTTTTGCTTTCGAAGTATCGGTTATCCGTTAAATCAGAGTTATTGACGATTAATCGACTCAACGCCAAACATATTTCGATAAACAATGGCGAACGCCATCATGGACATGGGTATTGTCCAGATTAAGCCGATCAACAGTGCTAACGCACCTGCGATGTTGATCAGGAAAGTCATGATGATTAATCCCAAAAATGAGAACCAACGTTTGGTGATCGCTTTGCGTGAAGTTTCCATTGCTTGCCAGGGTGACATTTCTTTTTCCACTATCAATGCCGTACTAAAGTAATAAGCCACTGCGAGATAAAGGCCTGGGATAATAAGTAGAATTAAGCCAAGAGTCACCAATACATAGATCATGACCATTGCAAGAAAAAGCGGCCACAATCGGTGGAAATAACTGAACGCCAAAGTGCCGGATTTTGGTGCATTTACCGAGCGCTTCAAACCAATCATAAACATGCCAACCAACATGGGTGTTCCGATAATACTCACCGCCAACTGTTCCGTAATTGCCATTACCGGACTTTCATCTGCACCAATTAACATGCCCAACAATACGACCACAAAGGAAATACCAATCGCAACCAGCATATAAAACACCATTGCGAGCCAGATGGAGCCTTTGACGCCACTGGTTTTATCCCAAGCTTCGCCCAGAACATCAAATACTTTGAATTGATAATCGCCAGCAATGGCTTTTTTTACAGAGCCGTAATCAATGTTTTGATCATCCCTAATTAAATCGGACTCCGGGGTCGAGTACACATCACTCATTTGAACACCTCTCGTTTTGACGTTTTTTATGTTTTTAGTAGGCTCTTAATGATCGGTTCGAACAATAAGAAAAAGTATCTTACTGGGAACCCTGGATAATGACTACTAAAAAAGCATTAATATGAGATATAGGTTGCCGTTTATAACAACTTTATGGGAGTAAACCTGTAACCTTTCGTATTCTGTCTACTTTACAAAAATAAGCATCGTATCAATCGAACTCATAGACGTTGACCTAACTGCGAACGAACTCCTTTCCTTTCAACAGTGCCTCGTCAACGTTGCTGATAATTTCTTCATCAGTAAGTTTTAGTGAATATTCACAGGTTACTAAGGTTGCTGTGATATAGGATAATGGTACCTTAGAATGAGTGGTTTATAGTTTCGTTACTTTCATCATTGATACTTTCGGGCGTCGTAAATTATAAAGATTGGACTACAGTGTGCCGCATTTCAAGTCGATATTCATCTCCCCGCCAGGATTGGTCGGTATTAATTCTTGATTAACAGTAAAGTCTCTTAGATTGACAGAGTGTTTTGTGAGTTTTTGACGAAACTCAGTCGATTTCTATAGAAAACTAAGTCTATACCGCCGCCTGCTTTATTATAGAGACCTGATTTCGACCATTTTTTTTAGCTTGGTAAAGCGCTTTGTCTGCAGTGTTGATCAAGTCTTTTAGTTCGAAGTTTTCTGTCGGCTGCACGACAGCAAGGCCTGCACTGATCGTTATAAACCGACTGGCTTTTGAGTGAGCATTTTCGATCTCAAGCGATTCGATGACTTTAACCAGTCGCTTAGCTAATTTAGTTGCGCCATCTTCCGAAGTATTGGGTAAGATTACTATAAATTCTTCGCCGCCGAAACGAGCTATGATGTCATTGGGTTTTATCATCGCGCCTTTTGCAGCCTTGGCTACTTGTTCCAATACATTATCTCCTCGCAGGTGACCATAGTTGTCGTTAAATGATTTAAAAAAGTCAATGTCGATCATTATTATCGCTATGTGCTGTTTTAGGTCGATCGCTTCTTGTAGTATCAATTTACTGAGCTCTTCAAAGTGCCGTCGGTTCGACAGCTTGGTTAAACTGTCAGTATTGCTTAGTTGCTGAAGGCTTTTTGCCAGACGTTTATTCTCGATAGCATTGGTTAAACTTTCGATAATTGTGCGATTGATATTTTTGTGCAGATCAAAGATGTTGACGCTAAAAGCGATGTATAGAAATCCCATGTAGAACAATGTAGAGTCTCTGTCTACAAACATGAAAGTAAAGCCAATAATTGGAACGACAAAACACGCATTAAAGGCGTAAAAGGTATGTCGGTGACTCGACAAGGTAATAAACCCTGATGCCATTAAAATAATCACAAAGGCAGAAAATAAGGTCATCCAGGACTCTGGAAAGTGGTAATAAGCGTAGATAAAATAGGTTGACCAAAGTAGTCCATTAATGGCCGCAGAGATCAATCCATTTTTGTTTACGATTGATAGTCTGCTGGCGATCATAAAGTCATCCCAACGTTTTATTTTGCTATACACCGTAAAACGAAAGGTTAAAAAAGCTAAGAAGACAAGTAGCCATAAGATGGGGTAAACAGAGTCGTCATGATAGTTCAGAATACCAAACCATACGCTTGCCATGATGCCCTGTAACGGAGTTGTCGATCGCATTTGCTGATAAAAAAGCTTGTGTTGATTGACTGCAATGTTGGTTTTTTCATCCATTTTACGGTGTACTCTTTTAAAGCAGTTAGATTGAGAGTTTTAACTTGTTACTTCCCGGCGAATTAATGGCATTCACTTTGTAGTGGTCTATGTATTGCTCAACTACTGAAGTCGATATAAAGCTACAACGACTATGGAACTATTATTTCGAAGTTTCGACACATTAGTAACCTTTAATTAAACTCATATACATTAACTTGGTTGCGACCCAATTCCTTGCCTTTTAAGAGCGCTTCTTCGGAATTACTGATAATTTCTTCTACGGTAACTTGATTGGAATACTCGCAGATTCCGAAGGTGGCGGTAATTTGAAAGGCTTTGTCTTTATATCGAAAGGATTGACTAGCGATCATTTCTTTAAGTTTTGTCGAGACATTGACCGCACCGTCGGTCCCAGTATTAGGATACATTAATACGAACTTTTCTCCGTGCAAACGTGCGACCAAATCTTGTTGTCGAACCGAGCTTTTTATCAAGTTGGCAATCTGATTTAGTATCATGTTGCCACATTCATGGTCGGCTGCGTCGTTCACCTTTTTAAAGTTATCGATATCGACTACGCAAAAAGTAATCGGAAGGCCAGAGCGCTTGCTAACGCTGATTTGGTAGCTCGCAAGATTAATAAATGCGCGTCGGTTGAAAATACCAGTCAACTGATCGGTAGTAGCAGCATTTTCCAGGTCGCGATAAGCCAATGCGTTATCGAGAGCAATGCTGGTGTAGTTAGCAATGGTTTGGATAAACTCTACGTCTTTCTTTGAATAGGCATTTTTCTGTTTTGACTGGACTGTTATACATCCAATGACATGCCCTTGTTTTGAAGTAAGTGGCAGATAAACAATGGTTTCCATGACATCACCAACAATTCTACCGGGATCTTCATCGATGTAGTTAAATCGATCATTGTATTGCTTTAAGTGAATTGATTTTTTGTAACGAACACAGGATGCCGCAATTTCTTTTCCGGGGTTCATTTCACGAAAATAGGTTGGAAGTCTTCGTCCATGCTCCATAGAACGCTCAAACTTTATGCGTCCCTGCGCGTAATCGCAAATTCCGATCGCCAGCGCTGAAACATCGAGTGATTTGCTCAGGTGGAAGTAGAGGTGCTCTAAAAGATCGTGGATGTCTCTTAAAGCACTGATATCCTGACCTATCAAAGCCAGGATTTTTATGTCTTGTGTTCGTTTCCGAACGTCGGCTTCAAGTGAGGCGTTGTACTGTTTGATTCGAATAATTCGCACTCGATGCCACAGTAAAATACTGGCCGCGAAAACCGCAAAGAGAATCACTTTGAACCATAAAGTTTCGTACCAAAAAGCGAGCACCGTGACGTTTATAGTTGTTTTTTCACCGCTGACGCCGGAACCTGAAACGCTATGGATTTCAAAAACATAATTACCCGGTTCAAGATTCGTGTATTTGACCTGCCGATTCTGTGCGGTGGTTTGTATCCAGTGCTCGTCGAACCCATTGAGCTTATAAAAAAACGTCACTCGTTCGGGCTGAGAATGATGTGTGGTGGTGAATACGAAAGTAAAATCGCGGTCCTCAGGCTGCAAGGTTATTTTATCGCTGTACATGATGGTGGCGTCAAGGGGTGACCTTTCTCCCAACGTGGCCGGTTCACCGCGCAGTAAGAAGTCGGATAAAACAGTTGGATAGGATTGAACATTATTCATGATCCTCGACTGATTAATAACACTGATCCCTTTGGGCCCCTGAAATAGCAAACGGTGATTCGCATCTTTATAGTATTGCCCAATAAAGTACTGTGAGAAAGCCCCCTGCTGCGTATTAAATACCTGATGGGTATTCGTTTCGGGATTGAAGCGAATTAGCCCGTCGACACTTCCGAGCCATAGATGTCCAAACTTATCTTCCAGAGGGCCGGTGATGACATCGGTTGGTAGACCATCATTTTGTGTAATAGAAGTGTATTTAATGCCCTCGTTGCTACGAGTGATTTCGTGAAGACCGCCAGACGTGGCCATCCAGATTCGACCATTACTTGCCTCAAGATACCCTGTCACGGTTGAGTTTTTTAAACCAGGGTGTGTTTTCGTTGAGTGCTTTTCGACCGACCAGTCGTCTAAGTTTACCCAGAATAAATTTTGAGTCGCGCCAAATAGAATTGTCGACTTATCGACTTGAGCAAAGTAAGTCACCGACGACGTGGGAATATGAAGTAAGACTTCACTAAAATCTGGGCTTAGTACATAAACGCCGGTGCGGCGAGAACTTAACCATAATTGGTTTTTGCTGTCGAAAAATGCGGTGTACCAAAGCAAATCTTCGATGTCAGAGGGCAGTTGCTTATCGATAAACCGATCGTCACTGGTTAATTGGTAAATCTTGTCGATAAGTAAGTATTCTTTTTGTGTTTGGTAGTTGACGATGGGCAAAGTGTAGGCCGCTTGTGGGTTGATCGATTCCAAATTGAACTTTTTAATTTGGCTTTTATCTGGAGAAAATTGATAAAGATATTTAATATTCGACGACCAAAAGGTGTGATTAACGCCCGGAACGAGACTTCGAATCACTTCTGTTTTATCACCCAAAGTTTCCACGGGAATTTGTTCAATAGGTGTTTGATTGGGATTGTATCGGTATAGTCCGTTAGACCAGGTGCCGACCCATAATATGTCTTTTCGATCCTGATAAATGGAACGAATAATATTGTTCATACCCTCGTTCGACTTTAGCGGACGAACGGTTTGACTTGTCCGATCTAGAAGTGCTAGACCCTGGCTAGTCCCCAACCAAACCTGATCATCGCTAATTGCCAATGAGACAATGTAATTGGAGGGTAATTTAAACGCCGTATTTTCAACTGAATACTGTCTAATTTTTCCCGTTTCTGGCATGTAGTGCAATAGCCCAAACTGTTCGGTGCCCAACCAAAGATTGCCCTGATTATCGACCAGAACGCTAGTAAGGATACCGCTTTTCGAGGTTATTTTTCTCAATGGGAAGTGGCGCTTGAATTTTCCGTTGTCGAATTCGTTTAAACCATTCTGTGTGGCAATCCAAATACGTCCGTCATGATCTTCGGTTATGTCGAGTATGTTGTTATGAGTGACACTATCAACTTGGCCTGGATCATTAAGAAACGATTGAAACTGCCCATTTTGGTAGAGGTTCAATCCTTGGCTGGTACCGACCCAAATGCGTTGCTTACTGTCAATAAACACGGTGTTAACAAAGTTGTGGCTTAAAGACAGAGCTGAGTCTGAATCGTGGTAAAAACGGGTAAAGGTATTTGACGTGAGATCGAGTTGGTTCAGTCCATATTGAGTGCCTATCCAGAGATGCTTATTGGTGTCATCGAACGCAAGCGAAGTCACAAAGTTATTCGACAGTGTGTTTTTATTTTCAGCATTGTATTGCCAGCGTTTAAAGCCGTAGGCGTCCATCCGAATCAATCCGGCTTGCGTGCCGACCCATAAAAAGTTGTTGTCGTCACTGGCAATCGAGTTGACGGTTAAGTCCAGTCCTTCAACGTCTTGCTTTTGCTCGAATGGCAACTCCAGCGTATTGATATCAAACGGAATCGTCGTAACAGGAAGTTGTCGTGACAAATTGGCACCGCTATAAAATGCGGTGAATAGAGCGATAACAAAAGCAACTCTCACAAATACTCAGCCCTGAACTCTGCGTCGCTGTAACCGTACGAAAGGGTCGGAATCATTGCCTTCCCTTATTATTGATCATAAAGCAGCCTTTTGATCCTTGGGTGTTCAGTGCTGCTTCTCCTGTGTTAAAGCTCAGCGGATAAGTGGCAAGCAAACCCGCTGCACTTTCAGTGCGCGAGCATCGAATGCGTATGGCCTGTCTGGGTCGGTTCAAATTGCTTGTTTACGCTGAGTTATTGTTATTATTGTAGTTTTTCGGTCATCATAAATATTACGATTCTCTTTAAAGTTAGTGTTTTAGCGTGCAATTGTCAAAGTTTGCGATATCGGTTTGGACTGTTTGGTTGGCTGTTCTGACAAGCTAATTGACTTAGCCGAGCTTGCTTTCGATCCGGGTCTTGGTTACATTCGCTGTCCGCTTGAACAAAGGATGCTGGAATTACAATCATGAGTGACAGGAAAATGCTGAATATGGACGGTCTGGCTATCGAATTTCAGCAAGGCGATCGAGACAAGTCGACGTTTGTCTTTGTGCATGGCAATACGCAAAACAGCAGCTGTGGTAAAGGGCTGCTGGAGTTCTTTCGGGCAAAAGGACACTCTACATTAACTTATGATTTGCCCGGGCATGGTCGTTCTGACTGGGGGCCGTACGATTATCATTTCGACGACCTGATAACACTGAACCACGAGATTTTACAAACCTATAAACTGGAAAAACCCATACTTTGTGGTCATTCATTAGGTGGCATGATGCAGGCTGGCACCATAGCACGCAAGGAATTTGAGGTGAGCAGTTTAATACTATGTGGCTCTTTAGATGGTAACCCGGCTGACCTTATTTCGGAACATGACGAAGCTCTGAGCAAGACTATGCGGGCGTATCTCGACGAATACGTTCGTTCGGGTGATGTATTGTTTAAACAGCAAAAGTTTTACGATTATTTTGCCAATCGCCAGTTGGACGATGCTTTTATCGAAATTATGAATCGTCGTTACAACCAACCTCGGGCGAGTGCAATAAATTTAACAACGCTGTCCGGGTTTGATGTGAGAGCCGAGCTCAGTCGAAAGGACATTCCGATTTTGGTGATTCACGGTGAACAGGAAACCGTGATCCCCAAAGTGTTGATCGAAGCAATGCAACCCAATTACAGCAAAATGATTGTGGCCTGGCTCAAAGGTGTTGGTCACAATGGCTTCTACCAACAACATGAGCAAACCGAATTGATTTTACAGCGTCATTATTCGTTTGTTTGCGGAGCGTAACCCTGCTTGTAAGAAGGGTATCGAAAAACATAACCCATATCTTGTAATTTTGCGCTGTTGCAGCGTTTGCCCTGATCCGTGTTGGGGGGCTTTATCAAGGCTTTGGGCATTGGGCAGTGATAAGTTCCTGCAAGCCATTCGGCCACTTCGTAGATAGGCGCCGGTGACGTATCGCTTGCGAGAAATAACGAGTCATCAAGATTTCCCTTGCTGTGCTGGATGATTAAAAACTCTAACACACCGGCACAATCGACTTGGTGTATCCGGTTACTGTACAAAGGTGGGGTTTGTTGTAATTCAATACCCGCTTTGACACGGTCGAAAAAGCGTTGACGCTGACCGCCATAGATCCCGGAAAAACGAACGATGATCCCACCATCTGTCGATTGAATTAATTTTTCAGTATCTAACAATACATGGCCTTTGTCAGATTGTGGTTTAGTCTCTGACGTTTCGTCGATCCACTCTCCCTGATGCTGGCCGTAAACACGAGTCGAACTGACGTAAATAAAACACGGTTTGGAATCGTGATTGTGAAAGTGATTAAGCAGGTTCTCGACGTTGCTGAAATAGCCCTGACGATAGCCCTGTAAAGTCATCTCGTCCGGGGTCAGGGTGATAACCACATAATCAAATTCGGTTGATAAGGTCGACAATTGTTCGGGTTTCTGAAGATCGAGGTAGCGCATCTCAATTGCAGAGTTTTGAATGGGCGTGCGCTTTAGGCCTGTGACCTGAAAGTGTTTGTTTACCAGAGACCGGGCCAGCAGGTGGGCCAATTGACCGAATCCAACTAATAATACTTTAGGCATCCACCTTTCCTTTTTTTATAAGTTCAGTTTTAAGTAAAACCAGCGTTGAGCTTTATTTTGAATCAAAAACGCACAGGTTGCACACATTTGATTCTTCAACATTACAAAAAAGCACTCTTTGCATCATTAGGGTGCAATCCAAGTAAGATTTCTTTCAAAACTCAATATCTTTGGCCAAGTTACCAATTGGCACACTGTCTGCAATAAACCCTCAAACAATTTGAATAAAAGCTCAAGAGGGGAAAGCTATGAAATTGGTCGCGGCCATTATAAAGCCGTTCAAACTCGACGATGTGCGCACTGTTTTAAATGATGCCGGCATTTCTGGGTTAACGGTGACTGAAGTGAAAGGGTTTGGACGACAACGAGGGCACACCGAATTGTACCGGGGTGCTGAATACACGGTCGACTTTTTACCCAAAGTAAAAGTCGAGGTGGCGGTACCGGACGATAAGGTGGACGAAATTGTTGAAGCCATAATCGAACATTCAAAAACCGGAAAAATAGGTGACGGAAAAATCTTTGTCTACGGACTGGAAAACGTCGTGAGAATAAGAACCGGTGAAATTGGCGACGAAGCCATTTAAAGTTAGGGGAAATAATAATGACAGAATTAAAGTACGCATTAGATACTTTTTACTTTCTAGTATCCGGGGCACTCGTTATGTGGATGGCCGCTGGCTTTGCCATGCTCGAGGCGGGGTTGGTCCGTTCGAAAAACACGACTGAAATTTTAACTAAAAACGTGGCCTTGTTTGCTATTGCCTGCACCATGTATTTATTGTTCGGTTACGCCATTATGTACGGTGGAACCGAAGGCGGCTGGTTACCTAATTTTGGCGCTTTACTGGGTACCGAGCATACCGCCGAAGCTGTGACCAAAGGCGATGCCGATCATTCTCTGTATTCGGATTTCTTTTTCCAGGTTGTGTTTGTGGCAACGGCCATGTCGATCGTTTCGGGCGCCGTAGCAGAGCGTATGAAACTGGTGTCCTTTTTAATTTTCTGTGTGATTTTAACCGGTTTCATCTATCCCGTTGAAGGGTACTGGAAATGGGGCAGTGGCTTTTTACACACCATGGGTTTTCAGGACTTTGCTGGTTCGGGAGTGGTACACATGGCAGGTGCTGCCGCGGCGTTAGCTGGTGTGATTTTACTAGGACCGCGTAAAGGGAAATACGACGCCAAAGGAAACGCTAAAGGTATTCCCGGTGCAAACTTACCGCTTGCGACCCTGGGAACTTTTATATTGTGGCTCGGCTGGTTCGGGTTTAATGGTGGTTCGCAACTGTTAATTTCTGACGTCGAAAACGCCAATGCTGTGGCAAAAATTTTCGTTAACACTAATGCGGCTGCTGCTGGCGGAGTGATCGCGGTATTTATTTATACCAAAGTGTTTTTCAAAAAAGCCGATTTAACCTTAATACTCAATGGTGCATTGGCGGGATTGGTTGCGATTACAGCAGAACCATTAACACCATCGCCACAAGTGGCTACTATAATCGGTGCCGTTGGCGGAATCATTGCAACCTTATCGGTGGGGCTGTTGGACAAGTTGAAGCTGGACGATCCCGTTGGAGCCATTTCAGTGCACGGTACGGTTGGTATTTTTGGTTGTCTGGTTGTTCCATTGACCAATGACGGTGAAGGGGTAACGCTGTTGAACCAGGTTATTGGTGTGCTCACCATTTTTGCCTGGGTATTTTTTACTTCGTTTATAGTCTGGTTTGTGTTGAAACTGGTGCTGGGTATTCGGGTCAGCGAAGAAGAAGAGTACGTCGGTTTGGACAAAGTGGACTGCGGACTCGAGGCCTATCCCGAGTTTGCGCCGACCAGTTCGTCCAATGGTGGTCGTTAAATAACTCGCTCATTGAGGCTAAAAGCCAGGCGTTTGCCTGGCTTTTTTCATGTTAATAATGGAATAAGTCTGTCGACACCGAGTTTGTCGAGAAGGGAGCTCGTAGCACGATATATTCAGTCGACACTGATTGGCCTGCCTGCAAACCACCGGAGCAAAAGCTCAGTCGCCGAAACCCATCTGGTTGCCAGTCAGGTAAATAAAGGCAGAGACCTTTGCCTGGAAATTTTAGAGCCACCATACCAAACCGGCTTTCACTGGATAGCGTCAGGTTGGCGGGCACAATGACGTTGGCGTCGATTGGGTTGATTCCTTCTGCAATATTGGTACGCATTGGTTGGTGAAACGCTCCACTCATGGTATCGGGTTGTAGTCTCGCTTCCAGCTGATCGATGACGTTGGGGCCATCTGAGAATCGGCCTTGGTGAAACGGGAAACCGGGAAAGCCAGTACCGATGGCGCGTTCGATGGTGTTGAAAAAGCTTCCGGTGTCGGAGAAGGAGTCTCCCAGCACTATCAACTTTCTGAACTCGGTTTGGGGTAACTCTCGTAATGCCAAATCAACGATTTTAGTCGCCGCCGAACTGGTAAAATGAATGTCATCGGCGTAGAGGTAATGGTTGCAAGGAATACCATTCGGCAAGCCGGTAGTAAAACAGGCTTCCGTGGTATTAAGAAACTCGCCTGAGGTTTCGAGCTGCAGAAACAAACTTTGAACGTCCAATAGAGTAACCGATGCATCTGGATGTTCGGCTCGAAACTGTTCCAAGGTTTGCGCCAGAATCGCATTTTGTTGGATGGTCAAGGCGTTGATGCCATTTTGCGTATTCGGATCGGTATTGAACTGTGGCAAGTTACCCATCAGCATCAGGTTGGGAATAATAAACTGGCGTGCGCCAAGGTTGTGGTACAAACGCTTCATGGCCGTCATGATGTCGGTCGGCGCTTGCGTCGGGTCGGGTGTTCCGGTCAAGGCACCAATGAGAATATTATTGGCACCGGCCCATAGCCAGAACACATCTTGTTCCGCGTTAACTTGTCTTATGGTTGCTTCTGCAAAGTCGAGCTGCTGGTGAAGCCCTACGAGTTCTAAGCCGACTGCGCCCGCCGCATCGTCAAGTTCAGGAGCAAACAAGGCGGTGGCGTTGCGTGAATGGGTGGTTGCTCCACCGAAAGCAAAGTTGGCGGTATGGGATTCGATGCCAAAGGCAAAAGTTGTATAAGTCGCCAATAATAACGACAGTAAATAGCGAGTCATGAAAGATTCCTTATTGTTTTTTATTGCAAGAGCACGATTGTGGTCTGGTAATTATTCGTTGTGCTGGGTGAGTTGTAGTAAGGCACTAAAATTACCGCAATTGCTGTGCGATAGTTTGTTGATAAGTCCCATTGATTTGTTGGCAGGTAGCATTGGAAGAGGCATTCCTGCAGAGTGAGCCTTATAAAACGCTAAATTTCTAAGCTCCCCAAATTGCTAAGATAAGTTACGCACACTCTGCAAGTTCCTGCATTCAAAATAGGTCAGAAAGGCTGGTGCGTTTTGCTTATATCGGTTGTTTTGTGTGTATTGAATTTAGCATGTACTGTGTGAGTGAAGCTGGCGTGAGTAAGATTGGTTGCGGTTATGTTTAATCTATCTTTTCACCGTTTCCGTTTAGCCAGTAACTCGATAACTTCAATGGCTATCCATTCGAACTCCGTTTCGAGTTGGAATAAATAGCGCAGACGTTTGCTTTGGAGTTACAAGCCGTTGATTCCCAATTAAAGCAAGAACGAAAAGGAAGTAGTACGACTTCAGTCGATGGTTCCGTCGGTTTCTTTTTAATTCATGCAGTGCCGCTTGATCAGCAAGCGCCCTATTGGAAGGCATTTCAGAAAACGTACTCGCCGAAGAGGCGGTAATATTGATCGATCAAATACCACCCCATTAACTCATAAGCAGACATATGATCCGTTGCTTGCAACTTCATCGAGCGAATAGCGCTTTGATTGTAGTAAACACCATTATTGAAAAGCCCTTGAATATCGTAAAGTGTGTCTATGTTTTGGGTGGGCGGCTCTTTGGTGAGTAGCAGGTCGGCTTCAAACCCCAACGCGATTTTCCCGACTTTATCAGACAGATCGAGAGCCCGGGCGCTGTTCACAGTGGCGATTTCAAGAACCTGCCGTAAGGGAATGCCGATCGCGTTTAGATGTTTGATTTCGCGTAATGCTCCTTCGCCATTGATGGTAAATCCGGCGCCGGCATCCGAGCCCAAAACCAGAGGCACGCCAGCCTGATGCAAAGCAAGAGTGATCTTTGCCATATAGTTCGACTTTTTCAGCCAGGGTGTCGGATCATTGATTGAAAGTGCCCACTCGACGCTTCCTCCGACCAAACTTTTGATATTCGGATTCAAGTATTTTAAAGACAAAGTATCTAGGTAGCTTTGTTTGTGCTGAGCGATCAGCACCAACTCATGAAAGTTGTACAGTGTCGGGTCGATCGGAATTTGGGCTTCAACTAATTGAGCGATCAAACCAGATAGAGCTTGATGTTCGTAGGAGTAATTGAGAGGGGCCTGAAATAGCATTTCTGAATGTTCCAGCGTTTGCGGCTTCGACTCCAGAAACTTGTGAAATGCAATATCAAACGGTGGGTGACCGGCGAAGGGGAGCCCCACTCTTTTTGCTTCGTCGACAATTGCCTTAAAAAGTGTCGAGTCGAGTCCATCATAAACTTTGATCAGATCGTAACCTTGCTGCTTAAACTGGCGTACCCACTGACGGGCCTGATCTGAATCCTTGGGAAACCATTGATGAGCACCGTGCGCATAACCCGATTTTTTATTCATAATGGGACTGGATACGATCAACTTGGGACCGGGCAGGTGCCCTGAAGCAATTTCACTTCGGTACCTTAAATGGTGTGGCATGCCATGCATATTTCTGACCGTAGTTATGCCGTAGGCCAGGTTGAGTAACAGATCGGTGCGATCATAAATGTGGACGTGGGTATCAATCAGTCCTGGTGAAAGAAACATGCCTTTTGCATTGATTCGTGTTTCGTTGGGTAGAGCAGGAATCGGTGCTTCAGAGATGATGTTGATCATCGAGTTTTTGATCAGTAAGTGCACCATTTTGTCGTTATTATCGAGCAAGTGCGCGTTTTCAATAATCAGATGTTCCGCGTTTTGACCCGTGATAGAAAAATCCGGCTCATTGAATAACGCGAACGGAATGGACGCTGCTACGGTAGCAAGGAGCAGAATTAATACAGCCATTGTTGGGCGAATGAGTTTGAACAACCCGTTGTACATGAGTAATTTTCCTGAATCATTACGTTAGCGATGTACAATGACGTATGATTTGGAGGCTGGCGTCCAAAAACTCGAAATTGGACGTACAGTTTCTAATTAATGGACTTGAGAAACTGGCTTGGGGTTACACCTTGAAGTCGTTTGAATACCGCGTTAAAGGATGATTTGGAATTAAAGCCACACTCGTAAGCAAGTTCCAGAATAGTTTGATTGGGAAGCCTGTTTTTCAGTCGCTTGATGAAGGTATTGACTCTTAGTTTGTTAATATAATCATTGAATGATTGTTGCCCACCAATATTGATCGCTCGTGAAATGTCTCTCTCGTTCAAACCTGTGTGTTCAGCTATTGAGCGCAAGGTTAGTCTCGGTTGTAGGTACAGTTGAGCGTCATAAATTTGCCGTTCAAGATCGCGAAATAAATTGTTGGCGATAGTTTGTTCGCTCTCTGATATTGCAGTATTAATCAAACTCAAATCATTTTGGAGATCGCTTTCTTCGATGTCATCAAACAACTCGGGCCGCCGAATGGAATAAGCAATCAGACTTGAATACATCAAAAAATAGACCATCTGTGTAGCAAAATACCAAGATTGTGCGACATGAATGGATAGATAGGGTTGTAGATTTAAGCGTATCAGATCGATAACACCAATGGATATCACCAGTATGAGTAAACGCTTAATAAAGTCGATTCGATAACCAATACATTGGGCGGTGCGATTTTCGGCGGTGTTATGATACCTTCGCACCAGTCGTAAGCAAGCAATCACGTAACCAAGCTGGCTGAAGGTTCCGAAAAATAGAATCCACTGAGGCCAGGATGTAAATGGTAAAGCTAAAAAAGCGGGTATCAAATGTAGATAATGATGGCGCTTTGGTTCAGCATGTTTTATTAGTAGGCGAAAAATAAACCAATAAAATAAAGGCCCACAGAGTAACGAGAAAACAGGTGTTATCAAGTAGATATCCTTTGTGATTCCATTTTCTTCAAGCATATTAAAAGTGAGCAGAGCAGCCATCAACGAAAGCAAGTAAAGAAGGCCTCTGTAGCGTTTCTGATCCACTAAAATGAGGATGCCAAACAACAGGTGCACTAAAAAGACAATTTGCAAAACAGTGATGATAGGTATAGTTAACACTTAACACTTTCCTTAAAAACTTTCGGTGACAATCCTGTCCAACGTTTGAACGCCCGATTAAATGAGCTTTGTTCGGAAAAACCTAAAATGCCAGCAATGGTGGTCAGTGGTAACTGGTTTTCCTGCAGCAATTTTTTCGCTAACTCGCGTTTGGACTGGTCGACCAGTTCTCGGTATTGAATGTTATCCCGATTCAAATGCCGTTGTAGGGTACGCCGAGATACATGCAATTGTTGGGCAATGGTATCAATAGACAAAGTCCCCCGATATAAATTCTGCGTGATCAATAATTTTATTCGCTCGGTCAGTTGTTCTGGCTCAGATTGAATTTGTTGAATCACTTTTTCTGCTTCCAGCAACAGGGTTTTGTACACTGCTTGTTGCGCCTGTGCGAGCGGAAGCGATAGCCATTTCTTATCAAATTCAATGGCGTTAGCCGGTTGCTCGTAAATTATTTCGCAATCGATCAAATGTGATTCATGAGGGTTTCGCTTTTCGGGTTTTGTGTGCTGCAGATGAATTTTTTCAAGCGGTACCGACCAACCAACAATCGTTCGACCAAAACTGATCCAGCCAGCGAAAACGGCCTCCACAATGTGGTAACTGAACGCTTGGCAACTGTCGTTGGCTTGCCATATGGCAAACCCCGAATGGTCGGCTCGTTGAATGTTGGTATGCCCAATATTACTGACCAGTTGCTCAAAGTCTTGCAGCGATTGTGCCGCATCGCCCAAAGTGTCCGCGGACATAGTGAGGTAGCCTAGTAAGTTGAAGGCAGCAGCACCAACCTGCGAGCCGAAATGCCAGCCAAAATCGCAGTCTCCGGTTTTTTCTGCGGCTAGTTCGATGAGCCGGTTGTAATACTCCGCCGAGATGCGTTGATGGGGATCGGAGAAGTCGTTTCGTGATAATTCAATTTGCGATAGCAGTTCGGTGCGATCCAGCTGATGCTCAGTGTGACAATAGTCGAGTAGTGCGTTTAAATAGCTGGCCGCGACCGTTGCCGTGGAACGATTGGCGTCTTTTATCAAATCTTTTGGCATAAACAGACAATTTAATGTCGCACAGAATTGCTAAGCTCAACAGTATCGGTAACTTACACAACGATTGCAACATGAATGAAGTGAATTCGATACCGCAAAACACCTACGAGTATCGCCAGCAGTACCGTCGTGAAAACCGCTCTCCCAACTACAATGGCTATCTCCATTTGGGGTTTTCATTGTCCGTCGCTTTGAGCATTATTGTCTATTGCGCTTTCAATTTGGAACAGGTATCCATCTGGGAGTGGTTGACCATCCCGGTGACTTTTATATATGCCAATCTGGTCGAATACGTCGCGCATCGATTTCCGATGCATCGTCCGTTTAAGTGGATTAAGATTATTTATCAGCGCCACTCTTGTCAGCATCACCGATTTTTCACCCATCAAGCTATGGCGTTTAAAGACAGCAAAGATTTTTGTGTGGTGTTGTTTCCTCCGGCGTTAATTGTGGGATTTTTTGTGGTGTTCGCCTTACCGGTGGCTTTGTTGATCAGCTGGTTGTTGACCGTCAATGTCGCGCTCTTATTTATGATCACCGCCTTTGCTTACTTTATTAATTACGAGCTTCTGCACACGGCTTACCATGTTAGTGAAAACTCCTGGTTATGGAGGCTGCCGCTGATGAGTCGTTTGCGGAAACTGCATTTCTACCATCACGTTCCCAAGTTGATGAGTCACTACAATTTTAATATCACTTACCCCATAGGCGACTGGTTGTTTGGTACTTATTATTCTGAGGCCAAAGAGAAGGTCGATGATCGGAATTCGCAAGCCGCAGTATCTGAGTAGCGGTTTGCTATGCGCATTGGCGAGCTTGCAACTTCTGTGCAATACTCAAAAGACGTTTTAATTTGAGTAAACGTCAAAGGTTTAACACTATGTCGGAAGTCATTCAGGCCAGTGATCAGCCCTACGTGTTTGAAGTTGAAAAGGATAAGACCTACTTTTGGTGTGCCTGCGGGCGAAGTAAAAATCAGCCTTTTTGCGATGGTTCACATAAGGGGACCGGCATTTCTCCGGTGAGGTATCAGGCTGCGTCTACCCGAAAAGTTTTCTTCTGTGGCTGCAAAGCCTCCAATGCGGCCCCCTTGTGTGATGGCACACATAACAAACTGTAATGGTTATTGGCTTCAATAGTGAGTTGCCCCTCGGGTAGATTAATACCAGGGCGTCGCCGAAGGTTCGTTTTGAATGGTACCTAACTGTTCTTTCAGATTGAGCAATTGATCTTCCCAGTAACGTCGCGTGTTAAACCATGGAAAGTTGTGCTTGAAACTTGGATCGTCCCAGCGACGCGCCAACCAGGCCATGTAATAAATCATGCGCATGGCACGCAGGGCTTCGACCAGATGCAGTTCACGATCGTCGAATTCTCGAAATTCTTCGTAACCATCAAGTATGGCGTTTTGTTGAATGGTTTTATCTTCGTCCGAGCCGGTGATCAGCATCCAGAGATCCTGTATTGCGGGGCCACTTCGGCTGTCATCCAAATCGACAAAGTGTGGGCCGTCGTCGGTCCACATCACGTTCGAAGGGTGACAGTCTCCGTGGAGTCGTAGCTGCTCAATGTCTTTGAACCGAGAAAAGCGTTCCAGGCAGGCTTCAATCAGAGGGTGGCAAACACTGTCCATCGATTCTTTTAACTCGGTTGGAATAAATTGTTGTTCGGTCAAAAAGCGATAACTCTCGTCGGCGTAAGCTTCGGGCGTGATGGTTAAACGTTCTTTGTAGTCTTCCATTGCGCCAACGTTGTGTATGCGACCTATAAACCGTCCCAGCCAGGTGAGTGTTTCTTTGTCATCCAGATTGGGATGACGGCCACCATGATTTTCAAACACCGAAAAGCGAAAGTCCTGATAGAAATGCAAGGTGTTACCCTTCAACCTTATGGGCGCAACAATGGGAACTTCGGCATCGACCATTTGTTGTGAAAAGCGATGCTCTTCCATAATTTGCTCGTTGCTCCAGCGACCGGG
The DNA here is from genome assembly GCA_052032335.1 of Pleionea sp. GTDB lineage: Bacteria > Pseudomonadota > Gammaproteobacteria > Enterobacterales > Kangiellaceae > Pleionea. The sequence continues at coordinate 18,990 of JBPEWV010000209.1, read as the reverse complement.
TCGATAAAACTTGGCGACAAATTTTACATTGTCATCGTCGCGGTATTGATAAACACGGTTTTCGTAACTGTTTAATGGCAGCAAAGCGGCTTGTGCGTAAATGCCAACACTCTCCAGAGCATCGAGAATGGTATTGGGGTCGAGTTGATAAAAACTGTTGGACTCGGTCATAACGGATTGTTTAAACCTTTATTGATGACCAGCCGCGGTTGTTCCACAGCCAGACGTAAATACCGGCCTGCAGAGCTCGGTATAAAAACTGAATAACCCAGATGGCGGTCAGACCCATTCCGAATACCGGACCGGCCAGATACGCCAACGGCAAAAACACCAGCCACTGCATGATCAGAGAAACTTTTAGAGTGGCTTTGGTCGCACCGGCACCTTGCAATGAATTCATAAGAACCAGCCCTAATGCATCAACCAGAATACCAATGCCTACCAGACGCAGTGGCGTTGTACCGATTTCGATGGGGCCGGGCTCGTGAATGAACAGACCGAGTAACAACTCGGGAACAATAATCATCGGTAAACCGATAAAAAACACCACCATCATAGCCAGGCGGACGGAATCCCAGGCCCAGCGATGAGCCTCGTTGACGGAACCTTTACCCAGCGATTGCCCCACCAATGTGGCCGAAGAAATACCAAAAGCAATGCAAGGTAAAATGGCGACCAGCGTTAAATTGATCAAAACATTGGCCGCCGCCAGCTCCTGTGTACCTACCTGACCCACTATCCAGAACAAGGCGGTAAAGCCCAGCGCGAAGAATAATTGTTGCATCGATGAGGGGATCGAAATCCGGATCACGGTGAGCAGCGTTTCTTTTTGCGGTAGGTGCAATCCAAAACCATAGGAACGCGTGTGTTTGAGTGCCAAAAAGGTGTAGATCAGTGTGCCGCCGAACATTGAAATCGCCGTGCCCATTGCAGCACCTTGAACGCCCAACGCCGGAAAACCCAGCTTGCCAAAAATCAAAACGTAATTTAGAAAAATATTAAGGCTGTGCATGATAAGTAAGGTGGTTAAATAAAACCGGGTGCGTTTTATTGCGCTCCAGTAACCACGGTAACAAAAATTCATACCGACAAACATAATGGCGGCCAACCGCACCTGCAGGTACTGACTGCCGTACAGCACCACCTCTGGGTCGTCGTTTAACCAGGAAAAAATGGTCTCGGCGTGCAAGATCAACACAATAGAAACCGGGGTGGCAACGCAAAAAATGGTTAGCAGTGCGCCGTTGAGAGGGTTGGCCGCTTCACCAGTTCGGCCTTCGCCCATGCGTCGAGACACCATGGCTTGAACGCCCGCCGACATGCCCATAAATGCCGCCGCGGCGACAAAGTTAATGAAGCTGGCAAGGCCAACGGCGGCCAGTTGAGCAGTTCCCAGTACGCCAACCATGGCAGCGTCAACCAAATTCAAAACATTCTGCGATATCATGCCGCCAATAATCGGCAGGGCAATGGTCAGTATGTGTTTGTAGCGTTCGGCTTGCTGCACGTGTGTCCCAATGAGTAGGCATAATGAGTTGGCCTCATGGTAACAGGAAACGCCGGTTCAACTCAGCTGGAATTTTTGCTTTAGTAGTTGAGTGGCGCGTGAGCCACTACCCAAGCCTCGACTCTCTGGCAGTGGTGCAGTTTCAGGGTACGAGATAATTCGTTCACCGTACTGCCTGTGGTGAAGACATCGTCAACAATGGCAACGGACTTGGGCAACGTTGCTTTAACCGTAAAAGCCTGGCGAATATTGATTTGACGCTGCTTAACCGACAGGCCAGACTGCGCCTCGGTGGTTTTATGCCTTTTCACGGCTGTGTCCAACAAGGGAACACGCAGTTTGCGACTGAGGTGTCGGGCTATCAGATGGGCCTGGTTGTAACCGCGTTGGCGCATTCGTTTATCGTGCAAAGGAACGGGTAAAATCGCCTCAGGGAGCTGTTGGTCGATAAGGTTCAGTGATGCTATTAATTGTTCGGCAAACCATTTTGCCAAAGCCGATTGATGTGAAAACTTAAATTGAGGCAGCCATTGATTAATCGGAAATTGGTAATCAAAACTCGCGACCAGCTGGTCGATTGCGGGTGGTGACTTCAAACATTGCCCGCAGCGTGGGGTGTTCGCGGTGATCGGCGCAGCGCAGGTTTGACAACCGGGCCTGCTCTTCGGCAGGCTCGATTCGCAATGATTACAAATCCATTGGTTATCCGCTGAAAGGTCGCAATGGCACAGCTGACATTGCACCCCGAATAATTGTCCATTGAATCCGCGTGCATAGAAACGTCTTGCGCTGAATAATTTTTCTTTGAATAAAGAAAATCGTGTTCCTCCCATGGTCATCTCCCTGTCCCTGATAACTTACTGATCCAGGGCTTATGCTACGACATGAGCGATACCATGAAAAGTATGGTTAATTATTGTTCGTTTGTTAACCTTTTTGCCGCGATTCATTGACTGTGATGATCAACGGTTTAAACTCGACTTCAATTTCATTTTTAACGATCAATCGAATGTGGCTTGTTGACGAGCCGAGGATGATGCTATGACCGACACCGCAACCCTGACGTCTGGAGAAATCCGGCACAACTGGACCCATGACGAAGTTAAATCAATTTTTACCTTACCCTTCAATGACCTGTTGTTTTACGCGCAATCGATCCACCGTCAACATTTCAATCCCAACGAAGTACAAACCTCGACGTTGCTGAGCATTAAAACCGGTGCCTGTCCAGAAGATTGTGCTTACTGCCCGCAAAGCGGTCATTACAATACGGGTTTGTCGAAAGAGCAGTTGATGGCGATCGAAGAAGTTCTGGAAAATGCCCGTAAAGCGAAACAGACTGGAGCAACCCGCTTTTGTATGGGCGCGGCTTGGCGCTCGCCACGGGGTAAAGATTTTCCGGCGGTGCTGGAAATGATCAAAGGGGTGAAATCAATGGGCATGGAAACTTGCGTCACTCTGGGCATGTTGAATGACGAGCAAGCCCAACAGCTGAGTGAAGCCGGACTCGACTATTACAACCATAATCTCGACACCTCGGAAGAATACTACGATCAAATCATTACCACGCGAACTTACAAAGATCGATTGGAGACGTTACAAAATGTCCGAGATGCTGGCATCAATGTGTGTGCTGGTGGAATTATCGGAATGGGTGAAGAGCAACAAGATCGATTCGGATTATTAAAAGAGCTGGCGAATTTACCCGAACACCCGCAGAGTGTGCCGATAAACATGTTGGTGGCCGTTGCCGGAACGCCGCTGGAAAACGTCGAAAAACTGGATCCTATCGAGTTTATTCGTACCATCGCGACGGCAAGAATCATGATGCCAAAATCTTACGTGCGTTTATCTGCCGGGCGAGAAGACATGAGCGATGAAACTCAGGCTTTGTGTTTTTATGCCGGTGCGAACTCAATTTTTTACGGCGAAAAATTATTGACCACAGCCAACCCTGAGCAAAACGACGATGAGCAACTTTTCGAAAAGTTGGGTATCCAGCCAGAACGACGGGAAGTTGAGTCAGTGCCCGAAGCACCAGCGATTGAAAAGGTGGGTGGTGTTGCCTTTACTAACGCCGCGGTGTAAATGAACACAGACTATTTTGCCTGGTTAAAGGAGCGATTGGCGCAGCAGGAGCAAGCGTCGTTATACCGTAAATTGACCACCATCGACGGACCGCAGAGTGCACGAGTGATGCGTCAGGGCAAGGTGCTGATCAATTTTAGCAGCAACGATTACTTGTCGTTAGCGAATCACTCTGAGATCAAACAGGCGTTAGTTCGAGGCGTTGAACAATACGGGGTCGGAAGCGGTGCATCGCATTTGATATCCGGCCACAATGAAGCGCACGAAGCGCTGCAGGCTTTGCTTCAGTCGTGGTTGGGTTATCCGTCCGTGACATTATTTTCCAGCGGTTATCAGGCGAACTTGGCGATGCTGCAATGTTTGTTGGATAAACCCGACTTAATCGTTCAAGACAAATTGAATCACGCTTCGTTAATTGATGGTGCGATGAACAGTGCTGCAACCCACAAACGCTTTGTGCATCGTTCGGTCGAATCGTTAAAGCGACAATTAATGGGTGACTTTCGTTTTAAAGCGATTGTGACCGATGGCGTTTTCAGTATGGATGGTGATATTGCGCCACTCGATCAATACCATCCGGTTGCGCAGCAACAAGGTGCTATTTTAATGGTCGATGACGCTCACGGTTTGGGGGTGATTGGTGAAAGCGGCGCGGGCAGTAAACAATATTTTGGATTAACACAGCGGCAGTTACCCGTTTTAATGGGCACTTTTGGCAAAGCCATCGGGACCAGTGGGGCATTTATTGCCAGCAGTCAGTCGGTGGCTGAGGTACTGACCCAGTTTGCACGGCCTTATATTTACACTACGGCGAGTTCACCGGCTATGGCGGTGGCGACCCGGCGCAGTATTGAGTTGATACAGTCGGAACTATCGATCCGTGATGCGTTGACAGAAAATATCAATTATTTTCGACAACTGGCATCCCAATACGGATTGCCTGGTTTAGAATCGAATACGGCCATTCAGCCGATTATACTGGGCGACAGTGAGCGCTGTTTAAAGTGTGCCGCTTATCTGGAGTCGAAAGGATTCTGGGTAGGAGCCATTCGGCCACCCACAGTAAAATCGGGCACGGCGCGTTTGCGCATTACTTTGACCGCTGCGCATACAAAATCAGAAATTGAGCAGTTGGCCAATGCATTAAGTGATTGGTTAAACGCACATCCAAGTTTGCAACAAGAGTAGTTATGGCATTACAACCTTATTTCGAACAAGTGGGACAGGGGCCTGATCTGGTGTTGTTACACGGCTGGGGTGTTCATGGCGGTATTTTTGAGCACCTTTATGAAACCCTGGCACAGCATTTTCGGGTGACCAATATCGACTTACCCGGTTTTGGCCGCAGTCCCATGCCCAACGATCCCTACACCATCGAGTTGCTGGCCGACCAGGTTTTAAAGGTAGTGCCAGATAATGCACACTTTCTGGGCTGGTCGATGGGGGGCTTGTTGGCCAGCTTCATTGCGATCCACCATCCACAACGAGTTAACAAGTTGGTGACGGTGGCGAGCAATCCTTACTTTCTGGTCGATGAAAACTGGCCTTATGCCATGCAAACCAAAGTAATGGAAAATTTTGTTACTCTGCTAGAAGAAGACTACGAAACCACGTTAATTCGTTTTCTGGCGATTCAAACCATGGGCAGTGAAACCCAAAAGCAAGACATTCAGCGATTAAAAGAAACGGTTTTTTTGCACGGTCAACCTGCAAAAAAGGCATTGCGTGGTGGATTGAATATTTTGAAAGACGTGGATTTGCGCCATCTACTGAAAGACCTTAACCACGATACCCTAAGAATTTATGGTCGACTTGATGGTTTGGTGCCGGTGAAAGCCGCCGATAAAATCGCCGAGTTGTTACCAGACAGTGAGCAAGTCATTTTTCGTAAAGCCAGCCACGCACCGTTTTTATCGCATCAAAAAGCCTTCTGCGAAACGGTCATCGAATTTTTAGAGTCGAAACAATGAGTTCAACGTCCATCGACAAACAGGCGATTGCAGAGAGCTTTTCCAAAGCCGCCAGTCACTACGACGACTTTGCGTTTATCCAGCGAGAGATTGGCGAGCGATTATTTGAGCGGCTGTCGTATATGAAACTTTCTCCACAACACATTCTCGACGTCGGTTGTGGTACTGGTTACTTCACTCGTGCGCTCAAGAAGAAGTACGCGAAAGCGAAGGTCTCCGGTGTCGATATTGCCGAAGGGATGATACAGGTTGCGGGTAACAGTAATGGCTGGTTTAACAAGTGTCATTACCAATGTGCCGACATGGATGCGTTACCTTTTGACGATAATAGTATAGATTTATTGTTTTCCAATCTTGCGATTCAGTGGAGCAGTGATACTCAACAAACCTTTGCCGAGTTCTCGCGGGTAATCAAGCCCGGAGGTTTGATTATTTTTACCACCCTCGGGCCAGACACGTTAATCGAATTAAAACAAGCCTGGCAAGCGGTCGACCGAGGTGTGCATGTAAACGAGTTTATTGATATGCACGATGTTGGCGATGACATGATGCGAGCAGGTATTTCTCAGCCAGTGATGGACATGGAAAAACTGGTCTTTAAATACGATACGGTTCGAGCCATTTTTCAAGACCTGAAAGGCATTGGTGCTCACAACATTAATCAGGGACGACCCGGTGGATTAATGAGCAAGGGTAAATGGCAAGCCATGCTGTCGCACTATCAGACATTTCAATCTGACGATCAACAATTTCCAGCCACCTATGAAGTAATTTACGGGCATGGCTGGGGGCAAGAAACAAAAACTGAAAAAACTGGTGACGTTTACAAGGTGTCATTGCCGTAAACGCATTGTGGTAAGAGAGTTAATTGATGCAACACTATTTTATTACCGGTACCGATACCGAAGTCGGCAAAACTTATTCCACCAGTTTGTTGGCTCGGACGTTGGTCCAACAAGGTCAAAAGGTTGCCTGTTTTAAGCCGGTGGCCGCGGGTGCAGAAGTGATAGATGGCGAATTACAAAACGACGACGCAATCCAATTACAAACGGCATCCAATATGCCCTTAACTTATCGTCAAGTGAATCCCTTTTGTTTTGAGCCGCCCATAGCCCCTCACATTGCGGCCCAACAATTGGGGCAAACTATTACAACCGATATTATCAAACAGCATTATCGCTTTGACGGTGCTGACGTGGTGCTTACTGAAGGTGCTGGGGGGTGGTTGGTGCCTTTAAATGCAATGGAGTCGTTTGCTGATATTCCAGCTGCACTGGATGCAAAAGTTATTTTGGTGGTCGGAATGAAACTGGGCTGTATTAATCACGCTTTGTTAACCGTCGCCAGCATAGACTCAATGGGGCTGGAGTTGGCAGGTTGGATTGCCAATCAAGTCGACCCGAAAATGAGTGCTTTTGAAGCAAACTTAACCACCTTAAAGGCACAGATTAAAGCGCCGCTGATAGGTAGAATTGCGTTTAACGGTGCAGAAATAGAAGAGTTTAACTGGGTCAGGGGTTGAGTCTGAAGTGCTTTTATTTCTTTTAAATTTCATTTAATGGTTTAACACAGAGCGGCTCAACTCAGCCACCGGTAGGTCGGTGACTGAGTGGCATTAAAAGCTTAAAGTTGAGACTCGATCATTCGGCATTCTCTTACGCCTTCCATACCTACGTCAGAGCTCACGAGTTGCAGCTTGGAGCCGCCAGAAAAGACACCCATTTTCACTTCCTGCCAGACGAAGTAGAGTTCTCCGGCTTTGGTTTCTAGCGTAATCGCGGATTCATCGCCTTGTGATGTGATTACGTGCTTACCAGGAGCAAGATCAAATTTGAAAAAAGAATTCGGTCCGGTATTTCCGGCCAATTTTCCATTGACTGTTACCGGCATCGATAACGCTGCGCCAAGAGTTTCATTGCGATAAACGTAGACCTGAGCGACATCGGGTTTAGGAGCAAATTCTTTTGCTGCTGTGTCCGCCGTGAGTGGGGCTTGTTTAATGCTCGCGCAGCCAGTAACAATGGCAAAACCGACTAGTGCTAGCGAAAGTTTCAAGAAATATTTCATATCTGTTCCCATAATAAATTTGTTAGAGTTATTTTTTGCTAATACATTCCTTAGCAGAGCCAAATACTGTCAGCATTTCAACTCGGCTGCAAGTGTTTCGATCTTTTGATGCATCTTAACGTTAAGTAATGGAATTTTTTACTGGATAAAGTTACTTTTTAAAATGAATGATGAGTTAGGAACATTATGAAAAAATTAGCACTTCTCGGCGGCACCAGCTGGCATTCATCGTTGGATTATTACCGTTACATTAATCTGGGCGTTAACCAGCGGCTGGGTGGCGTTGCCTCGGCCGACTTGATTTTACGCTCGGTGAATTTCGAGTTGTACCATCGATATCAAAAGCTGGGGCAGTGGGACGATATTGCACGACTTTTCTCGCAAGATGCAAAGGCAATGAAGTCTATGGGGGCTGAAGGGGTGGTGATTTGCGCCAACACCATGCACCGTGTTGCCGAAGCCGTTGAAGCAGACAGTGGTTTACCCGTTTTGCACATTGCCGATGCGCTGAAGCGTTCCGCGAAATGCGGTGATAAATTAGGTGTGCTGGGTACCGTGTTCACTATGGAACAAAGCTTTTATCGGCAGGCGCTTAAACAGCGGGGCTTAACCATGTTGGTACCCGAGCAGCAAGCTCGGGCCGAGGTTAATCGTATCATATTCGAAGAGCTGGTTGCCGGCTACGTGAATCCCAGCTCGAAATCTTTTTATTTAGAACAAATCGAACAGTTAAAACAAAGCGGTGCCGATATGGTGGTACTGGGCTGCACAGAAATAGGAATGCTGGTTGAGCAAGCTGATACCGAAGTTGCCTTAATCGATTCTTTACAAAGTCACGTTAACTACATCATTGACTGGTGCCTCGACTAACGTTTTTAGATTTTTTTTTATTAGAAAAAAGTTTGTTTAGAGTGAATCTTGTTAAAAACAATGGCTTTTGTAATATTTGCCGCTTCCTTCAACAACCTTAATTACTAACACTTTGAATCTTAAAGACTTTCAAAATGCCAACTCATGAAAGTCTAATTTCTTGCAATTCGTCAAACACAGAGTATCTTTAACTGGGCCTGTTTTAGCTATCTGAAATAGGGTGAACGGTAGCCAAGATGGAATTGAGCAGACAATAAAACTTAAAGCCCTCATCCGACGTTCTGACCCCGCACCTCTGTTTCTTTTTACTCAGTAAAAAGGAGAACATCATGGAACAAAAACAATCAATCAAACGTTATTTCTGGATAATTATTTCAATTCTCATTACCCCAATGATTCTGGCATCGCCCAAGCAATACAGAGGCATAGAAATCAGCGCTTTACCAGAGACTCTAAATACCGATTTGCATGCTGGTTTTGCTGCACTGGAGCAAAACAAGTACATGAGTGCGAATCGACTGTTTACTCACTTAACCGAAGAGCAACCCGACAACCCAATGAGCTGGTTGGCTTTAAGTTTTGCCAGTACTTCCAACGAGCAATTCAATACAGTGGTAAAAGAGGCGAGTAAACTAAGAGACAAAGCGACCAATGATGAGAAAATTCTTATCGACATTCAGAATACCTATGTCTCGGGAGATTCTGAAAAACGCAAAGTGTTGATTGAAAAGTTAACCAAGAAAAATCCAGAAAGCAGTTTTGCCTGGTGGATGAGCGGAAACGTTTCAACTGATATGAAAGATATTGAGAATGCTCGGATTGCTTATGTTAAAGCAAACGACTTGGCGCCCGATTTTGTTATGCCACTGCTCGATTTGGGCAACAACTATTTGTTTCAAGAGCCAAAGAACTTCAAAAAAGCGGAAAAGGTCTACTCTGAAGCGGCGCGTATTCAACCTGCCAATGCGTTTGCGCACATCGGTTTGGGAGATGCTCGTCGAGCTCAAAAGCGACTCAACGATGCGCTCGTTGATTACAACCGGGCTGCCTTGATTGATCCTACCTACGGTACAGCTTTTACCAAAAAAGGACACGTCAATACGTTTTTAGGAAACTTTAGTAATGCGCAGTCGGATTATCAGCGTGCCATTGAAACTGCAGAAGCTGTTCAGTCGATTTATCTGGGTAACTACAAAGCATTTACTTACTTGTACCAGGACGAGCCCAAAAAGTCGGTAGCCAGCTTACAAAAGTGGGTTGAGAAAATCGATAAAATGCCGGTTCAGGATCACCAAAAAGTTCAGGGTAAAATCTTCACTTTGAACAATCTTGCAAGGATCCAGATTCATACCGGCGATGTTAAAGGCGCAGAAGGTACGTTGCAGCAACGCGAGGCATTGGTTGAGCGACAAATCAGTCAAGCCGATGATCGATTATTCAATCGTTGGCAACGTTCTTATAATCACTATTGGCAGGGAATGTTGCAAGTTCAACGAGGCGAATTAACAACGGCCGAAGCTACCGCCGATAAAATGTATCAATTGTTGCAGCCGGTTAATAATCCTAGAAAGCTCGAGTCTTATCATGAGTTGAAAGGTTTTATTTCGTTACGCAGCGAACAGTGGACTGAAGCCGTTGCGCATTTCGATAAAGCCAATAAAGATAAGGTTTATGTGAAGTATCATAAAGCAATGGCATTGGAGCAATCCGGTGACAAAAAGCAGGCGTTTAAACTTTATACCGAAGTTAAAGATCATAATTTTAATTCGGTTGAATATGCGCTTATTCGCGGCGAAGCGATTGAAAAGAGTCGGTTCTTAACCGCCATGGCAAGTCGCTAGTATAAAAAAAGGCTCTATCGTTTCCGATAGAGCCTTTGATCTTATTGCAAAATATTAGAATTCGTATTTTGCTTCGATAAAGAACTCACGTCCAACTGCATTGTAATGCTGACGGTCGAAGAATGGCCAGCTGTCGGCAGAGCCGTAGCGTGGGTATTCTTTGGTCAGATTATTTACAATCAAATCGACGGTTAAGTCGGTTGAAAAGGCATAAGACGTCGACATGTTGTAAGTGGTGTAAGACTCTCGATTTTCCTGGTAGTTGAATGAGCCAATACGGTTGGCGAATAAGGTTGTTCTCCAACCACCAAGTGACCAGGTCAAACTGCCACGGAAACGACTGCGAAGATCCGGGTTCGCTGGGTTTTCACGCCAGTTGGTGTCTCTTTCTGAAAACTCGGATGTTTGACGCTCGGCTTTCAGAATATTGGTGTGGTTTGCGGTAATGGCAAAACGGCCCCAATTATCGGTCGTGAAGTTATATTTGAAACTGGTATCGACGCCAAGCTGTTTGATCAACGATGTATTGACTGGATAGGTTTCGACAACGAATCCATTGGTGTCAAAAGTCACACGTTCATTGACCAGGTCACAGGTGTAACCGTAGGGGTTATTTTCTGCATCTGGGTCATTGTTGAAACAAAGGCCATAAACGTAAGCCATCCAGTCCGCTCGTTCAAACTCGACCAATCCTTCTAACTCAATTTCGTACACATCGATGGAGAAAGATAAGTTGTTTATTGGCTCATACACAAAACCTACTGAAGATGAAGTGCCAGTTTCTTCTTCTAAATCCAGAGAGCCCTGCGTTACCGATGAAACACCATAACCGAACACACTACCGTTGTAAGCGCCACCTTCATTGGCGTAAATGAAGTGCATATCGGGTGCTCTAAAGTTGCTGTTGGTCGATGCGCGCAGTAATACGCCATCAACGGGTCGATACTCAAAACCTAAGTTGTAAGTGATAGCATCATCAACAGCAGTTTCGTCGTCGTATTTGTCGTAACGACCCGCGGCAGTCAGGTTAATTTCTGAGGTTAACGGCCAGCGTGTTTCCAGACCAATGGCGTATCGGTTTCTCGAGCCGTCACCTTCGGTGCCGGTGCGGCCAACCCAACCGTTACCGTCTGAGTTCAACGTGCGTGGGTGCAAGTCGATTTCATAAGTTTGATTGGCGGCTTCAATAATGGTTGCGAATTGTGCGTAGTCGTCACCGAATTCCATAAGATCGCCAGACATAACGAAAGACAGACTGGTTAAGCCACTGTGCTTTTTCGAAATGTCTTCACCTGAAACGAAAGCCATTTCTTCTTCGGTCAGTTGACGACCATAGTTAGAGAAATCGGTAAAGTAGTAAGGTGTGCCATCCATAAACGTTCCGCCTTGCGGTCCTCTATAGAATTCAAGAATGGCTTCTTCTTTTAACAAGGTCTGTTTTTCTTCCGACTCCTGGAAGCTATGAGTCAACACAACCTCGTAGTCGTAAATTTGATCGATAAGACCCTCGAAACCAATTTTTACGTCAGCGCCGTGTTCGTTGTGCGTGCTCCATGAATCGGCTTCGGTCTGAGTGAATTCTCGTAAGTTCACTACCGTGTAATATTGCTCAAAGGTATCTTCGTCGACAGAATAGAATTCAATACCGGGCTGCCAGAATAATGGACCTGAATTACTTTTCGCTTCAATGTCCCACAAGTGAACTTCCAGAAACAGTTGTGAGTAATCACCTTGGTCAAAGGTGACACGATCAAAAATATTGAGACGACGTTTATCGTTGCGCAGCGATTTGTATTGATCGGAATACTGTCGGCATCGAATAATGGCTTGTGAATCGTCGTATTGGTAACCAAAATTGTCACAGGTTTGCTGATCAATATCGACGAAGCTGCTGGTTTGGAAATCGTACCAATAGTAGTCGAGTGCCGACTGAAGATCCTGCAAGCCGGAACGTGGACGATCGGCACCAATAATCGGATCAACGTCATAAATTTCGACGGCCCAGATATTAGAAACGTTTTTACCTTGTGTGCCACCAAACCATTGCAGTCGAGACGATGCGCCACCGCCGCGTTCGGTGTCTCCAAATCGGGCAGAGATGGCCGATGTTTCGAGTTTGTCGTGAGTAATGATATTGACAACACCAGCCATTGCATCGGAACCGTAGATAGCAGATGCACCCCCGGCCATAATTTCAACGTGCGACACCATCGCCATTGGAATCTGTGCCAGGTTGGTGAAGTTACTCGCGCCGTTATAGGGCGATGGGTAATCGGCAATTCGACGGCCGTCTAAAAGAATCAATGTTCTTCCTGGGCCTAAACCACGTAAGTTGATGCCTTGCGCATTGGGTTGGAAGCCACTGGTGTTCTGTTCACCGGCAAAACTACCTATCGAAGAGGTAACTGTGCTAAGGGCTTCGTGCAGGTTGGTAAAACCTTGCTGCTGCATTTCTTCTGCAGTAATACTGACGACTGTATTGGCGCCTTCGATTTCGGTACGCTTGATTCGCGATCCGGTAATAATGATTTTTTCAGGCGATGCAGAAGCGTCTTCTGATTGTTCGGCAGAGTGTGCCGTGGTGGACATAGCAAGAGCAGGCAAAAGAGCGGCCTGTACCGCTTTGTATATTTTGGTTTTAAAAAGCATTTCGATTCCTCGTTCGGGCTGGAAATGAGAACTGGTTGGCAAATCTCGGGGTGCGATTCTACTGGTCGGAGGGGTAAAGTCAAGTACAAAAAGCGTACAAAATGTGTAAATATCGCACACTTGTAATATTCTAAGGCGATAAAACTGAAGTTTTTGATAGAGGAATGGTATTAAAAAACACGAGGGCAGCCTATTTAGCTGCCCTATTTGGGGTTAGTGAGTGGTCGCCCTGTCCTGTTTGGCCTGCCGAACAATGGCTTTTACATCATCCAGTAGACGCTGGGCGTCGAAAATGATGCCATCTTTAATGGTGTATTTAATTCCTTCGGTTCGCATCGGGTTGTTCGCGTCGTCCAGCTTGAAATGACCGGTTCCGTACAACACTTTAAAGTTGTGTAACGGGTTTTCTTTGACTACCACCAGATCGGCCAATTTTCCGACTTCGATACTGCCGATTTTATCTTCCATATTGACGACTTCGGCGCCATTGATGGTGGCCGATTTGATCACTTCCAGCGGGTGAAATCCGGCTTCCTGTAACAATTCCAGTTCGCGAATGTATCCGAAGCCGTAAACTTTATAGATGTAGCCGGAGTCAGAACCGGTGGTCACTCGTCCACCGTGATTTTTATAATCGTTGACAAAAGTCATCCAGCGTTGAAAGTTGTTCTTCCAGTTAATCTCGTCCTGAGTGGTCCAGTCAAACCAGTAAGATCCGTGAGCGTAACGGCTGGGCTCAAAGAAATTCCACAAAGATGGCAAGGTGTACTCATCGTGCCATACGGCCTGGCGTTCGCGCATCAGGTCTCGGCTGGCTTCGTAAATGGTGAAGGTGGGGTTCAGAGTAAAGTCGAGGGCGATCAGTTCATCGCGTACCTGATTCCATTTTTCCGATCCCGGCTTGGCGGTTTGCAACCACAGCTTGCCCGCTTCGGCAAATCGGTGTTGTTCGTTTTGGTAGTTGTAGTCAGTGGCGTAATCCTGAATCACCTGATCGGTGAACATGGCTTCGGGCAAGCCGTACCAGTGTTCCATGCTGGTGAGTCCGAGACGGGCGCTGGTTAGCGCGTTCATTCGAACCACATCAAGTTGCGCATGGTGCATGGTGGTGGTCATTTGGTATTTTTTGGCTCGCTTAATGGCGGCTTCGATGTATTCAGGCTTGGCGCCGAAAAACTTAATGCCCATGGCACCATCGTCGGCAATATCATCGACCCAGTCTTTTACCTGTTCCACCGATGTGAATGCTGTTGAACGTCCACTGCCAAAGTAAGTGTAGGGGATAAGCCGGGGAGCCGAGATCTTATTTTGGTCACTCAAACGCTTATGCTTCAAGGTCCATTTTAAGCCGTTAAAGCTGCCGGGATCGCGAACCGTCGTGACACCGTGCGCTAACCACAGCTTCAAGACGTATTCGGCCGGTGTTCCTTGTGCTTTACCGCCGAGGTGTCCGTGCAAATCGACAAAGCCGGGCAACACGTAATGGCCGGCTAAATCGAGTTCTTTGGCGCCTTGCTTCGCTTCGGGACGCTTGGCCTTAATCGGCACGCCGGGACTTCCAACCGTGGCAATTCGAACAATGGTGTTGTTCTCAATAACAATATCAACTGGGCCTACCGGTGGTGCGCCATGTCCAGCGATCATGGTGACACCGCGAAGAATCAGTTGGCTGTAAGGGCCTTCGCCGCGTTGTCGATCGGGTGCATCGGGGATGGCGGCAATCAGGTGAATCGAAAACAGACAAGAAATGATTAAGGTGCTGATCCGCATAGCGTTCTCTCAATTGAAATTTGCGCTATACGTTACGGTAATTGGTGCAACTTCTCAACTGGATGGTGGGTGTTGCTGAAGTTATCCGGACGGCACACCTGCAGTCCGGAATACCAATCAATATTTTAATGTGGGCTCAAAAGTCGGCGTCGTGATGAGCACCTCTGCGCTGGTGGCGTTTACTCATTTTTTGCTGCAGACGTTGCATTTTCGCCGCTTGCTCTTCGCTCAACTGCTCCTGAACCAGTTGTCTTGATTTGGCCTTCAAGATCATTAACTCGGCTTTAATATCGGCAGCCTGAGCGGTAAGTCGCTTAATTGATGCTTCATCAACCGGTTGCGCCTTCATGGTTTCACGAAGCGAGCGCTTTAGGGTTTTAAGTTGTTCGCGTAATGGCTTTGCATCGGCTTGTGTTGATTCAAATATTGCGCCGATGGCTGCAGACTGCGAGTCGGTCAGATCCAGCGCTTCTTTCATGATCTCTAGTTTATGGTGTGGGTGATGCGGTCCGGCAAAGGCGACGGACGACAAGGTAAATAACGCGATAGCGGACATCAAAAGTGTAACGTGTTTCATCATTGCATTCCTCATAGTGATTATCGAGAGACTGATTGTTGTTGGATTAGTTGTTAGCAGTACGTTTTCAGTCTATCGCTCTGAATGAAAAGTTGAGTAGAGCGAGTGTAAAGGTTGTGTAAAGGTCATGTAACAGAGGTAAAAGTGACTACTCAGCGCGTAGGGTATGCATTACACTTAAATGAAACACGAATCGGCTATCAGCCGAGTGAAGGTACAATCAAGGCTACGAGTGGAGCAAGAGAGCCCGGTTAATGCATAAAATACTTTTGGTCGATGACGACATTGAATTGTGTGACCTGTTACAGGATTATCTGACTCAAGAAAATTACCAGGTCGATGTGGTTAATGACGGAGAGTCGGCTGCGTCAATGGTAAGCGCCGGTCAGTACGACCTTATGGTGCTTGATGTTATGTTGCCGAAGAAAAACGGTTTTGACGTTTTGCGCGAAATCAACTTTCAGAAAAAAACGCCCGTGCTTATGTTAACGGCGCGAGGAGATGAAGTGGATCGTATCTTAGGTCTCGAAATGGGCGCCGACGATTACCTGTCGAAACCTTGTAACCCGCGTGAGTTGACGGCGCGTATCCGGAGTATTATTCGACGAGCAGAAGCATTGCCACCTAATTTTACCGCCAGACAGGAGCCGGCCGCGATTACTTTGGGTGATGTAACCGTCCATCCAGGAAAGCGACAAGTCTTGGTTAATGAACAGGAAGTGGAATTAACGGCAACCGAATATCATATTCTGATTCTATTGTTGGAAAATGCCGGTGAGCTGGTGACACGAGAGCAAATCAGTGAGCAATGTTTGGGCCGCAAATTAATGGCGTTCGATCGCAGTATCGATATGCACATCAGTCACCTTCGAAAAAAAATGGGCGAACCCGTGCCGAGCGGTGAACGTATAAAAACCATTCGTGGCGTCGGGTACCAGTATGTGGCCATTTAGCCGACTCAGCTTGTTCTGGAAAATTTTTCTCTGGTTTTGGTCGGCCATGATCGCGCTGGCCGCCATTTCTGTCATTAGCTGGTTGCTAACCCGCGACGCAATTAATTTTCATCGCGCTGATGATAATATGAAGGCTGTGATCAGCAAGCTGGCTTACGTATTGGAGTCGGACTTTTCGGAAGGCCGCAAGCGGCGTATGGTCCAGCGGTTACTTCGAAATTTTGCACCACCGCCGAAAAAGCCGGGTTTCGAAAGGCGAGGTTTCCAACCTTTCTATCTGGTTGATGAAAACAATCGTTTAAAAAGTGGTGAGTTACCGCCCGATGCGGTCATTGCTTTACTAAGACGTTCGCAAACAACCGCTGTGGCGATCCATAAAGACTTTGTTTTTGTCGGCCCGAAAGCAGTCACCATCGACGGTAAGTCGTATCATTTGTTCGTCACTCAATTTATTGGCCGGTTCAAAGGACGTTTGATTTTCCATTTTGTCAAAAGTTTAAGTGTCTGGCAGCTAGTGGCATACTTCGTTGTTAGTGGGTTGATGTGCCTTGCATTAGCCTGGTCACTCACTCGCCCTATTCGACAGCTGCAGAGCGCCGCACGAAAAGTGGCGGATGGCGAATCGACCAGAGTTGTTCCTTCCATGGGCAAACGTCGCGACGAGTTTTACTGGTTGGCGAAAGATTTCGATCATATGGCGCAAAAAATTCTGAATACCGTAGAAACTCAAAAGCAGCTGTTGTCCGATGTATCCCATGAATTACGCTCGCCTTTGTCACGGATGCAAATTGCATTGGGATTGCTGGAGAAAAAACTGGGTAACGAGGGTAACGACCATGTGATGCGATTGGAGAAAGAATGTACCCGGATGGACGAAATGATTGGTCAGCTGCTGAGTATTGCCGCACTAGAACGTGGTCAGCGGTATGAGAAAGAACAAGTCATTGCTCTGGATAATTTGTTAAACGATATCGTTCGCGACGCAAAATTTGAAGCCGAGCAAAAATCTGTGCGCTTCAAGTGTGATTTGGCCTCGGGTTTAACACGAAAAGGATATTACCATTTACTTTACAGTGCGATTGAAAACGTCGTTCGCAATGCCATTCGTTACACCTATGAGGGAACCGAAATTACTGTTCGCCTGTTCCGTGAAAATAATCACGCGGTTATTGTGGTTTCCGATCAGGGGCCTGGTGTTGCAAACGAATTTTTAAGTCAATTATTTGAACCGTTTTTTCGCACCGATGATGCGCGCAGTCGCGCAGAAGGTGGTGCGGGCTTAGGGCTTGCAATCAGTGCGAAAGCCATCATGGCGCATCAGGGTCGCGTACATGCAGAACCCGCCTCAGAAGCAACGGGTCTGAAAGTAGTCATCTCTTTACCGCTCAACGGTCACCAAATCTGATTGTGTGAGTAGGTTCTCATTTTATAAATTCGCCAGAATAAATCGCTCTTCTTAATCGTTAACTTTATGAACGCAACATAAATAACAGGAGAGCAAACCATGAATACTCTATTTAAACATACCTTAATTATTTCGACTTTGACCGTCGCTTCTCAAATGGCGCTGGCTGCAAGTATCGAAGGCAAGGTTAATACCGATGCATCCGCAAACAGTGATATTAAAGTTGAGCATAAAGAGAGTGATGCGCAAATAGCTTCGAAGCAAAAAGTAAGAGTCGGTGCGAACAGTCAGTTTTCTGTGAGTGATGAAGGTTCGAGCGAAGGTTCTGCCAGTGGTGAAACACAACTGACAAGTAATTCTAATGGGCAGGTACCACAGGCCAATGATACCGAAGAAGATGCAACCGAAGCACAAGGCGAACTTGAATCGGCCGCGGATACGACGGTCAATGGAGCCTTGAAACTGACTTCCGAAGTTCGGGGTGAAATGCAAACCACAGCGGAAAACACTGTGAATGCCACAGGAGAGCTGGCCGCTGATGTTACGGCAACTGCAGACGCTGAGGCCGCCTCAGCAAAACAGCAGATAGCGGATAGCATCGATAAATCCGCTAAAGCAGCGGCAAAATTGAATCAGTCTGTTAACGCCAGTGTGAAGCAGTCGATTGAAGCTCAGGCGCGACAGTCGGTGAACCAGCAAGTGAAGTCAGCGGTTGATGCAGTGGTTGAAACGACCGTTGAAAACAGCATCAAAGAAAGCCTCGACTTAGACATCTAACTGGTGCTCACTTTAAACTTTGAGACTGGTAGTTAGCTACCAGTCTCTTTCACTTATGTCTCCCATTTTACAATGTACACATCATTTACTCGTTACACTGTTAGACGGAATAATTTTCGAGATGGGATGTCTGCCTCCAAAAATTTCTATATCGACGCGTAGAGCACTGCTTTTTTTGAGTGGCAACGAAAGCGAAGTGGAAACGAACTAATATGCATGAAACGTTTCCGTACAGCTTGATCGATTATTGCCGAAAAGCAAGTTTAGCAAAACAAACTGGCGCATAAGTCGTCTTTGCGATCGATAACCGTGCTTACAGCTACTCATTGTCCTGGCTTAAAAAACTCCTGATGCAAGATTTATTCGATGATTACTTCTTTTAAAATTAATACGTTTCGGTATACGGCGCTAAAAATATTCATAAGGGATTTCCCCTATTTGAGTGACGTGAGAGTGAAATAAACTTGAATGTGCCGCCACTTTTCTTAATCGTCGCTATGACAGGCGTTGTGGGCT
>JBPEWV010000208.1:0-39546 GCA_052032335.1 Pleionea sp. | reverse complement strand
CCCGCTTGGTTGGAATGATGGATGCGGCTGTTGTGAATCGTTACCGTCGAACCGGCCCTCGCTTCCACACCTCGATACGCGTACCCAATATCGGCGTACGACAGATTTAAGCTTCCACCGTCATAGACGTAAATACCTTTCCAGTCGCCCTTCGCCGGATTCTCCTGACTGCCGCGCAGTGTCGCCATCGCATCGGCGGTACCGGTTACTGACACACTGCCGTACACGCGCAGGTAGGTATTTCTAGGGAAGCGAACTTCACTCGATGCCGGGATTGTCAGTTCGCCGTCCGACTTGACCAACACGCCCGATAACGCTTCGTAAACTGTATCGGATGCCAATGTGGTTGGAACCGATATTGGCGCAATTAACTGTGTATCGCGATTCGTTGCGGATCCACCTTCACTGAGCAAGTAACCTCGATAGTCAACAAAGGGCGAATAAGTCGTGTTGTCGGAATAATCATAAATTTTTGCGCTAATTTGATTAATGTCCGTTGTTCCCCACCAGTTGGATTGTGCGTTAATTAAAATGTTTGACGAGTCACCAAAACGATAGACATAAAAGTTGTAGCTCGAATTATCATAAAGAGCGCTATTGTTAACTTTTATGATTGGATTTTGATCAACGTTGTTATTACCGTATGCGTAGAGACCGTAAGTATTGCCAAAAATTGATGATGCTTGTGCATTCAGGTCACCATTGGCATTAACCTTAAACCCGTAGGTAGCATTCGAAATGTAAGCGTTACTAATATTTAGGCGACCCGAAATATCAAAGGCAGATTGAGCTGCATTTAATTCTAAATACTCAATATTAACTAGAGCATTCGCCTGAATTCGCACGCCCTTCCAGCAACCTTTGTTCTCACCGGTCGAACATAGCAACTTAGCTGGGCTTGCATCTAATCCTTGAACGATAAGCGTTCCTTTAATATCAAGCATCACTCCGCTATCAAAATACAACTCGGTACCAGAGTCTATGGTAAGCGTTACATCACTCTCGACTATCAAGTTCGATGTAACCCGGTACTCACCAGCTGTCAGTGTTGTATCGGCTGTGATGCTTCCACCCAATTCAATTGCATTATCGCTGACCACTCTTGATTGATTTGCTTTTTGATTGAGTTGTGTTCGATATTCAATCTCTGAATCTGGCTCGCTATCTCTTTCAACCGCAATATGGGCAACAGAATGATGCATTAACTGAACGCTAGCATCTTTACCTTCGTTTTTCGGAGACATTAAAAACGAAAGTTGTTCGCGATTAATTAGCTCACGATCAACGGTAGCAATCGATGCCCATGAAACCTGATCGTTTGAAGTAAAGAATTCAACCCCTTTCTTATGACGCTTAACTTTCACCCAGGTTTTTTCAAACGCATTATCGTTGCTTTGGATGAATGTTGTGGCTAAAACATTGAAATCCGACACCACATTGATGGCTGCTTGATAAGGATCAACTTCGACACTTAACGTTGATTGGTTCTCACTCGATATCTCTAAGCCAAAAGTCGTATTTTCAATTTTCTCGATACCAACGATAAAATCAAACTCACCATTAACGCTGCGATAAGGCACTCGATTGACTGCGAGAAATTTATCTTTACACCCTGAATTGGAGGGTTCGCAAGCGCGTCGCGTTAGAACCAAATTTTCGGCGTTTTCTTCAATAAGAATCGATAGTTCACTTTTAGATATAAGCGCAACTTCATCTTGAAAAGCGTCTTGCTTAAATAACTCAGCATCACCTAAACCGGTCGCCAAAATCGCATTTGTTAAAACAGCACTAAAGAAGAGCGAAAGCGATTTTTTGATACTCAAAAACCAGTTTTTTTGTGACTTTAACTTATTTCTATTCTTATTCATTATCATTCCTTAGTGCAAAACGCTCAGCTCTCGAAGTTTGTTCGACTCAAGCTCGAAAGCCGTTGATTGACGTTTCTTTTGAGCAATACCCAAGTGAACGTAGTCAAAGATGAAATGCCATAGAACCAATATAAAGTAGCCATTACACCAGAACTTTCTGTGCCAATGGCGTATCCATGTATAAATACGCACACAAAAGCGAGTGCAGAAATTTTATGAAGAAAACTTGCCCACCGTCGAGAGGACTGCGCTTTTCGCGCGATACCAGCAATAATCACAACATTAAATAGCCAGAATGCTAACGCACCTACCGCTACCATTTGCTTGTAGAAATCATCAACAATTAGCGGAAAAAACATTTCATAGTGGAATTGTCCGCCACGTATAGCAACAGCCGACAAAAAGAACAAAAAATGAGAAAGCATAAAGAGCCATGCAATCGCGCCAATCTTGATATGCTCACTCGGTGACAAATCAATTATTTTTCCTTTTAAAAACACCAAGATAAACTGAAGCCATAGTAGTGCCAAAGCGTATAAACCGAGCAGTTTTGAAATCGCATAGATCAGTTGTCCATCAGGAATATTTTTCGAAAAATAAGCCGCAGGGTCACCAACACTGTACAACCAATAAACGAATGGGAGCACCATTCCCACACTAATTAACAGCTTTATGATAGAAGAAGTTTTCATAATGCAGCCTGCTTTATTTGTCGATCGGGAATAATGCTTTTGAGTTCTTTGAATGCTTCTTCACTCGACAACCCTTTTGATCCAACAATAGGCAGTCCAGAATGGATCCATCCTTTAAGTCCAAAAGGGTTCATAATGGCAACGTTAGAAACACCAGAGTTTTCCAATGACTTTGCAAGTTCGTATCCTCTAAAATCTTTAACACAATAGGCAATGACTAAGTCCGCATCTTTAAACGAGCTCACGGTTTCCGCTGATACATCTCGAATCGGCAATCGAATTGCTCCCGGTATGTGAGCTTCTTCAAATTCATACTGTTCTCGCGCATCGACAAACACAACCCGTCGATTGGATGATATATCAAACAAAACATCTCTTATTTCAATTTGGGTGATTGATGTTTTTTCATTCGCATGGTTCAAATGGCAATCATCAGGGACGATCAATTCTTTATTACTACTGATGAATTGATAGACACCCTCAAAAAAATCAATATAACAATCTGGTGTTACAGAATTATTGTATTTTTTCTGCAATGCCCGAAATTTTGATTCAATCTCATTTGAATGTGGGTTGGTATTATTCTTCCAAAAGTTAATTTCGATATCTTTTAGCACACTCGCGATTTGAACAATTGAGTCGTCGGTAATCTGATTCATTCCAATAATATGATCAAACGTGGTTTTTCCAGGCCCCCGTCGATACTGACCGTCGGGCGTATCGAATTGGATTTCATTACCGGATATCTCAGATAATTTATTAACAACCTTTATTTCTGCATTCTGACTCACAATGTTCGACAGTAACCAGGCCGATGCCCACTTATCGGGACCGGCACCTTCTACAGTGACATAAACAATTGATTTGTTACTCGCCATCAAACGCTGCCCACCTAAATAGACGGCCAGAACGAACAAGCACACAAGTGGAATCCACTTAAAAGCTGAAGATTTCATAATTATCAAACGGAGTAATGTTGTTTTAAAAGGGAGTGGCTACCTTTTCCCAATCCAAATATATAAAAATCCCACGCAACCAAATCCTTAGCTACACAGAATATGTTCCACGAATCATACTTAGAAAATTTACTCTCGCAATAAAGACGTTATCTTTTATCTCAAAAAAATAATACAATCCGTTTTTAAGAAGTTATGTAAGAGATAAAAAAGCAAATTTGACAGTAAATATTACACAATCTATACAATTGAAAGACTCTAAAACTCAACTTACCCAGAACTTGAACCTTTCGCTTTTCCAAGGTTGTTTATATTTTCATTAAAAACTACCACGGTCTGTGCAGTCAAAGGAAATTCAATCACATCGTCGAGCTTAACGCATTATAAGACCGATAGCACATACGTTTGAAAGGTAAAGCCGTGGTCATTTTCGGTGCTCGTTGATTGAGCACCGAGAGCAACTTTAACTCCCTATTATTTTTGCGTCCGGTTAGCCCATCATTGTTGAGACGCTTTGAAATTGTCAGGCTTAGCAACGCCAGAACGAAACATTCATAGCCCGCTCAATCCAATTCATTAAAAACCACACTTTCTGTTTTTTCGTTTGGATTCAGTCGCGCCCAAAAAGGTAAAAGGTACAAACCAGACAGCGATCAAAAGATAGGTCAGGAAACTTTGCAGTGCCTGGTCGGAGACAAATGCACCGATAGTCAAAATCAGGCCTGCAAAAAACAGCGCGATCACTAATTGTAAAATGGCAATCTTTTTAGAACTCATAATCTTTTCTCTCTTGTTTTTTCAAGTCGCTTAAACTTCGTCGGTGAAAATGTCTTCGATCCGTAATTCGAATAACCGGGCCGCTTTGAATGCCAACGGTAAACTGGGATCGAACTTACCTTTCTCTATGGCATTAATGGTTTGGCGCGACACATCGAGTCGCTCTGCCAGGTCAGCCTGAGTCCAGTCGCGTTCGGCTCGCAGTACTTTTAACCGGTTTTTCATCCGTACCTCCGCGTGCATACAAACAGAGACAATAAGTAGGTCACCCCCATAATCAAGATAAGAAAACCTATCTCTGCATCAAATGGAATTAATTTGACGGTATCGAGGGTTGCATAGGCAATCCCAAGCACCAACACCACACCCAGGGTAATCCCCATTGCTTCCATGTGAATGCGCTGTTGCAACTCATCCAATCCTTTAATAAATCGAATATTGGCCAGAATCATCCCGCCTCCCATCAGTACGTTAAAACCCACGGCCAGAATTGAGAGCAGAGTGTGGTAGTCCCAGACAAATTTTGGGCCAAAGGTCGCCAGAGCCTGGGTTAACACCCAGGCCAAACTCCAGATAAACAGCTGTTTCTTATTGCGACGACAGCGTAGGTTCAAATCATTGCTGTTTGATTGCATAAACTCACTCTCTTAATGTAAAGATCACTTTACATACATTAAACTTAAAACGGCACAATGTCAATAACACTTTACTTTAAGTAAAGTTAATCATATTTGCTTTAGCTTATTAGTCATTCTAAGGCCCACCGCTCCAACCATTTATCATTCTGATTTTAACGGTGACGAATGGTGAAACAGTCGTGTTGCAGTGAATTTATACCGGCAAAAGCTTTACCCTTTGCTCGTTGAGGTCGGTTAAGAGATGAATAGCGTGGAGCCTAAAAGCTGATTAATCAGTATTGAATTAAAAAATTCTTCAACAACTCGTGTCCCTGTTCCGTCAGAATGGACTCGGGGTGAAACTGGACGCCTTCGAGCGGTAGATTGTTGTGTCGAATGCCCATAATGTGCTCCCGCTCGCCGGTGTTTGACTTTGTCCAGGCGGTAACCTCGAAGCAGCTCGGTAAAGTTTCTGAATCGATCACCAGGGAATGATAACGTGTTGCAATCAATGGATTACTCAAGTTTTGAAACACGCCCGTGTTGTTATGATAAATGGGAGAGGTTTTTCCATGCATCACTTGTTCGGCTTTGACAATTTTTGCGCCATATACCTGAGCCATAGCCTGATGCCCGAGGCAAACCCCTAGCATCGGTACTTTACCGGCAAAGTGTCGGATCACGTCCAGTGAGATGCCCGCTTCATTCGGACTGCAAGGTCCCGGAGAAATCACTATCTGCCGTGGTGACATTTGCTCAATTTCAGCTATCGAAATTGCGTCGTTACGCTCAACCCGAATTTCCGCATTTAGCTGCTGAAAATATTGCACCAGATTAAAGGTGAATGAGTCGTAGTTATCGATCATCAGGATCATGCGATCATCCGTTCTCGTTGCAGCCAGTCAGTCAACTCGCCCATAGAATCAAAAACTACGCCGTCAAATTGTTGCGCAATGGGCTGGCCGTGATTGTATCCGTAATTCATACACACTACTTGCATTTTGGCCCGCGTCGCAGCTTCCACATCGTTGACAGAATCGCCAACCATTAATGATTCGTCGGGAGGAACCCCGACACGATCGCATAACCACAACAACGGCAATGGATCGGGCTTTTTTACGCTCAGTGTATCGCCACAAATGAGCGCCGAAAAATAGTCCTGCAGCGACATCGCACGCAATAAAGATTTAGTGAATCGCTCTGGCTTATTAGTGCACAAGGTCAAGAACACATGCTTCGACTGCAACCATTGCATACAGTCGAGCACGCCCTCGTACAATACTGTTTTTTTGCCCGAGTAGGTGGCGTAATCCTGAAAAAAACAATCCAGTACCGTCTTAAAGCAAATGTCGGATGACTCACCGCGCAGCACATACGAAAGCGCGCGCTCGACCAGTTTAGGTGCACCATTACCAATCCAGGAAACGGTTTGTTCCAATTCAACCGGAGGCAATTGAAAATACGCCAAAGTGTCGTTTAACGCCGCATGAATGTCGGGCGCACTATCGACTAACGTACCATCCAGATCAAATATTACGTGGCGCACCGGATGTGCACCCTTTTTCAAGCTCACAATGCAATCAAGCTGAGCGCGATGCCGCGATTTCCTGTCGCATTTTTTCAATCGTGGCACGGTAATCGTCAGTATTGAAAATGGCCGAGCCAGCGACAAACGTGTCGGCTCCCGCGGCATAGATTTCTCCAATATTATCGACTTTCACACCACCATCGATTTCCAGCCGAATATCACGTCCAGTGGCGTCAATTTTCTCCCGCACTTGTCTCAATTTATCCAACGTACCCGGAATGAATTTTTGCCCGCCGAAACCTGGGTTCACCGACATCAATAAAACCATGTCGAGTTTATCCAGAACGTAATCGAGGTGATGCAGGGGCGTCGCCGGATTAAACACCAGGCCAGCCTGACAGCCGCTATCTTTAATCAAACTGATGGTGCGATCGAGATGCTCTGTTGCCTCCGGATGAAACGAAATTAAACTGGCGCCTGCTTTGGCAAAATCGGGAATAATGCGATCGACCGGTTTCACCATCAGGTGCACATCGATCGGCGCTGTAATACCATAATCTCTGAGCGCCTGGCATACCATGGGGCCGATGGTTAAATTGGGCACATAATGATTGTCCATAACATCAAAGTGGACCCAGTCGGCACCTGCATCAATGACGTTAGCGACTTCTTCTCCGAGACGGGCAAAGTCAGCGGACAATATGGATGGCGCGATGACGGGCGTTTGTTGCATGGTTTTCTCTCACTGTAGGAATTCAGATGGTATATTCTACTGCAAATCCTGACTTTACCCAACGATCGAACCGACCCATGCGAACGCTCTTATTCTCTTTAAGTTTGTTTTATTTGAATGCCTTAAGCAGTGCCGTTCTGGTGCCAGAAAAGCGTTGGCCCACTGGATCGACGCTCAATGTCTGGTTTATCGATGGTACGCCGCATTGGCATCAAATTGTCGAGTCGACGGCCAGCGAATGGTCGAAATACGGAAACCTGCAATTTCGATTTTTCGCGCAACAACCGAGCGAGAGCCACATAAGAATCAGTTTCGAAGGATACGATGGTACGCAGTTGGGCAGGCACCAATCACTCAATGACGATTTTCCCACCATGCGTTTGGCAAGCGTGGCAAAAACGAAACTGTCACTTGATTATAAAAAGCGAATTATTCTTCATGAGTTTGGCCATGCGTTAGGCTTTGAGCACGAATTCCGCCATCCACAATGGCCCTATGGCGATGCCTGGCCGCGTCAACAAAGGCTCGATTGCGCTTCACGTTTGTCAGTTAGAGAAGACGCCGTCTTGGCGCGCTGCTCGGAACTGACAGAGCCGCTCGATGAGAGTCTGGTCTGGGCCTATCCTTTTGATCCCGATTCCATCATGAATTACCCGGTGCAAGCGAAATGGCTCGACAATCGTCTGCTCGACATCGAACCCGCCCTGGAATTGTCGGCGCTTGATAAAATTGCCATGGCAGCAAGTTACCCGAAAGAGGAACAATTAAGTCAAGGTACCAAATTGCAATTTATCAACCATTGTCCTGAAACCATTCATGTGCGATTAAAACAGCGATCAAATGAGTCACTTCGACGTTCACTGGAACTGGACTTTCTTAAATCCAGTCGCCTGATTGACCTGGGAGAAGGAGCATTTGAATTCAGAGCGATCAGTCAAAGTGGTCATTTTAGCTGGCGATCGAGCCTCAGCAATGATGGTTTTTTAACCTATTACACACAACATTGGGCCAGTCAGACCGTTCAAATTCCCTTGTACTGTCACCTCAATCAGTGATGCAGTTATTTGACTCTACCGCCGCAACGGTTTACAAAAGAGGGAGCGGATTTCGGGTGTTGTATTACATTCCTATTCCGAAAGTTGCGTACCAAGCTACGATCACTAAATAACTTTAAAAAAAGTTTTGCTCGATTAGGATACTCACAGTATGAATATTTGGACGGATATCTGCGTCAACTTGACCAACAACCGTTTCGACAAAGATCGTGAAGCCATCATTGAACGT
This sequence comes from Pleionea sp., assembly GCA_052032335.1. GTDB lineage: Bacteria > Pseudomonadota > Gammaproteobacteria > Enterobacterales > Kangiellaceae > Pleionea. The sequence goes on along the minus strand of JBPEWV010000208.1, from coordinate 31,091 downwards.
GCAATAGAAGCAGGCGTCAGTCGATTGATTGTTACCGGAACCGACTTGGAGCATTCTGTGAGAGCCGTTGAATTGTGCGAAAAATATCCTCAGCATTTGCGATGCACTGCTGGTTGTCATCCTCATGACGCCAAGCAAATGAATGATGAAAAGTTCTCGATGTTAAACGCACTGTACGACTCCCCTTTTGTGGTTGCCGTGGGTGAGTGCGGTCTCGATTTTAACCGTAATTTTTCCGAGCCAAACCAGCAAATTGATGTATTCATCGAACAAATCGAACTGGCCATCAAACATGAGTTGCCCCTGTATTTGCACGAACGAGATGCGCAACAGCAAATGATCAGCATTCTCCACCAGTATCGTGGACGACTGAACAAAGTATTACTGCATTGTTTTACCGGTGACGAACAGCAACTGGTCGAATACTTGCAGCAAGATATGTATATTGGTATCACGGGCTGGATTTGCGATGAGCGACGCAATCAGGGCTTGCTTGATGCCATCGAGCTGATCCCCAATGATCGGCTTTTAATTGAAACTGATGCGCCTTACCTGACGCCTAGAACATTGAAAACGAAAAATAACCGTAACGAACCGGCAAATTTACCCGAAATTGGGCGAGCAGTCGCCCAAGCGCGAAATATCGATCAAGACATCATCGCGGCGGTCACTACGTTAAACAGCGCCACTTTTTTCGGTTGGGATGTCGACATGAGCGCACTTCAGGGAAGCCTGGCAAAATGATAAAGGACGCCTATCTGATTGCGTCCTGCTTTACTATCGACACATCGACTGTAATTCGTGTGCTCCTGAATTGCCAACTAAGGTTTGATTCAGCAGAACCGAACTATTAATAATTAAGGAATATTCACAATGGCAGACAGTCAATTCCAACTGCTAAAACAGCGGCGATTTTTGCCTTTTTTTATCACTCAAGCCTTAGGCGCATTTAACGACAATGTCTACAAGTTTGCACTGACCGCATTCTTTACTTTCCAACTAACGGATCTCAGTCAGTCAGAACAAGGCATGCTGGTAAACTTAAGTGCCATTCTATTTATTCTGCCGTTTTTCCTATTCTCTGCCATCAGTGGACAACTCGCCGAGAAGTACGAAAAGTCGAAGTCGATTCGAAGAATTAAGTTGCTTGAAGTCACCATTATGTTGCTGGCGTCGGTTGCCTTTTATTACAACAGCGTTAGCTTTATGTTGGGCATTCTGTTTTTAATGGGGTTGCAGTCGACTCTGTTCGGCCCGATTAAATTCAGCATTCTGCCGCAAAACTTGGAAGAAACTGAGCTGGTGGGCGGCAATGGTCTTATTGAAATGGGCACCTTTCTCGCCATTTTGCTCGGCATGATCGCAGGAACCGCTTTAATAGCCATTCCCGAAATTGGAAGAACCATCGTCTCGTGTGTCATTGTTGGAATCGCATTGATCGGTTACCTCGCATCGCGCGCCATTCCCAAAGCACCCGCAGTAACACCCGAGCTAAAAATTAATTTCAATATTTTCAAAGAAACTTATCGTTCCTTTGGTTTTATGCGCCAAAACAGAACCGTGTTTCTGTCCGTACTTGGTATTTCCTGGTTCTGGTTTTTTGGCGCCACCATATTAACGCAGATTCCCAATTACACCCAATACACCCTGGGCGGCACCGAAAGTGTGATGACACTGTTGCTGGCCTTTTTCTCTCTGGGCATAGGCTTGGGTTCGATGCTGTGTGAAAAAATGTCGGGGAAAAAAGTAGAAATTGGACTGGTTCCGTTTGGTGCTATCGGCATGACACTCTTCAGTATCGATTTGTATTTCGCCAATCAAACCACTGACGCACTTCCGGTACTGGCAATAGGCGAATTTCTTGATACGCCGTCAGGATGGCATGTTCTTATCGACGCCGCGCTTATCGGAATCTTCGGAGGCTTCTTTATTGTACCGCAGCAGGCATTGATTCAGCAGCGCTGTGAACGGCACCATCTGTCGCGCGTCATTGCCGGGAACAACATTCTCAATGCATTGTTCATGGTGTTGTCGGGCGCAATGGCAATCGGGCTCTTGGCATTGGACTTTTCTATTCCAGAGATTATTTTAATCACAGGCATTTTAAATGCCCTTGTTGCCATTTACATTTTCACTCTGGTTCCAGAGTTTTTAATGCGCTTCCTGATTTGGATTCTGGTAAACCTTCTTTACCGGATCAAACTTAAAGGATTGGATAAAATTCCTGACGACGGTCCCTTTGTTTTGGTGTGCAACCACGTCAGCTTTATGGATGCATTAATTATCGCCGGATGTTGTCGACGCCCTGTTCGATTCGTCATGGATCATAGGATCTTTAAAACACCCATCTTAAGCTTTATCTTCAGAACCGCCAAAGCGATCCCAATTGCTCCGGCAAAAGAAAATCCTGAACTCATGGAACAAGCCTTTGATCGAGTTGCCGAGGCCCTGGAAGAAGGAGAAGTGGTGTGTATCTTTCCGGAAGGAAAGTTAACCGCCGATGGCAAAATGAATCCCTTTCGGCCCGGTATTGAAAACATAGTAAACCGAACACCGGTCCCTGTCATTCCCATGGCGATAAGCGGACTCTGGGGCAGCTTCTTCAGTCGAAAAAATGGTCCGGCAATGAGCAATATACCAAAACGTTTTTGGTCTAAAATCAGATTTTCCATTGGCGATCCGGTAGCACCCGACGATGTCACAGCGTCACATTTATTCGACAAAGTCGCTGAACTTCGTGGCGACATCGCTTAACCAAGAGACAATTTAACCATGAAATATTTAATTCGAACCGTACAAGTCATTACTGCGCTCATACTGTTATTTTTGTGCATTGGTATGTTAGTGCCCGAATTCAAGTATGAAACCGAAATACAGGTCAAGGCGAGTCCCGAAACCAGCTACCAAATATTCACCGACGAATCGTTAACAGCGCAGTGGATGACTGGATTCGAGTCGTTCGAAAATATCAAAGGCGAACCTTTGACCGAGGGCAGCCAGTGGAAAGTCATTTTTCAGCGCGATGGTGAGACTTTTGAGATGATTGAGACGGTGACCAAAGTGATCCCAAATCAACAGTTTTCTATGATTCTGGAAAATGAAATGATGCGCACTGAAGTGGATATTTATTTCGAGCCGAAAGGTAAAAACACGATTATTCGATCGGAGAATCTAATTCAACCTAACGGGTTGTTCTGGCAGTCGCTATTCGCTTTAATGCAATCGTCAATGCAGCAAGAGGCACAATCATCTTATAATAAGCTGGCCAAACTGATTGAAGAAACAGCAGAGGCTCAATGAGCCTCTGTGGATTTAACCTTGCGGGTTTCCGTAATTGTTTTGACCTTTAGTGCCCGGAATAAAACCGTTCATGATAAATAATCCCAAGCCTGTTATCGTTGAAAGACTTGAAAAAATCATAGCAACAGACAAGCTGCCACTGAAAGAAGCGATACCGCTCACAACACCTGGGATCACAGCTAAATACATATACCACCAGCCTGATAAATTAATATCGTGAAGCCGTTTTACTGAAACCGCAATCGTCGCCCAAATATAAGGAATAAGAAGGATAAGACCTAAAACCGCTGTTAATGTAGGAAGAACAAAAAGTATAGCGACAAATAAAATTGCAACGCCGATAACCGGCAAAAAGTACTTCAGCCAATAAGTTGAACGGTTAATTCTACCCTCGAACGAGAAATAGATTTGCGATAGAGTCAGCTCAGTGTACTCGTCAACGGCTTCATCGACTAATTCACTTTCTGGTGTTGCATAAACATTATCATCGGTGGTTACAGGTGTAGACTCCGTGTTTGGCGATGTAACTTCCACTGCCGCTTCAGACTCAACGTCTCGGCTTTCAAAACTGGCTTTTCCAGTCACATTGTGTTGTGCCGGTTTTTGTGCCAACTCCTCTTCCGTCGGCTCCAGAGACCAACTCGAATGCATCGGCGAATCAAGAGATTCCAATGCCACCTTTGCCCCACACGCTTCAATCGCTTTTTTGTATTTTTCAGCAACGGATTCCTCCACTTGCTTTTTGATTGCAACTGGAGCAGACCCTATAAGTTTTTCAATTTGCTCTTCCGTTTTCTTGAACAATTTGGCTAACGCGGCCACCGTCTCGTCGCGTTCACCGTTCAATTCACCCGTCAGCATGACGTTATAAGTAGTGTTGGACATTTAATACGCACCCCCAATATCCATGATTGTTCTAATTATCTCACTAAGATTTTTATTTTATTGGTTAATATTACCGCACCGGTCGGGCTCCACCTGCAACCAGAAAGTTACCGGCCCCTGATTGCAGAGCCGTACATCCATATCGGCACCGAACTTGCCCGTTTTTATTGCTTGATAGCGCTGTTGGCACTGTTCGACAAAATGATTAAACAGTTCAACACCCTTCTCAGGAGGCGCTGCGGAACTGAAGCTGGGTCGCATACCACGGGATGTCTCGGCCGCAAGCGTAAATTGTGGTACTAATAAAACGCTACCCTCAATCTGGCACACGTTCAAATTCATTTTATCGTCGCTGTCAGAAAATATGCGATAGCCCAAAAGTCGTTCGGCCAGACGTTTGGATTGTTGTTCTGTGTCACCTTGTTGAACGCCGATCAACGCCATTATTCCCTGGTCGATTGCGGCAATGGTTGTTCCGTCTATCGTTACGCTGGCTTCAGTCACTCGCTGGATCAGAGCAATCATGCGTTATAACCCTGTGAATATCTTTTGAAGCTCGAATTAAAGCATCTGTAATGCCCGGGTCAAGATTGGCATGACAAGCGTCGCGAATTATATGAAGTTCGGCCATGGGCCAGAGCTGCTGTAACTGCCAGGCACAGTCTAGAGGACACAATAGGTCGAAACGTCCGTGAACTAGTATTCCCGGTATATCTTTTAATTTATCAGCATTATTGAGAAGTTGATTGTCATCCAGAAAACACTTGTGGCGAAAGTAATGCGCCTGGATTCGGGCGGTAGTGCTGGCGACATGCGGATCATTAAACCGTTTTATCCAGGTTGACGAATGATGCAATAAACTGCTTCGCGCGTACCACACGGCCCAGCTTTTTGCCGCCGACATTCGGGCCAGATCGTCGCTGCCCTCAAGCCGCTCGGAGAAGATTTGCAATAAATTATGGGTGTCAGAAGCGTGAAGAGACTGAGTAAACTCTTCCCAGTAATCGGGGACAAGCCGAGGTACACCGGTTTCAAAAATCCAGTCGATGTCTTGCTGACGCCCCAGAAACAGACTGTGCAAAACCAGTCCGAGAGTTCGCTCGGGAAAGGTCTGCGCGTATAACAGCGCCAAAGTGGCGCCCCATCCGCCACCAAACAGCAGCCATTTTTCGATGCCGAGTTTTTCACGAACGCTTTCCATATCGCGGATCAAATGTTCGCTGGTGTTGGCTTTAAGCGCATCGTCGGCTTTGGAGTGGCCACACCCTCGTTGATCCATCAGGATAATACGGTATTTTTCGGGATCGAAGAAACGACGATGATAAGAAACCGAGCCCGTTCCCGGGCCGCCGTGGACGTAAACCACGGGTGTTCCATGCTCGACACCGCTTTCTTCAAAATAGATCTGATGCCCATCGCCCACATCAATGTGGTGTTTCGCGTATGCTTTTATTTCCGGATATAAGACTTGCATAGAACTCGGTCACCACCCATTACTTAGGTCTTCGTTATCATTATTCTGATGCATCAATGCATTACGTTCTAGTAATGTTAGCACTTACCGGAGGGAAGTCAGCTACTGCCACGCAAAATATCTCTCACTGCGAATGGACTTTTTCTTACATTTAATTGCGAGCCGACTTACAGCGCTGACCTGGCTCTCAAATTAAACTTAGAAGCGTCAATCTCCTACCTGCAAAATATTGACACTTTTCAACCGGCCTCCCCTGGCCGGTTTTTTTATTGCTTTATTCCAAAGGTTAAGGCTGTTGCTCTTCCGAATTCGTTTCGGCGGGTTTATTCATTTCTTCCTGAACAATAATGACATAACCTTCCGGGATAGGTTTAGGATCGAGCCCTTGGGTGACTCGAACTTTATCGTAAGCTATCTGCACACAATCGCGTTCGCTATCGATCGCCAGACAGCGATTGTATTCTTTCCGCAACGACTCCATAACCGATTCAGCTTTTGGCGGCTCGATGTACCCAAATAACATGCGAGTTACATCAAGAGGGGTCTGGTTGGCGCAGGAGGCCAGCAAAAGGCCGCCTAAAACCATTGCAGAGAGTGATACTTTGACTTGCGAAAAACGCTTCATGAATACTCCTTAAGCTTGACGCGATGCCCGTTTACGCTCGTGCTCTTTCAAAAACTTCTTTCGAATACGAATGTTTTTCGGAGTCACTTCGACCAGTTCATCGTCGTCGATAAATTCTAATGCCTGTTCCAATGTATAGATGATGGGTGGCGTTAACACCAGATTTTCATCGGTGCCCGCGGCCCGTACATTGGTCAGCTGTTTACCTTTTAATGGGTTAACCGTCAGGTCATTGTCCCGAGAATGGATACCAATCACCATACCCTCATAGACTTCGACACCGTGTCCCAGGAACAAACGACCGCGCTCCTGCAAACTGAACAGTGCATAACCCAAAGCTTTACCTTGTCCGTTACTGATCAAAACACCATTGTGTCGCTGTGCAAGCGCACCGGGTATTGCTACGTCGTAACGTTCAAACGTGTGGTAAATCAAACCAGAACCCGAGGTTGCGGTTAAAAACTCAGTTTGAAACCCGATTAATCCACGCGATGGAATAATAAAGTCGAGACGAATGCGACCTTTTCCATCGGGTACCATATCTTGCAGCTCGGCTTTACGTTCGCCCAGCTTTTCCATAATGGTTCCCTGATGCGCCTCTTCTATATCGATGGTTAAATTTTCATAAGGTTCCATCAATTGACCATCAATTTCGCGCATTATGACTTCTGGACGCGACACGGCCAACTCAAAGCCTTCGCGGCGCATATTTTCGATCAATACCGACAAATGCAATTCACCACGGCCGGACACCCGAAATTTGTCCGGATCATCGGTTTGTTCAACACGCAGTGCCACATTGTGGATGAGTTCCTGCTCCAGACGCTCAAGGATCTGGCGCGAGGTCAAAAATTTACCGTCTTTTCCGGCAAAAGGAGAGGTGTTCACCTGGAAGGTCATAGTAACCGTTGGCTCATCGACCGTAAGTGCCGGCAATGCTTCAACCGTGTCCACCGCACAAATGGTGTCGGAAATTTTCGGTGCATCAACGCCGGTAATGGCAATGATATCGCCGGCGGCGGCTTCTTCAACTTCGGTTCGTTCCAAACCCATGTAGCCAAGAACCTGACCAATCTTACCTTTACGAGTTTTACCCTCACGGTCAATGATAGAAACCTGCATATTTGGCTTCACTCGGCCACGTTTAACACGACCGATGGCAATGGCACCGACATAGCTGGAATAATCCAGTTGCGAAACCTGCATCTGAAACGGACCGTCCATATCCACTTCGGGGGGCTGTACCATTTCAACAATGGCTTCAAATAAAGGCGTCATATCGCCTTCGGTCTGAGTCGGATCGTCGCTGGCAAAACCGTTTAATGCCGAAGCATAAATTACCGGGAAATCCAACTGCTCATCAGTTGCACCGAGGCGATCGAACAAATCAAACACCTGATCCATCACCCAGTCGGGACGCGCACCAGGACGATCGATTTTATTGATTACAACAATTGGCTTGAGTCCCTGTGCGAACGCTTTCTGGGTAACAAATCGGGTTTGTGGCATGGGTCCGTCGACCGCATCCACCAACAACAATACAGAGTCAACCATCGACATAATACGCTCAACTTCTCCGCCAAAGTCGGCGTGTCCGGGCGTGTCCACGATATTAATTCGGTAATCGTTCCATTTAATGGCGGTATTTTTGGCCAAAATGGTGATGCCGCGCTCTTTTTCCAAGTCATTCGAGTCCATAACTCGTTCGGTTGGTTCGGCGCGATCAGACAAAGTGCCCGACTGTTGCAGTAATTTATCGACCAAAGTGGTTTTTCCGTGGTCAACGTGGGCAATAATGGCGATGTTTCTTAACTTCTCTATCACAGGATATCTCTCTCAAATTTCGAGGCGCGCATTATACGTGTTTCACACCCGAAAGGTGACTTTTTATTCAATTTATTTGCCAATCTGGCAATAAAACACATAATTCGCTGTCAATTGCGCCGCAAGCTTGACAAAAACTGACAATTTTTTAAACCTAAGTAAGTTATTTACTGTAAGGATGATGCGTCATGAACCGTCTGATTTCCGCCCTTTTGTTATGTACCTTCTGCTTCACCGCGCACGCCAAAGACACCTTTAAGTCGGGCGATAAACAAGTGGATCGCTGGTTGGTAAACATTAACTTCGTTGCCAGAGACAATTGGCTTGAAGCCATTAAAACACAAGCGCAATCGTTTAACGTAAAAGAAGAACGACTGATCGAAACTTACGAGATGCTGGAGCTGTCACCGGCAGATTTTTACGTTGCCTTATCGATTCAGCAGATAACCGGTGAACCATGGGACGATATTGTTGATCGAATGATGAAATATCAGGCATCCGGCGTTGCTAAGGTGCTCGAAGTATCGGGTATTCCATCGCACAGCAAAGAGTTCAAGCAGTTCAAACAGCTAATTCAGCAAGGCGCTCCCGAGCGGGACCTTGAAGCCGAACACAACAATATTTTTTTCAACAGTAAGAAAAAGAAATAACTCGACTTTTCAAAAGTTTACCAGCAATTTTGAGATTTTGACTATAGTGTATAGATACTCATAAAAACTCCAAGGTCTGCTGTTTTAGGCCGTTGAATCAAAGGTTTAAATCTCGGATGCTGGTAAACTGGACGCTCCGCACCAAGTTTTTTCTGACAACCATTTTTCTGGTGGTCATTACCTCAGCGGCCACTATTCTGGTGATGTCCAATCAATTGACCGACTCGTTGGTGAATGAAAAATATCAGCAGTTACAGCAAAACCTGAGTTTTATTTCTCTTAATTTAGAAAAAGACATCCAGCAACTTCGTAATGACGCACTTATTCTGGCTCGTTCTCGGCTGATCAAAGGCTTAATCGACAGTGCCAATGATACCCCAGATGATATTCTGGATTTGATCCAGCAAGAGGAATGGAAAGAAAGTCTGACGGTTTCATTTACTCAGACCTTGGCCGCCAACGATCGCTATTTCAAAGTCCGATACATTCAATACAATGGCGACCCTGAAAACCCAAGCGCCAAAGAACAAATCACTGCCCATAAAAAAAACCATCGAGTTATCATAGTTACGCCCAATCAGCTGCAAGAAAAAATTCATCGTGAATACATTCAGCGGGCGCTCCAACTCAAACCCAATGTGGTTTTGCTATCGCAGTTATCGCTGGACCGTGAAAATAACCAAATAACAGAACCCTATCTTCCGACAATTCGCTCGGTCGCCCCCGTTTACAGCAAAGGCCGTCTGCATGGCTTTATTGTCATCAGTATGGAGTTGACAAAGGTATTCGAAAAAGCAACCGATATTCTACCGAAAAATACCAATCTTTATATTACCCGACCAGATGGCGTTTTTTACTTCCATCCCGATAAATCCAAAATATTCTCTTTTGAATTTAAAGACAAAGTTCAATACGCCATTGGCAATGAATTGATTAACAGCCAGCGTCTGATCAATAGGGGGGACGCAATGGCTGGCAATGTGTTCACCAAGCAAGGAGAGAAACTTTCAATGGTGACGCGACGACTGAGCTTTGATCCCTTGAATCCGGACCGGCAGATCGTCTTATCAATGGTTCAGCCTTACACCGAAATCGAGGCCATTGGGCAAGAAATTCGTTCTGACTTGATCGCCACAGGATTGATCATTGCATTGCTAGCGATTTTATTAGCAACTTTTTCAATTCGAGCTCTGGCAACACCATTACAACAACTGATCAATAGTATACAAAGCTTTGGACACTCTCAGGAGATAGTAGAGTTGCCATTGGAGCGCAGCGATGAGATTGGCATGCTGGCCAAGCAATTTGAAAAAATGTCGCTTCAAGTCAAAGAGCAAACCACCTTGTTAAATCGTGAAGTTATGATGCGCCGATTCTCAGAAAAACGGCTTCGACAACAGGAAAAAGAACTAAAGCGATCGAACGAAGAGCTGGAAAAGTTCGCGTATGTTGCATCACACGACTTACAAGAACCATTACGAAAAGTACAAGCATTTGGCGACCGGTTAATCGAGCGCAGTGCAGACCAACTGGATGAAAAAAGCAGAGACTATCTGGAAAGAATGCAACAGGCAGCGTCGCGAATGAGTCAGTTGATTAGCGATCTTTTATCTCTCTCGCGAATCGCCACCCGGGGACGCCCTTTTAAAACAGTCGATCTGGAAAAACTACTCACCGGTGTCTTGTCGGACCTTGAGGTTGCCATTGAAACGACAGGGGCACAACTCGACGTTGGAGCGCTCCCCAAAATGAATGGCGATGAGTTGCAAATACGTCAACTGTTCCAAAACCTGGTTGGCAATTCATTAAAATTTCGAAGACAAAATGTTCAGCATAAGGTGCAAATCTGGTCTAAAGTTAATGATGACGAAACTCAGGTCGAAATACATGTAAAAGACAATGGTATTGGGTTGGATGAGAAGTATGCGAACAGAATATTTGAAGTATTTCAGAGGTTGCATGCACGACACGAATACGAAGGTACCGGAATTGGACTGGCAATTTGTCGCAAGATCGTTGAGCGCCACCAGGGCGATATTTATGTGGTGAGTCAAGCTGGTGAAGGTGCAGAATTCATCGTAACTTTGCCACTCAACCTATCGACCGAAGAAAATCAAGAATACACGGAAAAGGAATCGTAAAACATGATCCAAATTCATATGTGCGATGACGATCCAGATGATCGCTTACTGTTCAAAGACGCCATTGAAGAAGCAAACGTTTTAAATAAAATCTCCTTCACTCAAGACGGACAAGATTTAATGGACTTCCTTTTGGCGCAAGGAGACTACAGCGACCGGGTTAAAGAACCGTTGCCCGACATCATTTTACTCGACCTTAACATGCCCAGAAAAGACGGACGCGAGGCATTAAAAGAAATTAAGGAGCATGAAAAGCTTAAACACATTCCTACGATTGTACTTACCACTTCGAAAGAAGAAGAAGATATTCTACGCAGTTACAATTTGGGCGCCAGCTCCTACATTACCAAGCCGGTTACTTTTGAAAAATTAGTAGAGCTGGTCACCAAATTTTCCGAGTACTGGTTCAAAATCGTCAAGCTTCCTGAAAAACCATGATAAAAAAGTCGCTTCTCGACACATCTCAACTGAATGAGAAAACAAACTATCGCATTCTTATCGTAGATGACGATGAAGACGACTTTATTTTAGCGGAAGATTATTTAAATGAAGCTTATGGCGATAACGTTCATATCACCTGGGCACCCTCCTACAATGAGGCGCTAAACTGCATCGAGAACAATAGTTACGATGTCTACTTGATCGACTATATGTTGGGCGAGAACACGGGCGTTGAGCTCACCGAAGAAATCACCTCGAACACCTTTCAAGTGTTTGCTGTGATTCTATTAACGGGTATGGACAATCGCAAAGTTGATATTGAAGCAACCAATGCTGGCGCAATGGATTATCTGGTAAAACAAGAACTGAACGCCTCGTTGCTTGAACGTTCCATTCGCTACGCGTTAAAGCGAAAACACATTGAAGAAAAGTTGATCGCCTTGGCGCAACACGATCCATTAACAGGCTTGGCGAACCGAAGCAAATTTCACCTCGCTCTTAGTGAGAAAATTGAAATGGCAAAACGTCGTCAAGATCAATTTGTTGTCATTCTTCTGGATCTGGATAATTTTAAAGAAGTCAACGATACCTTGGGGCATTCTACCGGTGATACCTTACTTAAATACACGTCGAAACGTATCAACCAAACACTCAGAAATACTGATATTATTGCCCGACTGGGTGGCGATGAATTTGCTGTGATCGCACAGTTTAGAGATGTTGGAGAAGGTTCGGCGCAGGTTGCCGAACGACTGATAGAAGAGTTATCTCGTCCACTGGAGCTGGATTATCAACAAGTCAATACCGGCGCCAGTATAGGTATTGCCATCTATCCGCACGACGGTTCAACACCAGAAAGCTTGTTGAAAAACTCTGATCTTGCGATGTACAAGTCGAAACGCAGCGGACGTAACACTTATTGCTTTTACGATCCCGAATTTGAACGAGAGTTAACGCAAAGCAAAAAATTGCACGACGAGCTTCAGGTTGCAATAGATGATCAACAATTTGAACTTTATTACCAGCCGATTATTGACACCAATAATAATCAGGTGTTGAAGGCCGAAGCGCTGATTCGTTGGCAGCACCCCGACAAGGGCCTACTGTCACCCGCGTATTTTATTGAAGCCGCCGAACACAACGCTATGATCATTCCTATCGGGCAATGGGTACTCAAGCAAGCGTTCCACGACTGTGTAAAGTGGCAGTCGCATCAAAGCCTTAGCAAAGTTGGCGTCGCGGTCAATTTGTCGCCCCATCAATTTCGCAATGAGCACTTAATCGCAGACGTTGAAAAAGCTCTACACAATGCAAGTTTAAAACCCAACTGCATTACTTTAGAGATTACAGAAACAACTCTGATGGAAATTGGCGACGATATGATTGAGCGGCTGAATCAACTGCACCATATTGGCGTCGAACTCGCCATCGATGATTTTGGCACTGGCTATTCATCGCTTGCCTACTTAAAACGATTTCCGGTCAACACCTTGAAAGTCGACGGTTCGTTTGTGTCTGACATTGATCACGACCCGGACGACAAAGTCATCACCAAGGCGATCATCAATCTGGGTCAGTCATTAAATAAAAAAGTGATCGCTGAAGGAATCGAGCAGCCTTCGCAGCTTGAAACGGTGAATCAATTCGGTTGCCATCTAATTCAAGGATACCACTTTGCCAAGCCAATGCCGTTTTCTCAACTGATCGAATGGATGGTCAATTTTAACAAGGCAGGCTGAAACCAAAGCACCAGACCTATCTCGTAGATGAAAGCCATCGATCTGCTCCCGCTCAGAAATCTCCTTACCAAAATCTGTAAGACATTGCCAAAACCATTTAGCGACGGCCTCACATTCGCTTGATCGCTTGCCGCCTCGCTAGAAACCGAGCTATTTATGATTCAGACAGATTTTTTCGCTTCAACTCGGCTGTAATTGGCGTATTGGCCGGTTTAATACCCGCCCTCACTGCGTCCCCCTTACTGTCGTTTATTGCCTTAAGGGCTGAGTACACAATAATGGACAACCTGCCGTCCAACAGAAATTGAAGGGGAATCGTCACAATAGCTCATTACTTATAACCTTTTCCGGGTATCTAAGCGACCCCGAAATCCTTTAAACTACAGCTTTGAATCACTGAAAACCAAACAGACCCACCAATGAAGAATGCCCTGCTGTACATCACAACCGTTTTAATCTGGGGTTCCACCTGGTTTGCCATCGAATTCCAGCTTGGTGAAGTGGCCGTCGAAATATCATTAATTTACCGCTTCTCTTTGGCTGCGTTAATTATGTGGGGATTTTGCTGGTGGCGAAATGTCCCCCTGACATTGCCCTGGTGCGATCACGGTTTCATTGTCATTCTTGCCGCGTTTAACTTTGGTTTTAATTATTTAATTCTGTACTGGGCACAGAATTATTTAACGTCGGCAATGGCGTCGATTGCTTTTTCGACCTTGCTTTTGATGAACATTATTAATACCCGCATTTTCTTCGGAAAGCCAATTGCAGGCCGGGTCATTGTCGGCGCTCTGATGGGGGTACTCGGAATTGTCGCCTTATTCTGGCAAGATCTGAAAGTGTTTAATTTAACCGGTACTGCCGTTATCGGACTGTCGCTCGCTTTGTTAGGAACTCTATTAGCGTCGCTGGGGAATATGGTGAGTGTGCGCAACTCAGCAAAGGGCATTTCGGTAGTACAAGCCAACACCTGGGGCATGTTGTATGGCACTGTCGCGCTAATCGTTTATGCGTTAGTGAACGGATCCGAGTTTACGCTCGGCACGACATCAGCTTACTGGTTATCGTTAATTTACTTATCGGTGTTTGGAACAGTGATCGCATTCGCCTGTTATTTTATATTGTTCCAAAACATCGGACCGGAAAAAGCCAGTTACGTGATTGTGTTGTTTCCTTTGGTGGCGGTGGTGTTGAGCACCTTGTACGAAGGTTTCATCTGGCACACTTCGACCATTATCGGATTTTCTCTGGTATTAACTGGCAATGCGTTGGTATTAACCCCCTTGGACAAATTACGCCGTTTGTATCGATGGTCTTCGAGACAAAAGGCGACCAAGTCTGCAAGCAAAAAGTGTAATGCTTAGTTTTTTTATTGACTCCTGATTCGCCGCCCACTGCCCAAGGGCGGCTTTTTTATGCATCGAGTTTTTACATTTGCGACTTAATAGTGGATACGTTTTTCATTGTTTAACCAGGCATCGAACACCCGCGTCGCTTCTTCCAGTGGCTGATGTTCACATGGCACCAACTTTTGCTCCGCCATATTTTCAATTGCCTGATACAACACTTCGTCATCGAAGCCAATTCTAGCAGCACCTTGTCGTGTTTCGGCGTAAACCACACGGTCAACCCTGGACCACACTGCGGCGGAGAAACACATGGGGCAGGGTTCACAGGACGAATACAAAGTCGCACCTTGCAGCTCATTGGTCTCCAGCGCTTCGCAGGCACGGCGTATCGCAACCACTTCAGCGTGTGCGGTTGGATCTTTCGACGACACCACTTGATTCCATCCTTCGGCGACAACTTCGCCGTCTTTAACAATCACGGCACCGAACGGGCCGTTATCGCCAGTGGCTGAATGCGTTGCTGCTAATTCGACCGCGCGTTGTAAATAATGTTTATCGTTCATGCACTAAACCTTCATTCGACTGCGGAGTGGATGATCCGCTTTTTTTAAAACAAACCACCATTATCGCAAATAATCAAAGGCAAAGACCAGAAACAATTCACCCCATGCGTTCCGTCAAAACTTCAATTATTGTTTATAAACAACGCCTTGCTTCATAACAAAGCTTACCTTTTCCATTAAAGAGATATCGTCAAGTGGATCGCCTTTCACAGCGACTATGTCAGCCAGTTTTCCAGGCTTGATGGATCCAAGTTGATCGTCAACCCGCAATAATTTGGCCGACTCGATAGTCGCCGATAATATTGCCGCCATTGGTGTCATGCCTGCTTCAACCATGTAGCCAAATTCCCGTCCGTTTAACCCATGCGGGAAAACACCAGCATCGGTACCAAACGCAATTTTGACGCCTTTTTTATAGGCTTTAGCAAACGTCGATTGTATTTTCGGTCCTACGGCTTTGGCTTTCGGTTGCACAACCGCCGGATAGGTTTCTGCTTTTTCTGCGACCCACTTGCCGGCAGAAATCGTTGGCACGTAATAGGTTCCATTTTTTTTCATCAGTCGCATCGCTTCATCGTCCATATAGGTGCCATGCTCAACCGAATGCACGCCTGCTTTTATCGCCCGTTTCATTCCTTCAGCGCCGTGAGCGTGAACCGCAATGGTAAAATCGTAGTCTTTAGCCGCTTCCACCACCGCTTCGAGTTCGTCGCGGGTAAACTGCGGATTATCACCACTTTTTGCCAAACTCAAAACACCGCCGGTGACCGTCAGCTTAATCACATCACTGCCTTCTTTGTAACGCTGGCGTACCGCTTTAAAGGCTTCTTCACGGCCATTGATAACACCTTCTTTGGGCCCCGGGTTTTTCATCATGTCAATGTGCAATCCGTTGGTTGGATCGGCGTGACCGCCAGTAGTGGCGATACTTTTTCCGGCATTGTAAATTCGTGGGCCAGGAATAAGTTGTTTATCGATCGCTCTGTCCAGTTCGCGCGTCACCTTAGGATCACTGCCCAAATCTCTGATCGTGGTAAACCCCGCCATCAAGGTTTTTTCCGCATTGACTACAGCGCGAATGGCAAAAAAGGATTGTTCATGAAAAAAACGTTCGGTGTAAGAGTCTGGCGTCGCACCACTCATTAAATGCGTGTGCATGTCCATCAAACCCGGCATGACGGTGTGATCTTTTAAATCGATAATCGAGCCGCCTGTCATATAGCCCGATTTAATATCCATGATCGTCCCGTCTTCAATAACAATCGACTGCTCAGTCAGCACTTTGCCAGTATCGGTATCAATCAGATTTCCAGCATGGATAATTGTTTTTGCAAAAACGGGGGATGCCAATAGTACCAACCCAACGAATACTGCTTTTAACATCGCTTAACTCCGGTTTTATTTTTTTCGCTGTGACTTTAATACCAGACTTAACGATTGATGTATATTTTTTGAATCAGCCAATTTGGGTTCCCAAAGTGAGCAAAGGTTATACACACCGCCATGACTCAGGTGTGACAAGATTATAATTATTTATGACAAGATTGATTTAAAAACATTACTTCTTGAAAAGTCACTGAGCCAATAATTATCGTTCAAAATGCGAGCAAACATCTATTTATTGTGGAAATAAATTCGTTTGCCAAAGAATCCTTACGCCTTAGCCAATCCTTTAACTGCAAGCTTTTCAGCGGTAATATTCACATATTTTGAGAGCAGCCTTTCTTTCTCAATCTCAAATCAAAATAATTTTTAATTTTTTGTGATTGTCACATTTTTTTCACATTCCCTTGAAAGCCTTTGTGCTTCTACCCGGCACGCCAACCGATTAGTTTTTCTAATCCGAAAAAACAATTTAAATAGGTTGAGCAGTGAATAAAATTACCAATAATTACGCCGTCGAAAGACATTCCAGTCAAAATTTTACAGGAGTAACACCATGAAAGGCTTAACCAATCTTCTTGCTTTGGGCACGATTGCACTAACCAGTTGTGCAACGTTGGCAAACAGTTTTATCACACTGTCAGAAACGGATCACAAAACGTTCGCAAAACCGGATGGTTCCAGAATTACCGTCGAAATAGTAGACACCTATGGCAGCAACTGGAAGAAGTTCAGCTCTTACCTCGGTAAAGATAACCAGTGGATTTGGACTTCTGAAAACAGCGAACAAATTGGTTGGTATACATCTGAAGGACGATCGGAACTGTTGGTTGATTTTAATGACTCAGTCGGTACCAGTTATAACGTCTCGGTGGATGATTGTGTTTCTCAAGCCACTATTACATCGAAAAACGTTTCGGTTTCTTCGGTTGCTGGACAGTTTTCTGACGCAGTCGAATTAAGTTTTTCCGGTCATTGTGCCGACGTTGGTTTGAGCACGGCTATTTTCGCACCCGAAATAGGTTTGGTTAAATACGCTGAACAAAGCATTGCCGGTCCAGTTTGGACTCAATTAGTTGATGCCACTATTGCTGGAGTAGAATACCCAAAATTTCATGGTATTGAAGTGATCGCACAGTTTCCAGCCGGTCAAATTTTGACGAATCAACAAGACAGCATCTCGGCGTTTTTGACACTTAAGAACCACACTGCCTCGTCACAGACCTTTACCTTTAACTCTTCTAAATTGTTCGATATCGAATTACTGAACAGTCAGGGTGAGATCGTTAACCGCTGGTCAGCTAACAAACGATTTTTAATGGCAATCCAGGAAATCGACATTGCAGCAGGAGACAGCAAAACTTTTGGTGGCGAAGTTTCACTAAAAGACTTTCAGGGTAATACGCTGGACGTTGGTACCTACACCATCCGCATCGAATTGGCTGGCAGTAACAAGCCCGGTGCAAGCGCATTTACCACCACTTACTTCGCAGCAGAGTCACCTCTTTATATCGACCAGCGCATGACGTATTAATTGACTGGTGCGTAACACGTATTACCGAAGGGTCAGCTCATTCTGACCCTTTTTCTTTTTTCGTCTTTCCTAATTAATCTTGTCTGGTTAACCTTCTACTATTAACCATCATTCGCTTTTGACTCACCGAGCAAACCTGATTAAGCTGATAGAAAATTTTAGAGGTTTACATGATGCAACTGACAAATAGTTTTTTTTTGGTTTTCGTCCTGCTTTTGATGTCAGCGTGTTCGGCAACACAAGAACAATCGGCATCGCGAAAACAAACGGTTGAACCGATAGCAACCAATAGCAACTACCCAAACCCCAAACCAGATATCATCCATCAAACGCCCATTGCGTCATTTAACTTTGAACAACCCTTTGCAATGAAGGTAATTGCACTGGGTTGCGGCATCGGTTGTCCCATTTACAAACTTTCGATTCATCCTGACTTTTCGGCCGACTATGAAGGCGTCGCTTTTGTCAAAGAAAAGGGCAAGCATTCATTCATTCTTACCCAATACACCCGACAAGCGCTCAGGGATATGCTGCAAAGCAGAGAGTTTGCGATGGTACAGACGCCACGCAACAGTTGTCGTTATCAAAAAACCGATAGCGTTCGGTATCAGGTCGCTATTGCGCAAGACAACAAGTCTTTTCGAGCGGTGGTGGAAGAAGGCTGCCACATGGGTGCATTAAAACCGCTCGAGTCGGTGCTCGATGACATAGTCGGACGATGGAAAGGACGGTTTAAAAAGGCTGTTAAATAATCGCCTCGGCAAAACAGCTCAGTAGCTTTATCGCCATTCAATCTCAAAAGAGTGATTTTATATAATAGATAATGACCTTGTCGCACCTATCCGAAATAAATTTGTAAGCCATTGTCCTAATTCGATGTAAGCCTGCGGAAAATCTGCGGTCGGGGTCTAAACTGACTCTTATGTATAGGCAGTAATTGGGATCGGATTTGAGCAGCGCATTAAACGTATTGATCATTCAGTCTTACGGCATCGATATTAGCTACAAGATCGAAGAGAGCCTTTTGTTGAGCGGTTGCAATGTCACGATATGCAACTCGGCTAGTGATGCCACTCGCCGACTGGCAACTGAGCCGTTTAACGCCATATTGGTAAACCTCGAGCCCGATGGAAAAGGCGGAATATCCGGTCTCGAATTTCTACACCAGATCGTCGAAAGCGAGCATCAAAAAAAGAGTGTTTGTTTTGGTGTCAGTGCACAGCCCGGAATCTCGCTTCTGGCAAGCCACCCCAACTTTATTGACGAATTGGCGATTCTGGTCGGATGGTTGATTGTTCCAATGAATACGGAAAAGGCAACGCAACTTATTATTGATTCGGCGCAATTTAACGAGCGCTTATGCGTAAAGGCTCGCGCCAGAAAGTCAAAAACGTCGTCTCAACACGCAGCAAATCATTAAAACAACAATAACGACCCATGCTAGAAGGTCGTTATTGTTGAGTTCAAATGTTGATTTACGGAAGCTGATAATATTCTTGTACCGGGCATCGTCCATGAATGGTCTGGTCACCTTCGTACCAAGCGCCGCCGCCCCACCAACCTTTACTTTTCACAGTAATCGATGTCTTTAAACACCGAGTTCTATCTGGGTCGGGTACGATTGCTTGCGATGCACTGCCGTCTCTCGGTGAGTTCGAACGATCGACACGCACATGAGCACCCGCTGGCGCCCGATTGCCATGATTGTACAGTGCATTATTATAAACCTGAGTAAATTGTTCACTGGTATCAACCAGACACTCATTGTTGGTCAAGCACACTTTCGCGGTTCGGGTTCCCGATCGACCAGAACAGAAGGCTCCACAATTGTCGACGTAAAAGTAAGGTATGGTTGACGTTTTATATTCCGTAGAAGCAACACTGTATAAGGTAGGAATATTGTTATAATAGTTACTCAACAAACTGGTACTGGATGGGTTGACACAGCTTCCCCACTCTTGTCCGAAAGCACATCGCTTAACCTGATCACCAAAGTTTATTTTTGCATTGTGACAGCGATTTTTGTACTTGGACGCACCAATTTGTGCATCAACATCTTTCAAATTAACACACCGACCATGAACTTGATTATCAAACGCTATCCATCGAGCGAGTTGACGCTGAGTTGGTCGATAGTCTTTGAAAACCTGATAGTGTGATAAATGGCTGTACTGTGTCGGTACCGGATAAAAGCTCAGTTCTTTCTGAAGTGCCACATAGCCACTTTCATCAACCCGATCGATAAAGTTGTACAAATAGCTGCGCACACTTTCTAGACTGATACTGCGTATATCAGCCGATTGTGAGTTGCCGCCCAGTGTAAGCACCTTTAATTTGATTTCGTTTTCCTGGAAGAACTGCTTCGTTTCATTGCTGATGGTACCGCTAGAGTTAGCGTCAACTATCTCACCAAATTTTGCTTGCGCTTCGTAAGAAATATCTTCCATTTCAGTTGTCTTTATATTCTTATTACGAATTTCTAAAAGAATAAAAGCACGAGCGCCAGTTACTACAGAGCTGACGTATTTGTCACCGCAGAGATTTCTAAAGTGCGTTTCAGTTGTAGTGTTTGAATCATTCGGATTCAAATAATTGGTAACGTAGTAAGATTTAAGTTGTCTTGGCGAGCTCGAGCGC
Source organism: Pleionea sp. (assembly GCA_052032335.1). Classification (GTDB taxonomy): domain Bacteria; phylum Pseudomonadota; class Gammaproteobacteria; order Enterobacterales; family Kangiellaceae; genus Pleionea. Next base: position 10,546 of record JBPEWV010000208.1, on the reverse strand, counting down.
AATGAGAGTTTTTTGCCTTTTCGCTCCCACTTTACCAGTACTCGAGAGAAGTCTCGCGACATTTCGGTTTCACGAAATAATTTATAGGTTCCTTCAGCTTGTGCAGAAAACGCTCCAATGGACATCGACATATCGGCCGAAATATCCATTTCCATTTTCTGGTAGAGATCTTCTGATGTTTCGATTTGATAAAAATCCAACGAATCACTTAGCAACGGTTCTTCTTGAACATACAGGTCCTCAGTTCGCATGCAGATATCTTCTGGTGCGTACCGACCTTCAGTCATTTTGAAACCGACACCCAGGTTAAAAGGTTGACTAGAAGAAGTACGAGCGGAAGACGATGATTTCATCACTGCACTATTGACCTCGGGTCGAGAAACATCGGCAAAACCGGTATTCGATAACCTGAAGTTAGAGTCACCATTTCTTGAGCTCTCCAGCCCAGGATACAACTGTGAATAGTTTGGTTCAGTGACTCGACTGACCTTCATGGTCAAGCCGGTGCGATACGAACTGCATCCTTTGCTATTACATCCCCTAACGCGATATCGATAATTACCATTCGACTTGTTGCTTACTGTTAAATAGGTTCTAGATCCGGAGTAAATTTGCGACCATGTCCCATTGTTTCGCTGCTCTTCTAAGCGGTAAGTCACGGGGTAATTATAACCATTACTCGAACTCCAACTAATTCGGTTGTCGCCGAAGGTATAAGCATCATATTCAATCTGACCGGGAGTGCTGGGTGCACGATAAGGGCCTGTAGGCCCACCGCCTCCGCCATCACAGTCGTCAGTCGGAACCGGGATTTTTGCTAAACGACCTTGCTTTTGCATTGGGCAGGGTTCTTCAATTGGGATGAGAGACTTCATTCTTAAGGTGTCATGATTTGACTCACTCACTTCGTTATTTTTTTCGATTGGCACTGCCATAACTGATGCACAAAAAAAATACGAAGCAGCACTTACTAATAATCGCTTATGCATTGCGTATCTCCGTTAATTATAATTTTTTAAACTTGTCGATTTATTTTCTGCTTTTACTTCTAAAGCATAAAAAGAGTGCCACGGTCTCGAGTTAAAATAATGAATTCGATGTGAATAATGCCTTATGAATTTCATACTGAGCGATTAAGATATTAAGTCTTCATGAAGACATATGGATTTTGCGATATGGGCAGCGACCAAAATCGATTTTTGATTAATGAACGAATTATTGATCCACACTCATTAACTATCGCACACGGAAATAATCAACAAACCATTGAGCCTCGTGTACTGGACGTTTTTTTATTGCTCTTAAAATCACAGGGGCAGTTAGTCACACGGGAAACGATTATTTCAGAAGTCTGGAGAGGACGACATGCAAGTGATAACTCACTGAATAGAAACATCGCCAGCTTAAGAAAGTTACTCGATAACCCAGAAAGCGATGTCAGTATCATTAAAACCATCCCGAAAAAGGGGTACATGTTAATTGATGAAGTCGAAATCAAACGTATTAAAAAAAACCAACCATTGATACCGATTAAACCAAGCTCAATTGTTTACCTGTTACTCATCGTCAGTGTATTTGGCATTCTACTTACGATGGTAAATGCCCGCGAAGCGGAGCAACGCGAAAGGGAGCCAACAATAGCGATCCAATTCGAATACTTATCTCATAATACAGATATCGAGAGTGACATCGATGTCATTGCCAGTCACTTACTTGACGCATTACTCGAAATAAAGGGAATTAAAGTGTCTTCCATAATCGCAAAACAACGAGACAATCGACTGCAGACAAACCTAGAAAAACCAAATCCCGATTACTTGCTGCGAACTATTCGAACGGAAGGCGACGAAGACATCTGGAACATATCAATTTACTTAATTGATATGCAGCAATCTGCTTATATTTGGAGTCAGCGATTGCAACTCAAGCCGGGTAAGTCGACCAGCAACCAGGCCATAGTAAACCAAGCGATTCAAGACATGAGTGCAAGAGCAAAGCTGGGCTTTTTTTCAAGGACAAAACCGAGCCAACAAGCCACGTTCGAGACAAACAGCCAGATCAGTTTACACCCTAAAGAAAAAACGCGTGCGTTTTGCCTCGATGGCGTCGACGACTTCGTAGAAATACCACACAGTGATGAATTGAACTTCGATACGGGTGATTACGCCATCACAAGCTGGATAAAAACATCAAGCCTGGCCACCAATATAATTATCGACAAACGTGACGAAAAACTATCGGGAAATGTTAGAGGTTACAATGTTCACATATATAACGGTTTTATTGGCACCCAAATGGCTGACGGAAACGGTGAGTGGTATTGCTCGCTGGACCCCAAGATATCGTCATGTACCAACTACTTGGGTCGTACTTTTATTGCCGACAATCAATGGCATTTTGTCGCCATTTCGGTCGACCGTGACTCTCCAAACGGATTGAAAATTTACGTTGATGGTCAACTGGACATTGAATTTGATCCTCGAATTCGAGCCAACAGTCTTAGCAATTTGCAGCCCCTTCGTATCGGTAGTCGTTCGTCTTTCGTTAGTAGTTTATTTAAAGGTAGCATTGGCGAAGTATCGATTCACCAATACGCATTGAGTGAGAGTGAGGTATCTATGCTTCACAATAAAGGTGCATCAAGACACTGCGAGCTACCGCAAACCATGCATTAATTCAGCTGCAGTTCCACACCCAAGAAAACCCTTCTCGGTTCAGCAACGAAATATCGATGCTGACCAAATGCATAATCGGCCCGATCAGCGTATCGTTGATCGGTCAAATTTCGAATATTCAATATCAACCGCGTTTGTGACGACAGTTGCCAAGCCGCATCAAAAGAAACCGCGGTATGACCCGGATATCGCTCGGTGTTTTCGGGGTTCAAATAATAACCACCCATGTTCCGGATGCTGGTACGCAGCTCCCATTGTGCAACGGGCGACCACAATACCGATAAGGCGCCCATGTGCCGAGGCGCAGTATCCATATCATTTCCGTCTATATTCTCAGAGGTTAGCTGGCTATTACTGGTGTAGTTATGTTTCGCCCAGATCCACTGAGCGTTGAAATACCAGTGTTCATCGAAAGCGTAGTTGGCTGACCATTCAATGCCCTGATGTTCCGTAGTGGCATTATAAACCCAGGCGCGTTCGGTGTTCTGGTAAATCACATTGGATTTATTCATATTAAAAACGGCAAATGAGGTTAGCAGATTATCGCCATGGAATCGGAGGCCAGCCTCGAAGCTCGTGACCTCTTGCGGTTCAAGTTCGGCCGTCGTCTGACCGTTTTGCAAACGATACAATTCGGTGACTTGCGGTGCCCGAAATCCCTTATCCCATTTTACGTAATATTTCAGACCGTTTGAAATACGATAGCCGTAAGACACAAACACAGACGGCTGCGAAAAGTCGTCACTGCGATCGGCAGGCCGTGTGTAACGACAACCGCCAAATCCACAGGCGGAACCATCGGCTCTGGTTCGTCCGGTTAGCATGCGATTGTTGTAGTCGTAGCGAACGTAATCGAATCGCATACCGGCGCTCAGCTTGCTAGCACCATCAATACGCCAGTCAGTTGCGATAAAACTGCCCAGGTAGGCACTGTCTACTTCAAAGTCATAATGTTTCCCGATGGGTAAAACCTCGTCGAGAAAATCGATTCCGCTGTCGGTTGCCGCAGACTGTACTTGTTCCAGATAGCCTCGTGTTAATTCCACATCGATACCGTATCGCCAGAAAAACTCTTCTTCACCGAAACGAAAGTCGGCATTCGCTCCGAGACTGTAATGGCCATTGTTTTCAACTGGCTGACCCGGCAGAAAATGCATTAAGAATGACATATCGGTGTAACGCAGGTAGGGCGTTAATGACCAGTTATCCTTCGACTTCGGTTTTACAGTCGATTGAAGGCGAAACGATTGAGCATCGCGAAACGCCTCCGGAAATTCATTAACGTACAGACTTGATGAATTTCGATAGGCCGATTCACCCATCTGCAGGTATCCCGCCGTCTCCTGGTTAAGATTATTCGCTGTCAGAACCGTATGAATCGAGAAATTCGAAGCGTTGTTCAACAATTCATACTGCAGCTTTTGTTGATCGAAACCTGAGTTGCGTTTAACACCCTGATCTTTGCTAGATGTAAACTTGAACGCCTGTTCATCAAACACCGATTCAATATCCGCTCGTAAAAAACCAAAGTCACCCAGCTTTAATTTTACTGAGTGACGGGGTTCAAGCACTCGGTCCAATTCTTTGGTATTAACATTAATAACACCATGCACCGCATCACTGCCATAAAAAGCAGAATGCGTACCGCGAAACACTTCCACTTGAGTTGCTTGTTCGAAAAAACTGTCGAACAATTGATTCACGTTACAAAAGCCTTTTGCGCGCAGCGATACACCATTTTGGAGCATCAAAAATTCGGCGCAAGATCCCGGTCCGGTAAATACTGGCGAGCGAATGGCGGTTAAATGCTCCTGTCCGTTACCTTTACTGATCCAGAGACCCGGCACCTCAGTCGACAGCTCATTCAAGTGATTCGGTTGAATCAGGCTCAATGCTTCATCAACGGCCGTAACACTGCCATTAACTTGCGACGCTGGTTGCGCTTGCCGCTCGGCGATCACCACCAGACGTTTCACTTGGTCGGTTGATTGACTGTTGTCGTCGGCTATTGCGGGCGTCCACTGGAAGCTTGCAATAGCGACTAGCGTTAACTTAAGTTTTCGTTTTATCACGTTGACTTCTTATGGTTTGGGCTGCAGTAAGCGCAGGCTAACACGTTTGGTTTCGGATTTTACACCGAATGGTCTAAAATGGTTGCTACTACGTAAAACCGAGTAAAACAGATACAAGGATTTAATATGAAACTCCACAAGATCATCACCATCCTGTGTTTTACCAGCGCCCTTTCCGCCATGGCCAATGAATCAAAAACCGTGGTAGAGGGTATCAGCGTTCCTTGGGGAATGGCCGAATTACCGGGCGGACAGGCACTCATCACCGAACGATCAGGCAAGCTTTATCGTGTTAATTTAGCGGATGGCTCGAAAACCCCGGTGCAAGGATTACCCGAAATCGCCGCTTCCGGTCAGGGTGGGCTACTTGATGTCGAAACTCATCCGAATTTTAAACAAAATCAGTTTATCTATCTTTCACTGTCCAGTCCGCAAGGCGAGGGCCGAGGCAGTAATACTGCGATTGTTCGCGCCAAACTCGACGATACAAGTTTGACTGACTTAAAATTCATTTATAAAGCAACGCCCAATTCGACCAATGGTCGGCACTTCGGCAGTCGACTCGAATTTGATCAACAGGGCTTTTTGTATTTTTCAATTGGTGACCGAGGTGATCGCGATGCCTTGCCACAAGATATCACCACAGATGGCGGCAAAATCTATCGTCTAAAAGACGATGGCGCAGTACCCGATGACAACCCATTCGTCGATAACAAAGACGCCAAGCCAGCCATCTACTCTTACGGGCACCGAAACCCACAGGGTATGGCAGTACACCCTAAAACTGGTGCCATCTGGACCCACGAGCATGGGCCCAAAGGTGGTGACGAAATCAATATAATTGCCAAAGGGAAAAACTATGGTTGGCCCACCATCACCTACGGTGTTAATTACAGTGGAACAACCATCACCGAATTGACGCACAAAGACGGTATGGAACAGCCAGAGTATTACTGGGATCCTTCAATTGCACCTTCGGGCATGACGTTTGTGACCAGTGATCGTTACTCTGATTGGAAAGGACACCTGCTGGTTGGTTCTTTGAAATTTGGTTATCTGGTATTGTGTAAGCTGGATGGCAATAAAGTTGTTGACACCCAAATCGTTATGAAAGGTATTGGTCGCGTAAGAAATGTAAAACAACTGAGTGATGGCTACATTTATGTCGCTACCGATGGCGACGGTATCAAAAAAATCATTCCCAAAAATCCATAAAATAAACTGAAATTAATAAAATGGATTTAGAAAACACTCAGTGCCCCAGTTGCGGTTCAGAAAGAAAAGGTGAATTCTGTAGTCAATGTGGTGAGCAACGGCTGAATAATAAACTTCGGTCGTTGCATTACATTCTATCCGACATCATTCAAGATTTAACCTCTGTCGACGGTAAGCTTTGGAAAACGTTGCGAGCCATTCTTCTTAAACCGGGTGAATTGGAATACCATTACTATATCGGCCGGCGGGTTGAATATTTAAAACCCATTACTTTATTTTTCGTACTGAATGTCATTTTTGTGATGTTCTCGCCGTTAACGGATTTTTATATTAACTTATACGATCAAATTACATTACAACCTTATAGTGCCTTTATAAAAGGCGAGCTCAACCAGTATTTAAACAACAATAACATTCCCTACAAAGAGTTCGAACAAAACTACAATCAGCTGGTTATCGTTTTAGCGCGCTCTCTTATTATTTTACAAGTACCCATTTATGCTTTAGCCAGCGCAATCCTACTGGCCAATCGCCAATACTATTCAGGAGATTACTTTAATTTTAGTTTAAACATGCACAGTTGGTTACTCATGTGGGTCTTTATTGCAATGATTCCAGCTTTTGTTATTGGCAATGTGGTTTACTGGATCAATCCATCCATTCTACCGAATAAAGTGTATTTCTTATTATTACCTGTTGGGTTAGCGGTGTACCTGATATTCGCATTGAGAAAAATGTTTCAGCTATCTTGGATACAATGTCTTTGGCGTTTACCACTATTGCTAATCGCGTATCAACTTTGTCATACTGCTTTTCGACTTTTACAATTTTTAATTACCGCCAGCTTAGTTGAAGTTCAATAACCGTAAATTACTTATCGAATTTCAACGGCATCTGTGATACGACCGCTTCAATTACAATTCGATACCCATCGTTGTCATTAGTGAGCGGTTTTTTCAAGATAATAAGATGATCAGAAATCCCGAAAAAACTCATTTCGATATTTTTTTGAATTATTTATTCAATAATGCGATTCCTTTATTGACACTATCTCCTTCCGACATTCATTCTATTGCCGCTTAGAAACGTTACGATAACGATTCGAAAGTGACATTATACGAAAGAAGGCGCGATGCCAAAGTAATAAAATAGGACATTTATGAATAACAAAATAAAAGTATCAATAGGACTTTTGATAGGGCTTTTGTTAACGAATGAGGCGTATTCTAAAAAAGGAACGCAACACTCTGAATTCGAAAAACCCAGTCAAATAACGGCTCACTCAACCGATATTGTCGCCATTAACTTTAAAGTCAATGACAGCGTTGATTTAGAGATAGATGAAAAGGCGCGATCATTTAAAACCATTAAAAGTAACGGGAAGTCTAAAAACCACGACCAATTAATATCAACATTGAATAAAATTTATTCAGCCGAAAGTCTCGCGCCGAAGCGGGTTCATTCACAACTGCCCAAAAGCGATTTGGTCGAGTTGCGACGAAAAGCGCTTTCGAATGGCTATAAAATGTCACAGAAACAGGCTTTACCCAAGTTGGAAAATTGGATGTCCATTCCTGTTACAAACGGTATGACACAAAAGGACATTGAACGGATAGCTAACAAATTAAACAAGCTGGATTTTGTCGACGTGGTTGAATTTGAAACGCCCGTCGTATCTGCCCGAATATTCGAAGAGTGCCCCGATTTAACCGGTTGCGAACCCGATTGGCCACCTGGCGGTGGCGGTGGTGGAGCAGTTACGCCGGATCTTCAAGACGAACAGGATTATTTGGAACCTGCGCCACACGGAGTCGATGCGTTATACGGTTGGACTCAAACTGGGGGAACCGGCGTCGGAGTTAAAATCATTGATCTAGAAAATGGACTGGATCATCTACACGAAGACTTACCTTCGTTGTTTTATCGTTCAAACGACGCCAATAACAGTGACCATGGCACGGCTGTGGTCAGTGTTATGGGGGCGAAGCGTGACTCGAGAGGCATTACAGGTATCGCGTATCGATCGCAGTTTGGTTTTCGAGGTTGGGGCAGCAGTACCGCTGGTTCAATCTCTGCGGCAGCTTCCAGACTCAATGCTGGTGACATTATGATCCTTGAGGGGCAAATCAATCGAAACATCCAATCCGATGATACTTGCACCAGTGATGATCAGTCAGAATGTGTGCCCATGGAGTGGCTTCAAGCGAATTATGACGCGATAAGAACCGCCAGTGCCGCAGGTATCATAGTTGTTGAGGCTGCCGGAAACGGGGGCGAAGACTTAGATCTCGCGATATACAACAATCGATTCAACCGTAATGTTCGTGATTCTGGCGCAATTATGGTCGGAGCCGGCTCTTCTAATCAGAATGCGTTTCGATTGTGGTTTTCAAATCATGGCTCTCGCATCGATGTCAACGCTTGGGGTGAAAACGTTGCAAGCGCAGGAAATTATGGTTCGAGTTTGTTTGATGGCGGGTTCCATCGACAATACGGCGACGGGTTTGGCGGAACGTCATCGGCTTCGCCAATCGTTGCCGGTGCAATTGCTTCCATACAAGGCCATTACAAAGCAACCAAAGGTGATGTTTTGAATCCCAACGCAATGAGAAACCTGTTGGTTGAAACGGGCTCTCAGCAAGGCGTTGCATTCGACATTGGCCCCCGTCCTGATATTCGAGCAGCGATGCTTAGAATTCGAGACATGTTAGTGGCACCTCGAGCTAACAGCTATTGGGATGCGTGTTATGGGATGAACACAATAACTTGGAACGCTGTGTCAGGAGCAACGTATTATAAAGTGACTTCGAATGCCTTTGGAACTAGAACAACATCCTCTACTTCGCAGTTCGTTAATGTGACTCGATCGGCAACAGCAACGGTTCAATCGTGTAACGGCAATGGCTGCTCTGCAGAGTCCAACACCGTTCACTTAATTTACAGAAGCGCCTGCTATTAAGTCGCAGTCTGCGAACAATGATTATTTGTTATACGACATAGAATATTTTTATGTCGTATAACAAGTTTTAATAAGTTATTTTCAATTCTTTATTCCAATATGAATGTAAGTCTTTTCCATAAAAGATTATTTTTTTTCTCATTGCAGAAGCGACGGTAGAAGATTCTTTATCATAGAGAACAACCGACGAACGGTGTCCATAAATCGGGATGACGCCTTCTATAAGAATAGATTGTCCATCAGGCAGTAATAATCAAGGGAAGTGTTTAGACTTTAAAATGGATAGTTAAACTGAAGGTTTAATCCGCCAAAATTATTTTGATCCACCTCGTAAGTTGTATTTAAGACAATCTTCAAATCGTTCTGAAATTGCCATTCGTAGGGAAGGCTTAACTTGACCAATGTTTCATTATTTCGAATCGATGGTTGCGTTTGACTGGTAGAAGTTAACCCGTTGTCCAAGGGGTCAATGTAGACATTCGGTGAGAAAAACTGACTGCCCCAAACCTGCCAACGCCAACCAGCAAATACAATCCATTCGTTACGCTCGAGTTGTGAGCGTTGATCAATCTCAGAAAACCCAGAATCCAGTTCCGTCAATCTTAGTGCGCGCACTCCTAACCAATAACCATCTCCACTATCGAAGTGACGGTCGAATCGAAAAGTCAAGCTGTAAAAATCTCGATCGAATAAAGCATAGGTGCTTTCTCGAAATAGCTCCCGACTTGATTTTTCCAGCGCAACACTCCAATAAAATAAATAGCTGTCGCATTTTTGAAAGTAGAGATCCGATTGCAAGGTTAATTTTTCATACTCAAATCGGTCTAAACTGGCTTGATCAATTAACGTTAACGGTGCGTTATAGTTAATATAAGAATTCCAACGCCACTGAGGCGATACATCCAGCCCCCATTCAAGATAATAGGTATAAGGCAGTCGGGTGTACTCTATGGCTTCCTGCTTGTCATTAGCAACAAAGTCCACCGCGACAATTGAACCTCGTAGAAAATTACTAGCGTCAAAATTATATTTGAGGTCGAGCCGAATATCTTCCGACGATTTATCGGCAACCAAGCCTGAAAAAGCCGACAACTCCCATTGCTGCCAGCGATAAGATAACCCGAACAAGGTCCGCTCATAACGACCGTCAAAGTCTTCGCCACGGTCGGCTTCAATCTCTAGAGAAAAGTTCTCGGTGGCTTTAACCGAATGCTGAAGGTGAAACAATGAGTAAAACTCTTTCGAGGTAACACTGCCAATACTCGCCATCAACCCAGTATCAAATAAACGCCGCCATTCAGGCTCAGGAAGATAACTGTAGCGATGCAACAAGCCGTATTCTTCAAGGTCGTAACTACGAGAAAATCGCTCATCCAGTCGAAACGGTTGTGGGTTAAACACCAATACATCGGCTGAAAATGCGCAAGGAGATGAAAAATTAGTTGCTAATAAAATCAGTATAGATAAACAAGTTCTTAAAATTTTTCTTGATAAATCTATATGCCATGAGGGAAACATAACTATAGCCATTGAGATTTTAAAGATTAACCATGAGTATGGTCAGCAGAAAAAATTTTGGCAAATAAGTTCTAAGAGTTTTATTTTATCAAACCAGAAAAAAACCC
>JBPEWV010000207.1:0-6821 GCA_052032335.1 Pleionea sp. | reverse complement strand
AAGCGCAAGGTTGCACCTGTTAGTGGGGTTTATCTGGTGCAAATAGATGGCTTGGCGAAAGGTCCTTTAAAAGGAGTCGCTAATGTTGGCCATCGTCCGACGGTTACCGGACACGGGGCACGACTCGAAGTTTACGTGTTTGACTTTGAGCAAGAGTGTTATGGCGCAGAGGTTGCTGTGTCGTTTATAAGAAAACTGCGTGATGAAAAAAAGTTCGAATCATTGGACGCATTAAAACAACAAATAGCGCTTGATATTGAGCGCGCAAAACAGATTATTGAATCTTAATTTTTGACGTCAAAACTGGACATTATTATGGCTGACTACAAGCATACATTAAATCTTCCGAAAACTGACTTTCCAATGAAAGCCAGCCTGGCTCAACGCGAGCCTGAAATGCTTAAAAAATGGCAGCAGAAAGATATTTATAAAACGATTCGTGACGCCAGTGCAGGTCGTCCCAAATTTATTTTGCACGATGGCCCTCCCTACGCTAACGGTGATATTCACATTGGCCATGCGGTCAATAAAATTTTAAAAGACGTCGTGGTTAAGTCTCGTAGTTTGAGTGGTTTTGATGCTCCATACGTGCCGGGTTGGGATTGTCATGGCTTGCCGATCGAGCACAAAGTAGAAACCAAAATCGGAAAGGCGGGGGTGAAAGTTCCGTTCGATAAGTTTCGTGAAAAATGTCGAGATTACGCGGCAAAACAGGTTAATGGGCAAAAGAAAGATTTCATTCGTCTCGGTGTTTTTGGTGAATGGGACAATCCTTATTTATCCATGGATTTTAAATTTGAAGCGAACATTGTTCGTGCTCTGGCTAAGGTGGTTAAAAATGGCCATTTACATAAAGGCGTAAAGCCCGTCTACTGGAGTGTGGTTGGTGGGTCTGCACTGGCAGAAGCCGAAGTTGAGTATCATGATAAAACGTCGGCATCGATCGACGTGCGATTCGCTGCCGATCAATCGTTGCTCGACAAATTTGCTTACGAGAATTCGGGTAATCTAAACGTTTCAGCCGTGATCTGGACGACTACCCCGTGGACATTGCCGTCGAATCAGGCCATTTCATTGCACCCTGATCTGGAATACGTTCTGGTTAAAGTGGATGTTGGTTCGGGCGATGAATTGCTTATGTTTGCTTCGGAAATGGTTGAAGCTGTGATGGCCCGTTACGGAGTTGAACAGTTTAAAGTAGTTGCAAAAGCAAAAGGCTCCGATCTGGAATTACTAAACGTCCGTCATCCTTTTTATGACAAGCGGGTGCCGTTTGTATTGGGGGAGCATGTGACAACCGAAGCCGGTACCGGCCTGGTTCATACCGCTCCGGATCATGGTGCAGACGATTTTAATATGGGTAAAAAATACAACTTGGAATTGCTCAATTATGTCGGTGCAGACGGTGTTTATTCGGCCAGCGCGCCATTGGTCGCCGGCGAGCATGTTTATAAAGTTGAAGACAAGATTTGCCAGTTGCTTGAAGATAATGGCGCCATGGTGAATCGCACAAAATTGACCCACAGTTATCCACATTGTTGGCGTACCAAAACGCCTTTGATTTTCCGAACCACACCGCAATGGTTTATCAGCATGGAAAAAAATGGCTTGCGCGACAAAGCCATGGATGAGATTAAAAATGTGCAGTGGGTACCCGATTGGGGGCAGGCTCGAATTGAAGGTATGGTCGATGGGCGCCCGGACTGGTGTATTTCTCGCCAGCGCACTTGGGGTGTACCACTTTGTTTATTAGTCGATAAAGAAACCGGTGAGCCGCATCCGGATTCCGTATCAATCATGGAGCAAGCTGCAAAACACATCGAAGAAAAAGGCATTCAGGCCTGGTTCGATTTGGACATTAACCAACTAATTGACAAAGACGTTGAACGCTACATGAAGATCGACGACACGCTGGACGTCTGGTTTGATTCTGGCGTAACGCATGCTTGTGTGCTGGCTGTTCGAGAAGAATTGCAGGAACCCGCCGATATTTATCTCGAAGGAAGTGATCAACATCGTGGTTGGTTTCAATCGTCTTTATTAACCGGTGTCGCTATCAACGATCGAGCACCTTATAAAGCTGTGTTAACGCATGGTTTTACGGTCGATGAAAAGGGCGAAAAGATGTCCAAGTCGAAAGGCAATGTGGTTTCTCCACAAGAGGTGATCAACCAGATGGGTGCGGATGTCTTGCGTTTGTGGGTGGCATCGACCGATTATCGTGGCGAAATGGCGGTTTCCAAAGAAATATTAAAGCGTACAGCCGATACTTACCGACGCATTCGAAATACCACCCGGTTTTTATTGGCGAACTTGCATGGTTTTAAGCCAGAAACTGACATGGTTGCTGCAAACGACATGTTGCCACTGGATCGCTGGGCGGTCGATGCAGCTCTTAAAACCCAATCTGAAATTAAAGCTTCCTACGAAGACTACACTTTCTGGCAAGTGGTTCAGAAAATTCACCATTTTTGCGCCATGGACATGGGCGGCTTTTATTTAGACATCATTAAAGATCGTCAATACACAGCACAGAAAGGCAGTTTGGCGCATCGTTCCTGTCAGTCTGCCATGTACCACATTGTTCAGGCGCTGGTTCGTTGGATGGCTCCGGTATTGGCTTTCACAAGTGAAGAGGCTTGGAACTATATTCCCGGTGAGTCTTCCGAAACTATTTTTACCGAAATTTGGTACGAGAAGCTGTTCGCTTACGAAAGTGACGCCATTACCACGGCAGACTGGGAAAATATTCGAGCGGTTAAAAATACAGTGAATAAATCCATAGAAGCGCTGAGAGTCAACAAAACTCTAGGTGGCTCTCTGGAGGCTGAAGTGACCATTTACGCCAATGACGAGTATTTCGCGTCTTTGAATAAGCTTAAGGATGAGTTGCGATTTGTGTTAATTACGTCCAAAGCGTCGGTGGAAAATGGCGAAGGCGGCGAAGCAAGCGACTTAGAAGGTATCGGACTGTTGATTGCGAAATCAGAACACGAAAAATGCGACCGTTGTTGGCATCGTCGAGAAGATATTGGGCAAACTCCATCGCATGAGACGCTCTGCGCGCGTTGCGTCGAAAACGTTGATGGCGAAGGCGAAACGCGGGAGTTTGCTTAATGTTTGGTAAACTGTGGAATAGCGGACTTCGCTGGATCTGGATAACGATCGTCGTTTTTATTCTGGATCAATGGACCAAGATGTGGGCCAGTGAGGCCTTGGCAGGCGGCCAGATCATCGAAGTACTGCCTCATTTTGATTTTCGACTGGCGCACAACTACGGCGCTGCTTTCAGCTTTTTGGCGGATGCTGGAGGATGGCAGGTTTGGGCATTGGCGGGATTTGCCATTGCGGTGAGCATCGGTATTTTTATTTGGCTGGCTAAACTCAGTCATTCATTGCGTTGGCTCAGTATTGCGCTGAGTTTTGTTCTCGGTGGTGCTCTCGGCAATGTTTATGATCGTATATCCTATGGCTATGTTGTCGATTTTATCGATTGGTACATTGCAAAAGATGGCTATCACTGGCCTGCATTCAATATTGCAGACGCCGCCGTATTCATTGGTGCAGCCATGTTAATTATTGATGCCGTTTTTCTGGATACTGAAAATTTAAAAGCTAAGCAAAATGACTGAAATTATTGATCAAAAAGTGGATGCTAATAGCTTGGTGTACGCTCACATGACGTTAAAGCTAAGTGACGGCAGTGTCGCCGACTCTAGTCGTGCCAATGGCAAGCCTTCAGTAATTGAGTTGGGTAACGACTCGGTCAGTGAAGCGATGGAAGCCGAACTGGTAGGGCGAAAGGTGGGTGAAATGGTGAAATTTACCTTACGGGCAAAAGACGCCTTTGGTGAGCCCGATCCCAATTTAATTCAGTTTATGGACATTCACCAGTTTCCTCAGGATTTAGAATTGAAAGAAGGTGCGGTTGTCGCGTTTGAGCAACCGAATGGTTCTTCGTTGCCCGGTATCTTGTCGGAAATACAGGGGCATTCTGTTAAAGTGGACTTTAATCATCCACTGGCAGGACACGATGTGACCTTTGAGGTTGAAATTCTCTCCATTGATACACCACCAGTGACGCATTAAGTAAGAGACAAAGATTATGGAAATTTTACTCGCCAATCCTCGTGGATTTTGTGCTGGAGTCGATCGGGCAATAGAAATTGTCAATCGCGCATTAGAAGTTTTTGGTGCTCCGATTTATGTGCGTCACGAAGTGGTTCATAACAAATTTGTGGTTGATGGGTTGCGTGAAAAAGGTGCGGTATTTGTTGAAGAGGTGTCTGAAATACCCTCTGATAGTATCTGTATATTCAGTGCTCACGGCGTGTCGCAACAAGTTCGACAAGACGCAGAAAACCGGAACTTGAAAGTATTTGATGCGACCTGCCCTTTGGTCACCAAAGTTCATATGGAAGTTACCCGTGCCAGCAAGAAAGGTGAAGAATGTATTTTGATAGGACATAGAGGTCATCCAGAAGTGGAAGGGACCATGGGGCAATATGACAACGATAACGCTGGCATTTATTTGGTCGAAACAGTTGACGATGTAGAGTCTTTATCGGTAAGAAACCCTGACAAATTACACTTTGTAACCCAGACTACTCTGTCAGTGGATGATACCAGCATGATCATTGACGCGTTACAGTCTAAATTCCCCAATATCCAAGGACCTCGCAAAGACGACATCTGCTACGCGACGCAAAACCGTCAGGATGCGGTTCGTAATATTGCCCAGCAAGTTGATTTAGTGCTAGTGGTCGGTTCGCAAAATAGCTCCAATTCCAATCGTTTGCGTGAATTGGCCGAAAAGCAGGGAACTGCGTCGCATTTAATTGATAGTGCCGCAGAAATTCAGCCAAAGTGGCTGGAAAGCTGCGCCAAGGTTGGCGTTACCGCCGGAGCCTCCGCTCCGGAATCTCTGGTGAAAGACGTTATCGAGCGATTGAAAGAGCTCGGTGGGGTCGAGGCTGTTGAACTGTCCGGAAAGCCTGAAGATATCGTATTTGTGCTACCCAGCGAACTGCGTTAGTAATATCAAGCGATATTATGTGACAAAGTTCGCATTATATTTCAATGACTTAACCGTTTATCGGTAAGCGAAATGCGCTTATCGCCTTCCTGTTGTTTGTGATTCTGCATACGCTATTATTAAATTCATAATTTTTTAAGAGTTATAAAGCTATGCGGAATCAGGGTTTTACCTTAATGGAGTTGATAGTCACCATCGCTTTGGTGGCTGTGTTGGCTTCTTTGGCCATTCCTGCCTTTCAAAATACTGTCCAACGAAATCAGTTGGCTGCTTGTTCTAATAAAGTTGCTTCTGCCATTCAGTTTGCGAAGTCAGAAGCAATTACTCAGCGAATAAATATCTCTGTTTTGTTCGGAGATGATGGTGGTCAACCGGTCTATCAAATCGGTTCCGATAGTAATAGTGATGGTACGTTAGATGAAGTTCTGCAAGTGCTCCGGTGCGAGGGCGATGCTTTGGACGTTGCGATCAGTGACAACAGAACCTTTATCTCATTTGGAGCGACCGGTTTTCGAGTCGATGGTGCTGGTCAGGTTACCGTTACAACTTGTTATGATTCTGCTCAAAGTGCTGGTCAAGGAAGAGTATTAACAATTAGCGCAGGTGGAGGGGTTTCTAATACTGAGGCACCTGAAGGAGCTTGTTCATGATAGTTAAGAGTAAAGGTGTATCTTTAATCGAGATCTTGGTTACAGTTCTGATTTTGGCGGTCGGTATGTTGGGAGTCGCAGCGCTACAGTTGTCCAGCATCAGTAATAACCAGAGTGGTTATTTGAGAAGTCAGGCGACTTCGATAGGTCACGATCTAGCTGCACGCATCAAAGCATCAAAAATGGCATTTTTCGGCGGTAATGTCACAACTGCAGACTTAATTGCAGCCTATACAGACACCCCTTATACCTGTGAGGCTGCTGTTACATCCTGTGAGGATAATGCATGCACTGAAGCCGAGCTTAGACTCTACGATAAGTGGCAAGTATGTTCCATGTCGAGAGATGAGTTGCCGGAGGGGCAGGTGTTTGTAGCCAACCCTTCAGGCAATCGATTACAGATTGCCGTCGCATGGACACCAGTGGATACCCGAGAAGATTTAGGGCAAGGCTCAACCGACAATTTTATCAATGCAAGGTGTGCTGCTTTAAATGTTGCCGATACAAAAGACTGCGTCATTTTTGAGGTGATACCTTAATGAATAGAGTCGATACAAATATGAAACAAAGCGGTGGCTTTAGTTTAGTTGAGCTGTTAGTTGCCGGTGTGCTGGGACTAATATTGTTAGCTGGAGTCATTTCGGTTTTTTCCGGTAGTCGAGCAACCTATCGCACTCAAGAACAGCTTGCGAATGTTCAAACCGACGGACGATTTGCCCTGATGTATTTAGAAAGTATGATTCAAAATGCTGGGTGGCAAGATGATATTCCTCAAGGCACTCCAGTAGCTTTGACTGGTGAAGATAACAGTACTTTGGGCGGGACCAGTGATTCAATAAGTCCTACGCAATTTAATATTGACTCGGGCCAAGATTGCAATGGAGAGGCAATTACCGGAGCAAACATTACGAATGTGATTTATGTCGATGGCGATACGCTCATGTGCGATGGCAGTGGAGCTGCAGGGCCCCAACCGATTGTAGAGAATGTTGAAAGTTTTCAAGTTTTATACGGGGTTGACAGTGATTCCAATGGTGTTGTCAATCAATACTTATCGGCCGATCAAGTGACCGATTTCAGTCGTGTTCTGGCTGTGAGAGTCGGGTTGATGATCGTTACCGAAGAAAACGCAACCG